>JANLIJ010000002.1 GCA_024653575.1 Candidatus Kaiserbacteria bacterium
ATCCGAGGCAATGATGCTCGTCACCGATGAAGTCGACAATAATCAGCAAACGTGGTCGAACCACGCTCCCGGCGGAGGTGGAAACGTCGCGAGTGGCGCACAGAACCACAGACTGCGCAGAGCATTCCAGTGGGACAGCCCAAGAAGAAGCGATCTAGATAATGTCGTCAGGGTCGATTACACCGTGAACTGTCTCGACGGAGCCAGTATCAGGATGCAGAAGGTTACTCCGATCTTTAAACGCGAGCCTGATGAACGCAGACGCTTACCACTTCAGATTTTCGTGCTGTGGGATCCAGCGCCCGCGGGTGGTGGTGCTGCTGCTCCCGTTATACTATTGAATCCGGCGGATCCAAACACGCAGGTCTGGGATCGCGACATTCGTATCATCCGAGAAACGTATACCAGGCTTGGTATTGCGACTCGCATAGTCAATCATGGCAGTCCATCAGCGGGACCGGGCGACACTGATTTCCGCGCTGGTGACGGGTTCGATTTCGTGAGAGTCGTGGATTCAAGAACGGTGAACGATGCGAATGGGAACCCAATTCAGCCTTCAAATATTTTGAATCCCGAGCGAGATGAGCTCTCAAGTAGGTTTACCGCATTGAGCAGCGATACTATAAGGCTTTTTTATGTTCGAACCCTGGACCCTGGATTTGAAGGGATAGGATTTAACGACTCCCTTTTTGGCGCTCAGCCACCACCACGCGTTGGCACATCTTGGGTGATCTCAAATGCTGGGCGATACGCTCCTGCTCATGAAATTGGGCATGTTTTGATTGACAAGAACAACGGTATCTACCCATTTGGAAATCAACGACTATACCATTTTAATCAGCCCGGCAATATTCCTCCTCCTTTCTTGTGGGAAGATCAAAATCTAATGTCACGAATAGTTCTACATGATGAACATGTTGCCGGAAACAAACGTCTTTGGGATGAAGAAGACCTTGAGAATATCAATCAATTTCGGCAGATTCATCAATCACGATTTTTAGATTAATACATATGCAATTACTCTTTTTCATTATCATGTTGTTCATTCCAGATGGAACTCTCTGTGACACACTTGACGAAGACCTGAAGGATTTCGAGTCTGAGGATGAACAACAACTGTATATGATACTCATACAATATGGAGGTCTATTCGGTGGGGAATGGGCTAACTTGAGTTTCAACGAGATACTTGACCAATTCTCGATAGAAACGCATACATCTGTTCTTCGATACATGATAGAAAAGGAAAGTACTTCTCCATTGCCTTCTTGGACGATCACACGCTTGAGTTGTTTAAAAACGCCTGAATTGCGACCTCTCGTACTATCATTGCTGGAGCATGCAATGAATTATTCCAAGAATTCCTCTCGTGCAGAAGCGCTATTTTCCATGGAGGCATTGGGAGAAAAAGACTTTATGCGACCATTTATCTTATCGATTTTGGAAGAAGAAAGCGCCGTGGAAGTAATCTCTCGCGCGGCGGAAACAGCATTGCTCCACTTCTCCACCGACATAGAAGTAATAGACGCAATGCGTGAGGCGATTGATAGAATTGAGGAGGAACACCACGAATTTATAGAGTGGCGAGAACATTATCCCAACGACTTGCCATGGTTCCAAGAAAATTATGATTATAGCGATGAGGAGTTTCTGGTTTCATTTAACCTATTCACTGATGGCTACCTTGGTATCCGCAACTTCATTAAAAACTACGTCGATACAGGAAAACCTTGGCCATACACCGCTGAACGATTGGAAGAGCAGCGCCAAGAAGCTCAACGAGCATACCAACAGCGTGAACAGGAGCGCAAGGAACGAGAGGAATACGAGCAGTCGTTCGGGTACCGTACCGGTCAGTTTTTTGATCTTCAGATTCTTGGTCGCCATCTGAATCCAGACGGAACTCCCGAAGAACAGCGCGAAACCCGCAACTTCTATTTGATTAGAATTGCGATTGGTTTGACCGCTTTGCTAGTCATCATCGTTTATTTACGTAGAAGGAAGAAGAAAAAAACCGAGAAAGGCACGAAAAGCGATGCT
>JANLIJ010000021.1 GCA_024653575.1 Candidatus Kaiserbacteria bacterium
GGTAGAGACTATCGCCCATTCCGTCGACGAGCTCTTCGCTCACTCCCCTATTTTCCGCCGACTCGCAGAACTTGAGGGCGTGCGACTAGCCGCTTGAATCTTCATTCAAGGATCATGTTCTCATGATCGAACTCGTCGTCTCACGCACAGCTTAAAGCTGTGCGTTTTTTCATAAGTCGTTGTAAAAAAGACATACAGAGCATTGACTTGAGGATTATTTTCTGATAGATTGCACGGACAAACAAGGAGCTTGTCATGAGTTATTTGCTTCTTTTCGCGAGCCTCGTCGGAAGTCTGTATACATACTTGGTGGATGGACCCGCATGGCTCCTCTGGACACTCGTTGCAATTTCCATACTCTTGTTCCTCATCATTCTCGCACGTCACGATAAGCCCGGAGATGCCATTGAATCGATCGCAGACGCCATCGAAGATATCGACTTCCACGACTCATAATCAACCTGAAGGTTGATTTTTTCTTCCCAAAAAGCCACCAGTGATCCTGGTGGCTTTCATGTCCTGATCCTTACATTTGATCTATGTATTAGACACAAGGAGTGCTTTCAAGAGCTCGTAAGCGGCATTAATATTCTTCATGCGTTCGGACGCATCTGGTGACGAATTTTTATCCGGATGATGAACTTGTGCCGCTTTTCGATAGGCTCTTTTCACCTCGTCGAATGTTGCGTTGCGTGACAAATCGAACATGCGCCAAGCCCAATCGAGATGCAAGGTCTCTCCTTCAAACAACCAAGACGCGTCAGAATCTTTTCCTCCTTGCATCATCACCTCCACACGGTTATAGAGAGATTTTATCTGAGCCAGGATAACGGATGTATCACGATCAAGAGGTTGTACCTTTAACGCATCCACCACCTGGCGCATTCTAGTGAATTCCTCTTGTGTAATCGTCTCTCCACTTTTGAGTCGGTTTAAAAGATCTTGTAACTGTGCTTCCGTTTGAATAAATGCACGAGGGGCCTCTCGTCCTGCGAGCAGATATTGCGTATAACGAATCATTCCTTTCGCACGAGCCAAACAAGACGTTTGAATAGATTGTGTCAGCATACGATCAGCAATCTGACCTAGTTGATGAGCTTTCGCAACAAAGACCTCAAGCTGTTGATGCTCTTGTGCCCAAGAACTCCCGTCATCTAAACCTGCACGATGATCGCGTTTTCGACCGAGAAGGTTCTGTGTGAATTCTTCATTCTCGTATCTCGACAATTCCTTTTGTAAGTCTCTTTCAAGACATTCAAATGTGTAGAGTGTGGGTTCCCCTTCATAGTCGTCTAACTTATTTTTGAGTCGCTCGATAGCAAGAAAAAAATCCTGACGTTCCTCTTCAGATAAGGATTGATGTTTTTCAACCCGTCGAGCATCCAGCAAATATTCTTCAATCCGG
>JANLIJ010000182.1 GCA_024653575.1 Candidatus Kaiserbacteria bacterium
CCCATTCTATATTCGTGGTGGCAGATACAGCACCTTTGTCTCAAAGATGACAAAGACGAAGACGCCCGCAGTCGGTGCAGTGGTTATTTTCAAAGACAAGAAGGCGCCTGCACACATCCCTGCACCACGTCTCAAATATTCGCCCGACATCTACTTGGTACAGCTCGGCTTTGGACCAAAGGTGCGAAGCCTGCTCCTCATTGATGAATTGCGCCGTGCAGGAGTCTGCGTACATCAAAACGTCATCAGCGACTCACTCGGCGAGCAATTGCGCAGTGCAGAGGCCAAAAATGCCCGCTACGCAGTCATCCTCGGGTATAAGGAATATATTGACGGAAACGTAATTCTCCGTGACCTGAAGCAACAGAGTCAGGAAAATATCCCCTTTGCAGGCCTTACTGCACACCTCAAACGACTCTCGGTAGTAGTTTAAGAGCACACATTGGTATAAAACCGCCATTATACTTGCAGATAATGGCTGTATATGATATTCTCATCCCCACATATGGCAACGAATGTTGAAGTAAAAAAGAACAACCAAGAAAGTACTGCGAATCTTATTCGTCGTTTTACAAAGCGTGTTCAGGGTTCAGGTGTTTTAAACCGACTCCGTAAGGAACGCTATTTCGCACGAGAGAAATCACCACTCGTAATGCGTTCAGGGAAACTCAAGCGACTTGCAAACAAAGTTAATTACGAGAAACTTCTCAAGCTCGGAAAGATTCAAGAAGTAGTACGAGGAGGAAGAAAATAATTGAAACATGAAAAATCCCCCGCACTGCGGGGGATTTTTCATGTTTCTGACACCTCCAGTATGGTACACTCACAGTATCATCTATGATTCACACTTCAGAGAGAACCAAAACGTATCCGAGCCTTCCCTACGAAGCGATGAAAAATGATGTCCTCGGTAAAAAGTACGACCTTTCGCTCAATTTTATCGGCAAAAAGCGAGCACTCTCTTTAAATAAGAAACATAGAAAAGCGACATACATCCCCAACGTGCTCTCCTTCCCACTCACCGATGCTGTGGGCGAAATATACATATGTACAGAAGTTGCTCGCAAGGAGGCTTCGAAGTTCAACATGACCCCCGACGGATACTTCGGATATCTCTTTATCCACGGACTTCTCCATTTAAAAGGACACCTCCATGGGGGTACAATGGAGCAAGCGGAAAAGAAGTACGTCACAAAGTATAAGCTCGCATAATCAGACCTGTCCTTCGCTCAGAAATATTCACCATCATGTCACAGCATTACGTAACAGGAATAGATGTCGGAACCTACCATGTAAAGGTGGTTATTTCGAGTGAGACGAAGGAATCAACCGTCCCACAAATAATTGGTACTGGATATGCAGAGAGCCGTGGACTCCGAAACGGATACATCATCAACGAGAGCGATGTGGTGCGAAGCGTACGCAACGCAGTTGCACAGGCTGAGAAGGCCAGTGGCGTGAAGGTACGCCATGCATACATCTCTATGGGTGGCATCGGCCTCGACGAAATCCACGCGCACGGAGAGGCGATCACCTCGCGCGCTGACTCGGTCATCACGCAAGTTGATATCGATAAGGCAATTGAGATAAGCGAGGAGAGTATTAGAGAAAAGATACCCAACAGGCGCATTCTCCATGCAATACCCCTCCACTACGTAGTCGACGGTGAGAAGGTCCACGGACGCCCCCACGAGCTCAAGGGCACCAAACTCGAGGTAGATACCCTCTTCATTACCGCATTTGAACAGCACCTCAATGACTTGGTCTCTGCCATTGAGAGTATTGGCATTAAGGTAGACGACGTCATGGCTTCCCCACTTGCAGGAAGCCTCGTGATGCTCACTAAAGCGCAAAAGCGCGCGGGGTGCGTCCTTGCCAACATTGGTGCTGAAACGGTATCAATCGTCGTATTTGAAAACAACACCCCCACCTCACTCAAGGTATTCCCAATAGGCTCAAACGACATCACGAACGACATTGCCCTTGGTCTCAAAGTCCCACTCGATGAAGCAGAAAAAATAAAGCGAGGAGGCATGACGGCGACACCATACTCAAAGAAGCGACTCGATGAAATCATCTCCGCACGACTCACTGACATCTTTGAACTCATTGATGCGCATCTAAAAAAGATTAAGCGAGATGGACTCTTGCCAGCAGGAATCATCCTCACCGGAGGTGGCTCGGGCATCACCACAGTACAAGACCTCGCCCGAGTCTCACTTCGCCTCCCCTCAAAGATTGCAATGCTCGACCCCGGACAAAATGGCAAGGTGCGCGATGCATCGTGGGCAGTGAGTTACGGACTCTGTATCTGGGGAATGACCGGCACCGAGGAAGAAAGTGGCATCAATCTCGCTCGCCACACAGGAAGCTCGATACTCAATTGGCTCAAGCAGTTTCTCCCTTAGAGCATGTCCAAAAACTCATCATACTGCGTTGCGCTTCATTCGGAAACGCTCACCGTATAGTGAATACGTCTCTCGCTTCCTCAATCGCGCGCCTTGTCTGATGTGTTTTTGATCATGCTCTCTATACTGATGTGTGATTTCAAAATATACTCTAACCTTATATTAGGCCACCGTACTACAACATTTTCTATAGATTGCAAACACACGGATGACAATTTTGTCAATATAGTGACAGATTTTTTTGTGCACTGTATGATAGTCCTACGTTATTAGAGGTCATGCACCAATGACGGCTGGTGTAGGTATAAGCAAGTATATGGAACAAATAAAAACAGACGTTGAATCATTTGCTCGTATTCGAGTTATTGGTGTTGGTGGTTCGGGTAACAATGCCGTGAACTACATGATCGGCTCAAAGGTAAAGGGCGTCGAATTTATTGCAATCAACAGTGATGCACAAGACCTCCATCACTCACTTGCGAAAAAGAAAATAAATATCGGAAAGAATCTCACTCGAGGACTCGGTGCAGGAGGAAACCCTGACATGGGTCGTCGTGCCGCAGAAGAGACACGTGAAGAAATTGCAAACGCAATCAAAGGGTCAGACATGATCTTCATCACTGGAGGTATGGGTGGTGGTACCGGTACGGGCGCAGCACCAGTCGTTGCGAAAATTGCACGAGAGACAGGTGCACTCACCGTCGGTGTGGTGACCAAGCCTTTCCTCTTTGAGGGACAAGAGCGTATGCGTCTCGCACTCCAGGGTATTGAGGAACTCAAGAAGGAGGTTGATGCACTCATCACAATTCCAAACGACCGTCTCCTTGCTATCGTCGACCGTGAGACAAGCGTCAAAGCAGCCTTCGAGCTCTGTGACAATGTACTCAAGCAAGCTGTCGAGGGAATCTCTGACCTCATCACCATGCCTGGTATCATCAATGTTGACTTTGCTGATATCCGTAGCGTTATGGAAAATGCCGGTTCAGCACTTATGGGTGTTGGTCTTTCGACAGGAGAGAAGCGCGCGGAAGAGGCTGCACGCTCAGCTATCAATTCCCCACTCCTTGAGGTTTCAATCACCGGAGCGAAGGGCGTTCTCTTTGCAATCGCAGGAGGCGATGACCTCGGTATGCTCGAAATTCAAGACGCCGCTCGTATCATCACCGAATCAATTGACCCACATGCAAAGGTTATCTTCGGAGCAATCAGAGACGAGAAGCTCAAGAAAAATGAAGTGCGAGTCACCGTCATTGCGACCGGCTTCCCCGAATCAGATACCGGACACCACATGCCACTTATGCGCACGGTTGAACGTGCACCACAGGCGCAACAGGAAGAGCGTGAATCTGCTCGTGGACGCATCTTTAATTCAATAGGCAGTGGCCGACAGCCTGAAGTAGTAACACCGACTGAGGAACCTATCGTCGTACGCGAAGAATCTCGCCCCGTCGTACAACAGGCACCCGCCGAACCAAAACCAATCGATTCCATCGACGAGGAGAACGATGATGATTGGGGTGCCGTTCCAGCATTT
>JANLIJ010000046.1 GCA_024653575.1 Candidatus Kaiserbacteria bacterium
CATAATATTCTTGAGCTAGACTAATAAAGGCGATGATGTTTCCGCATCATCGCCTTTATGGTAGCAGGAGGGGGTCATGGCGTCAGTACACCTTTCGCAGAAATTGCTCAAGGTCTTGCGAAAGTGCACTGCACTTTCTCACCTCGTATTTCATTTCAAAATGAAAATTACCAAGAAATCTGCCCGATCCCATACCACGCAGTAGGGAACAACTTTCAAATCTGAGTTTTTAGCGGTGCTCTAAAACCCTGGGCGTCTTCCAAGTCTCCGTGCGATGCGATATACCATGTAGACAATGCCAACAAGAAGTACAACCTCGAGGAGTGCGGGTTGGCTGAGGCCTTGAGAGGTCACCCAGAGTACAAACGTCCAGATGAGTGAGAGGAGGGATGCGACACTTGTAATGAACGAATTGAGAAGTGAATTTTTTGGTTCAAGTTGTGTGCGGGTTATGGTGGCTGTGCTCGTGTATGTCCCAAGTGCGGTTTCTTGTGAGTCATCCTGAACAGTTGGAGTCGCGTCTTTTTTGCTCGCGAGTATTTCATTGCGCTTCTCTCGGTAGGCATCAAGTGATTCTTGCGCGTCTTCAATCTTCTCTGTGGCATTGCCAAGAAGCGAGTCAGCGAGACCGTCAGACACATACTTTTCAAGTCCATCTTCGTCGCCTGTCTGCTCGTCGACGGGCTCTGTCAAAACTTCTTTGACGACCTCATCTACTTTTGGTGTTGGTTCTTGAGATGCTGGGTTGGGAATAAGCGGATTGCTCCCGCGTGCCTTCTCGTCAGTATCTAAAACACCATCACCGTCATCATCGGCATCGGTGATGTTACCTACACCATCGTCATCGGTATCAAAATCAACGACGACAGAATCCTCTGCGGTGACACCTGCAACATCGATGGACTCTGCTTCACCACCAATAACATGAAGTTTCGCATCGGTAACAACAGCCGTGATGTTATGTTCACCGTCGGTCGGCGTCCAGTCTACCCACGCTTCGACGAGTCTTCCTGAGAGCGCGCTGATTTCGGATGAGCCAATTCGAGTGCCGTTGTCCATGAAGCGCACCGTGCCCGTGAGGTCGTGCTCAGTGTTATTTCGTACTGCTACATATATACGTGTGGGGACACCCACAAAGACCGGCTCTGAGGAGTACCACAGTCCCTGCACAAAGCCCGCGTTCGGTTCGTTTGCGAAAGAAAAAAGCGGAATAAATATAAAAATACTGAAAAGTGCGAAGCGTAACTTCATACCCCTATAGTATATCTCACCTAAAAAAGAAAATAGCCACGACCGGGGGTCGTGGCGTTGAGGGGTGGGTGGCTTAGTCCACATGACGACTGAGCAAATCTGTACGTCGTACCCGAAGCTTTTTATAGTTTTCGAGCTCCGTGCACGCTACGACAAGTGCCGAACGGGTTGCGCTGTGTGCCGACCTCTCTTTTTCAAGTTGGATGAGAAGGTACAGAACCCATAGCATGAAACAGAGAAGGATGACCAAAACAAGCCATAACTTCTCGGTAGCGCCTCCAATGAGGGCAGTTGAAGAGAGGGCAATCCAGAGCGTGAACTGCAGAACATTTTTTAGAGTCATGATAGTACTCCCCAAGAAGATCAAACCACACAGTATCATTTTTTAAGGAAAAGAAAATGCCCAAGGACGATATTGTCCAAGGGCACTGTATTCAGGGTGGCGAAGAAGTCACTCTCGCAGTTCATCAGGAAGCGGGAGGACCCAATTGCGCCAATAGCTGGTCTCCATTCGTGCCTGCTTGCCTTCGCAGGTCTGGCCTTTGGCGAGAGACTCGCCGTACTTCCACCAATACTGCTCGGAGTAGGTGGTGCCGGCGCACGGCCGGGAGACGGTGAAGTGAAGCTCGCGCTTTACCTTCGTGAGGACGACTTGTGCCGAGTGGCTCTCGACATGGAGAACCCAGCTGTGGTTGTTGACCTGTTCCCAGGCGGTGTCGTCCGCCTTGGCATAGGTCGTTTTCTGAGCGACTGCGCTCATCGAAAGTGTTGCCAGAACTGCGAAAATGAAAAAGCGCGTTGTGCGCATAATATGTTCCCCCGTGTTGATTGAACAAAATTGCAGTCTAGATTATGCCACAATCATAAAAAAATGCAACTTTTCTGCGAAATTTTGTATTTAAATAAAACACGCCCGAGGCAAATTGCCTCGGGCGTTCTTTTTGCCTGTGCCAGTTACTTTCGTGGAACCGGCACAATCCACGATGCGTGACTGCGCAAATCTTCGGAGGATACATTCCCCGAGCAATCAATGCGCCGTGCCCACGCGTCTCCGGGGTACCACCACATTACCTCCACCTTGTCTGAGTTCGGGCAACGTATGTACGAGACGAGCACCTGCCTTCCCATATTGTCATGCATGATGACGATGGCTTCTCCTCGGACCGTAAATTCCTTTGGAAGGTCGGGGATAATCCCGTGTTTTGCGAGCATCGTCTTCTCCTGTGCTAGCGAAATACTGCTGGCACAAAGAGCCGTCACAAAGAGCAGAATCCGTACTGCGTGCATAGCACACCTCCTCAGGTTGGTTGTTCAGGGTTTCTGTGCTCAGTATGTCACAGAAATTTGAATGCGCAAGGTTACAGGGAAGGGCGCTTTTTGTTGCTGAAGTAGTATAAATATCGTATAGTATCGCCACTAAGCCTTACCGGCTTTTCTTTTTCTAAAGCGATTACGAGTTCGCGTATGGGAAGGGGAGGATAATAGAATTATTCATTTACTAAGTTACTAATAACTAAGCACTAAGTACTAAAATTTATATGGCACGAGCATTTCCACTTCATAAGCTTCGAAACTTCGGTATCGTTGCACACGTCGACGCCGGAAAGACGACCACGTCTGAACGCGTTCTTTTTTACACAGGTATGAGTCACAAGATTGGTGAGGTGCACGATGGTGCGACCGTCACTGACTGGATGGAGCAAGAGCGAGAGCGTGGTATTACGATTACCGCGGCTGCAATTTCTTGTAACTGGACACCGTCACTCATTGCTGACCGCAATGACCCAGAACTCAAGTACACCTTTAACATCATCGATACACCAGGACACATCGACTTCACCGCAGAAGTGAAGCGTTCAATGCGTGTGCTCGACGGTGCAATCGTAGTGTTTGACGGTGTGGCAGGAGTGGAACCACAGTCAGAGACCAACTGGCGCTATGCCGATGAAGCGGGGGTGCCACGTATTTGTTTCATCAATAAGATGGATCGTACCGGTGCAGACTTCGAACGATCATACGCTTCAATCATAAACCGTCTTTCTCCTAAAGCCGTTCGATACCAAATTCCGTGGGGAAGTGAAGAAAATCTCAAGGGTACTGTCGACCTCCTCAAGATGAAGGCATACACCTTCGAGGGTGAGATGGGAATGAAAGTTGTTGAGTGTGAGATTCCAGAGGAACTCAAGGCGACTGCGCAAAAGTATCACGATGAACTCGTAGAGCGAATTGTTGAACACGATGATGCACAGATGAGCGCATACCTTGAAGGAGTTATTCCTTCATATGAGGAGCTTCAGAAGACACTTCGTAAGGCAGTGATTGCAAATGAAATCTTCCCTGTTATGACTGGTTCAGCACTCAAGAATATGGGTGTACAACTCGTACTCGACGCAGTGGTTGACTACCTCCCCTCCCCAGTCGACCTCCCACCAGTGAAGGGAATAAACCCAGACACTGATGCAGAAGAAACTCGTGAACCAAGTGACGAGGCACCATTCTGTGCACTCGCATTCAAGCTTCAGACTGACCCATTCGTGGGACAGCTTACCTTCTTCCGTGTGTACTCCGGTACTATCAAGGCAGGAAGCTATTTGTACAATGCATCAACCGGAGAAAAAGAGCGCCTTGGACGTATCGTACGACTTCAGGCAGACAAGCGAACGGAGATTGAAGAAGTGTATGCCGGTGAGATTGCTGCGGGAGTAGGTATTAAAGATGTTCGAACCTCAAACACGCTCTGTGCAGAGGACAAGCCAATCATTCTTGAAACCATTACCTTCCCAGAGCCTGTGGTTGCAATGCGTATTGAACCAAAGACAAAGAATGACCAAGAGAAGATGGGTATGGCAATGAAGAAACTCTCCGATGAGGATCCAACCTTCAAGGTATCAACCGATGAAGAGACACTTGAGACAATTATCGCAGGTATGGGTGAGCTTCACCTCGAAATTATCGTCGACCGTATGAAGCGAGAGTTCGGCGTCGAGGCAAACGTGGGTAAGCCACAGGTAGCGTATCGAGAAACGATTCAAC
Source organism: Candidatus Kaiserbacteria bacterium (assembly GCA_024653575.1). Lineage (GTDB taxonomy): Bacteria > Patescibacteriota > Minisyncoccia > Phycocordibacterales > UBA918 > Damh-18. Next base: position 4,285 of record JANLIJ010000046.1, read on the forward strand.
GTCCTGCTGAAGCAGAGTACAAGTACGTGAAGCAGTCAGGAGGTAAGGGGCAGTACGGTCACGTCAAGCTCCGCATCAAGCCGATGGAACCACTTGAACTTGCTGAAGGAAAATCACTTCCAAAGAACATCACCCGTGAGGATCACTACGAATTTGTGAACAACATCAAGGGAGGTGCGATTCCAGGAGAATTCATTCCTGCAGTTATGAAGGGATGTAAGGAGGCGATGGCACGAGGATTCGTTGCGGGATACAAGATGGAGGATATCAGTGTGGAACTCTTCGATGGTAGCTACCATGAAGTGGACTCAAGCGAAATCGCTTTCCGCCTTGCAGCGATTCACGCGTTCAAGGAGGCAGCGAAGAGTGCGGGGGCTGTACTTCTCGAACCTATTATGAAGGTTGAGGTGACAACTCCAGAGAAATTCATGGGAGACGTCAACGGAAACATCAGTTCAAAGCGTGGTCTCGTAGAGGGGATGGATGATCGTGGTATGGTGAGAGTTGTCCATGCAAAAGTCCCACTTTCTGAAATGTTCGGCTACACGACTGCACTTCGTTCAATGACCGAAGGACGCGCATCAATGACTATGGAATTTGACCATTATGATGTTGTGCCACCAAACGTCTCCCTTGAAATTAGGAAGATGAGGGGCGTCAAAGACATTGAAACAGAGGAATAAACAAAAAGTGCCCGGTGAGGGCACTTTTTGTT
>JANLIJ010000050.1 GCA_024653575.1 Candidatus Kaiserbacteria bacterium
CATAATATTCTTGAGCTAGACTAATAAAGGCGATGATGTTTCCGCATCATCGCCTTTATGGTAGCAGGAGGGGGTCATGGCGTCAGTACACCTTTCGCAAAGACTGCTCAAGGTCTTGCGAAAGTCTCCCAGACTTTCTCACCACCGAGGAATAGAAAATTAAAAAATCCTTTGTCCGCCCGCTTGGACTTGAACCAAGGACCACCGAGGTATAAGCTCGGCGCTCTACCAACTGAGCTACAGGCGGACAAAATATTTTTTAATTTTATACATCACTTCGTCTCAGAGCTCAAATACTTTCGTGCTTGACTCTTCGACTTGTGTTGTAAGCTCGGCGCTCTACCAACTGACCTGCCTGCCGGCAGGCAGGGCTACGCACGGAAGCGCAACTTCAAAACTATAACGCACTCAGAAAGGGAAGACAAATAGGTAAAGCCGTTGCGGTGAAGCAACGGCTGGTTTAAGGGTTTGTATCGTGAGACCGTCACTGTCGTGACGAGGTAGCCCGTAGGCTGGATCACCCCCTTTCGATTGGAACTAATGTAAGCGTACTCCTGTCTTGGTGCAGGGTCAACATTCATCAGTGCGCACAACTTTTCGCACAGGTCGGTCCTGTGTATGTGAAATATATAAAAGTGAAAGGCCGGCGCATATGGTGGTGCGCCGGCCAGTTTTTGAGCGTAGCCTTACAGCTTAAGTTCGAGGTGCTCTAGCACATAACGGTGCCCATACCGTCTGCGCTACCCCGTTTTTGCGTCGTTATCGTCTCAAGAACTCCTCCTTATTTTTTGGTCATGGCTCGGCATTTTTGGGCCGTGATTGTCGACACAAGGCAGTGCCGGCAGGGTTGGTTGGTGCCGGGTACCGCGTGCGCCTTGGTGTGGCGCGGGCGGTCCCGGGATACTACAGAGGAGAACTATCGGCCGAACTTCAACTGGCCGACGTCCCTATCCTGGCGGCCGCCCTTGGTCAGGTCGTGCCGGCGCCGGTCGTCGTCTTGTTGAAGTTGAAATAAGTCTTGCCGAGGCCGGTCTGGCCGATATCCTGGTTTCTCCCGATGTGCTTGATCTTTTTCAAGATGCTTCTCCTTGTCAAACGTCCACATGAACGTGCGAATACTGTACCATATCCATACATGGTGTCAATAGCTAAAAAGTGGCGTAGAATAAGGCGATTCTGAAACCGCCCCGAGACGTGAAGCGTTTCGGGGCGGTTAAAATCAAATACAAGGCCGGGCCTTGTATGGCTATTCCATGTGGAGTGTCTCTACAATCTTTGATACTTTTCTGTAGATGGCTGGGTGTTTGGTGAGTTCGGGGTCATTGTCAACGAGTGCATGTGCCTCTTCACGTGCAGCCTCGACGAGTTTGATGTTTTTGATTGCCTCCATACCAAGGTCGGTGAGTCCTGATTGTTTTGCACCGTAGAGTTCGCCACTTCCGCGGAAGGCAAGGTCGTATTCAGCGAGGTCGAAACCACTCTTTGCTGTGGTGAGGGCCTTGAGTCGTTCTTTCGTCTTGTCGCTCTTGCTCTCGCTCACGACGAAACAGTATGGTTGATGCGTGCCACGAATGACGCGCCCGCGAAGCTGGTGGAGTTGGGCGAGTCCAAAGCGCTCTGCGCCCTCGATAATGATGTTGGTGGCATTTGGGACATTCACTCCCACTTCGACGACGGATGTCGCGACGAGGATGTCGGTTTCATGTTTTGAGAATGCACTCATCACCTTCTCTTTTTCTACGGGCTTCATCTTGCTGTGAAGGATGGCGATGCGTTTGTCGGGGAAGACCTTTGCTTTGAGTCGCTTCGCCTCTTCGGTGACCGACTTTGCATTGATGGCCGTTTCTTTCTCTGGGTCGGGCTCGTCGATACGTGGACAGATGACGTACGCCTGTCTTCCGGCTTTGAGTTCTTCACGCACGTGGTCATACATCTCATTCTCTTTTCCTTTAGGAACTATCTTGGTGATGACCGGCTTTCTTCCCGAGGGCATTTGGTCGAGGAGCGTGATGTCGAGGTCTCCATATATCGTGAGGGCAAGGGTACGGGGAATAGGGGTTGCGGTCATCGAGAGGAGGTGGGGCATACGAGAGTCTTTCTTTGCGAGTTGTTTACGCTGATTCGTACCGAAGCGATGTTGTTCGTCGATGATGACGAGTGCGAGGTGCTTAAACTCAACCGACTTATACATGAGTGCATGGGTACCAATGAGGATGGGCACTTCGCCATTCTTCACCCATTTGAGGAGCTGAGCTTTTGAAATATTTGTGGGCTTCGTAGGGTCGGTCTTTGAGGGGAACTTCATACAGCCATTACCCGTGATGAGTCCGATTTGAATAGGGAGGTGATGGAAGTATTCTATAAAGGATTCAAAGTGTTGCTTTGCCAAAATTTCCGTCGGTGCCATATAAGCTACCTGCAAATTTCCGTATTCAAGCGAGTCTACAAAGGACGGTCCTTTGTTAGATTTTGTTGAGATGTTGCTCTGAGGGCGGGAAGTAACGGTTGCATAAGCGACCGTTGCGGCGACCGCAGTCTTTCCACTACCCACGTCTCCTTCGAGGAGGCGTGACATAGGGTACTCACCGTTGCAATCTTTGAAGATACTGGTGATTGCCTTTTCTTGTGCCTTCGTGAGTGCGAATGGGAAGCGCTCGGTAAATTTTTTGATGTGGGCTGGGTCTGTCTTAAAGACGTATCCCTCAGAACTCCGTATGCGCGCGCGCGAGAGCGCCTTTGCGGTCTGGATGTAGAAAACTTCCTCGAAGGCGAAGCGCTTACGCGCGCTCTTCGCATGATCGGCCTTCTTGGGGGTATGTATCCACTGGAGCGCTGTCGCAAGCGTAGGGAGGTGATACCGCTTCAAGACTTCCTCAGGTATTGGGTCTTCTATCGCATCGAGTATTCCTTGTTCAAAACACTTCATGACCGTGTGGTAGAACCACTTCGAGGTCACGCCTTTCGTTTCTCTGTAGACGGGGTAGATGGTCTCGTCATCATTCCCGGTTCCTTTAAAGATTGAATCATGGCGGTCGATGGGGAGAGATTCGAGTTTCTCGATTTCAGGATTTGCGATGTAGAGTTTACCTTCGCTCCCCGTTACCTTGCCCGCAAGCTTCACATACATCCCATCAGTGAGCATTTTTGCGAGATAGGGTTGGTTGAACCACATCACCTTGATGCGCGCTGACCCATCTTCAATCCACCCCTCCGCAATGGGGATGCGACTCTTCCACGCTTTGCGCGCTTTGAGTCCACCAACTTGTCCATAGACGATTGCGTCTTGTCCCTTCACGAGCCCTTGTACTGATTGAATGTTACTGATGTCTTCGTATCGTTGGGGAAGGTGATAGAGAATGTCCTGTACGGTAATGACGCCAAGTCGCCCCAAAGCCTTTTGGTGAATGGTATCAATGCGGAAGTGCTGTGTGAGGGGGTCAGTGAGGCGCATACACCTATTACTATAGCAGAACTACAATACTAAATATGATGGATTAATACATAATATTGACATGGGTGATAGGAGGAGTACACTTTTAAGTAGAGTAGCATAATCCGCTACAAATTACTGAGGCATTTGCCACAGTAATCGAGGTCATTCTCTGGAATAGCCATAAGGCGACTGGAATAGGGCTTGACCCGCAATCGGCTTGCTGACGCAATGTTCTCCGAGAAATGTTCTTTTTGATCATCTGTGATGATCGCAAGTTTTGTTTGTTCTTACCCATGGCCCGAGCGTTTGCTTTGGGCTTTTTCTATGTTCGGTAAAATATCGTATACTTATCTCTCACCATAATTTGAAATATATGAAAGCAAAGAAAATAATGAAGAAAGATTACGCAAAAATGGCACTCGCGCTTCACAAGAAACTCCACGGAAAGCTCGAGGTGGTTTCAAAGAAAAAATTGGTCACGAGAGACGACTGGAGCACGATGTACACACCTGGGGTTGGTGCTGTTTCGAGTCACCTCGCAACACACCCGAAGGATGCGCGCGAGTACACCATGAAGCGCAACACAGTTGCAGTTATTAGTGATGGCTCTGCGGTACTTGGTCTCGGAAACCTTGGTCCTATCGCAGCGCTCCCTGTCATGGAGGGGAAGTGTGCAATCTTGAAGGAGATGGCTGATGTGGACGGTTTTCCGATTGTGCTCGATACGCAGGACACTGAGGAGATTATCAAGACGATCATCAACATTGCTCCAGGGTTTGGCGGAATCAATCTTGAAGACATCAGTGCACCACGCTGTTTCGAAATTGAAGAGCGTTTGAAAGAGGCGCTCAATATCCCACTCATGCACGATGACCAGCATGGTACGGCAATTGTCGTACTCGCCGGCCTTATCAATGCTACAAAAGTGGTGAAGAAGAAGTTCGAGAATATTAAGGTGGTCGTTGTCGGAGCGGGTGCGGCAGGACGAGCGATTACACTTCTTCTCGTGAAAGCAGGAATTACGAATGTCATAGTGACCGACAGTACTGGTGTTATATATAAGGGGAGGAAGGGAATGGCACAGTATAAAAATGATTTGGCGAAGGTGACGAACCCCGAAAATTGTAAGGGTATCGTCGCGGATGCGGTTGTGGGAGCCGATGTTATTATCGGCGTCTCTGGACCTGGGACAATCACAAAGGCACACATTGAGAGTATGGCAAAGGATGCGATTGTCTTTGCACTCGCAAATCCTATTTCTGAGATTAAACCCGACGATGCGCGGTCTGCCGGTGCACGTATCGTTGCAACTGGTCGTTCTGACTATGCAAATCAGGTCAACAATTCACTCGTGTTCCCCGGCATCTTCCGTGGTGCACTCGATAGGAATGTGACGAAAATAACCGATGAGATAAAACTCGCTGCCGCAAAGAAGATTGCAGGACTCGTGAAGAAGCCAACCGCAGATGAAATCATTCCAAGGGTTACAACACCGGGACTTGTGAAAGCCGTCGCGAGTGTTGTCCGATAAGTTGGTAGCATAAGAAACAAAAAACTACACGAGAGTGTAGTTTTTTGTTTGGCGGAGAGTAAGGGATTCGAACCCTTGGAACCGTTTAAAGTTCGGCAGTTTAGTAAACTGCTGCCTTCAACCACTCGGCCAACTCTCCGTATGTTTCCAATTTTGGCGGAGACGGCGAGATTCGATTCTGTACAGAATCTGTTCGGGTCGTATGATAGTTTTGAAAGCAACTTTCAAAACTATCGACGACCCCTTCGAATCCTAAACAGTCTCCCAGACTGTTGATCTCCGCTTTCGCGGTGCTTAAGCGGAGACGGCGAGATTCGAACTCGCGAGGGGTTTTATCCCCTGGCACGTTAGCAGTGTGCTGGTTTCAACCACTCACCCACGTCTCCAATTTAATTGTTGTATTGCTCGCATTCAAGACACGGATGTGTCTTGAATGCGAGCAAGGATACCACATTTTTTTCTGTCCCGCATGTGTTGTTGTGTGTCTGAAAACCCTATATAACAAAATGAGAGCGTGTTTAAAAGCACATCAGACAAGGCGTGCAAATGAGGAGACGCGAGGCGTATTTAATATACGATGAGCGTTTCCGATTGAAGCACAACGCAGTATGAAGTGTTTTTGAACATGCTCTAGTGTGCAAGGGCAATACAGGTTACTGAGGCGGGTGAGTACGGCAAAAGCGTAGCTTTTGCCGTATGGAGTGTCGAACCGGTTGTGGTGACATCATCCACAATGAGGATGTGTTTTCCGCGTATCGCCTCCATATTCTTGACGCCGAAGGCGTCGCGGACATTGGTGAGACGCTCTGCTCTTTTCAGCTCTGTTTGCGGGCGCGTGTCTTTCTTTCGTATGAGAATGTCAGTACGGATTACTCCTGCTGTATTGAGTTTTTGAGCACGAAGTATTTCATGAACTTGATTGTATCCACGTGTTCGTTTACGCTTTCCCGAGAGCGGAATGGGAAGTATGAAATCGACAGGTCTGTGATATGTGTCTAGAAAAGTTGCGAGGAGGGTATTGAGTAGTTGAAAAGCCCGTGTGTTTCCATGAAACTTTGCTTCATGTACGAGTGCGCGAATGCGAGAATCATGATACGGACTGAGGGTGTGCGTGCCGTTTACTGCTGTATGAAAGGATAGGGAAGCTACATCGCGCTCTGTGAGGGATCTCACGATTGAAGCTTCCACGCTCGGCGGGAAGATAAAATCGAGAAGACGCTGGAAAAATATATACATGGAGTCTATGAATATCCTATCACCTGATGATAGAATGTATTGAGTAATTTATCATATGGGTTTTAGTTTCTCTGCACTCACATCTCTCTTAAGATCAGATACGGGAGTATCTTCTCGATTTGGTGTACTCGGCATAGATATCGGCACATCGACTATTAAAGTCGTACAGCTTAAAGATGTAAAGGGGGTACCGACACTTGAGAAATATGGCGAAATCCAACTTGGTCCCTATGAGGGTGTTGACTTGGGTATGGGAACGCACCTCCCCACGCAAAAAATAATTGAAGCGCTTGCCGATATTCTCAAGGAGGCAGAGGTGACCAGTAAAGATGCTCATTTTGCAATACCGTATAGCTCGTGTTTCATTACACCTGTTTCAGTAGCGACCACCGATCAGGAGCAGATTGGGGCAATGGTTCCCGTTGAGGCACGCAAATTTATTCCCGTACCGCTTACGAAGGTGACGCTGAACTGGTTTCCACTTTTTGCACACATTGAAGAACAAAGGACGGACGTTCTTGTTACCGCAGTCTCGAACGAGGTACTCACTCGGTACAATTTGATTATTACGAGTGCAGGACTCAAGTCCATTTCAAATGAGATTGAGGTCTTTAGTTCTATGCGTTCAATTCTCTCACCGGAAGATGATGTCGTTGCGGTTATTGACCTCGGCACCTCATCAACGAGAATGTCTATCATGAAGCGAGGAATCGTTACGAAGACACATAGCATCGTCCTCTCCGGTGCAGATCTCACAAAAGCGCTTGCCGATAAACTCAAGATTGGTTTTGAAGAAGCTGAGGCAATGAAGCGTGAGTTTGGAATGATACAGAGTACAGAGAATGAGCAGGCTCGAAAAATACTCACCCACGGCCTTGAGCGGGGAATACGAGAGCTCCATACGGTCATCAGTCGATATGAGAAAGAGGATGCTTCAACAGTGGCAAAGGTTTTTATAACGGGTGGAGGAGCATCGTTCTTGGGTCTCCAAACATACATGCATGACGTATTCTCAAAACCAGTCGTCTTTGCTGAGCCCTTTTCAAAGGTTGCATACCCAGCATTTCTCGAGGACACACTTAAAGAAATTGGTCCAACATTCTCAGTCGCGATTGGAATTGCACTTCGTGCTTTTGAAAATAGAAATTGAGAGCCCTCTGTCCACAGCCATTCAATATCGAAGTAAACATATACAACGTATAATGTATAGCAATGGCGTATGATCCACGTTCTTCATTTGGTCAGGCACCTGGGGTAGTTCCTGCATACGTACGAAAGCAGAGGACTATACAGGTATACCGTGTTCTTGCCGGCATAATGTCTACTTGTGCCGTGGTTGCTTCTGTTGGCGTTTTTGTCTACAAGAGTCTTTCAATGAATGAACTCGAGGCAGCGAAGGCGGAACTCGAGGCAGTGAGTGCAGAGGATACAGGGAATCAGAAAAAAATCTCTGAACTACAGGCATATGATCTCAAGCTTGCCACTGCACGTAAGCTTCTCGATGGACATCTGGCCCCATCAAGGATTTTTGAAGAACTCGAACGGTCAACGAAGGAGACTGTGGCCTTTAAGAAATTTGAGTATAGTTATGAACCAGGCTTTGACGTGATACTGACGCTCATCGGAAATACGAAGGAGCTCGATTCTGTCTTTCTCCAGAAACAGCAGTTTTTTAAAGACGGACTCTTTTCTGAATTCATCGTACAAGATGTAACACTCCTTGAAGATACTGAGGCTGAGGAGGGTCAAGTTGTCATCTCTTCGGGAATTGATTTTTCTGTTGAAGGGCTTTTTGATAAAAAGACCATTGTGTACCAAGGGGAGGTGGTGTCGGATGGTGTGGGGGCAGTGGAAGAGGCACAGCAGGCAACAAGCACTGATGTTGTAGCCTCAATGACAAACGGAACTACGACAGCCACATCCACGCCAGTAGAGAGTAATGAAGTAACACCATGATTGCGCGAACCCTTTCACCATTCTTGTCTATTATTGTTGCGATAGTTTTGTTCGTGTTCTTTATTAAACCGACATACTATGAAACAAGCGTACTGCGTGATGATGCGCGCGAGTATCGTGAGGCGGCGAGTTCATACATAGATTTCACTGAGATATTGAAGCAAAAGATAGAGGAAAAAGAAAAATATACTTCAGGTGAAAAAAAGCTCAACCTCCTCATTCCTGAAGAAATAGACAGTACTCAGTTACTCGTTGACCTTAAATCACTTGCAAATCGAAATGGCTTACTCTTTGGTAACATTGTTGTTGTAGAGGGTGAGGCGTTGGGTATGGAAGAGGGTAATGAGGACAGTGTGATTGATGAACGCGCAAGGCTTGTCCCAACTGATATCTCTTTCGAATTAATTGGGACATATAGTCAATTTAAGAGTTTCCTTGAAGATCTTGAGAGTAGTCAGGTTCTGTTTGAGGTGACGGCGCTTACCTTTGATACAACAGAGCAAAAAATGTTCCAACAGTTTTCATTCACCGTTCGTACATACGCACTTCCTTCATCTAATACATCTCTATGACAAAAACAGCAAGAAAACTACTTATAATTTTTGGCATCGTACTCGTCTTTGGGGCGCTCTGGTTATTGATATCCAGTGATTCAAATTCAACCGTGTCCGAGGATGATGAGTATGTTGCAGGTGCAGAGACTGCGCAAGAGACCGAGAGGGTCCTCTCAAACATTCAGAGAATTCGTGAACTTAGACTTGATACAACACTTTTTTCTGACAATGGCTTTAAGTCGCTGAAAGACTTTACCGTTAATATTGCAGACGTGAGAACAGGCCGAACAAACCCATTTGAACCAGTTGTAGACTAGTATACTGAGTACCATACTATGAACCTACTCTCACTCTTAGCAGAGAAAAAAATTATTGATGCGGAGCTTGTTGCGAGTGTTGAGGACAGGTCTCTTCGTGACGGCGTATCGCCTGAGAAAATCCTTCTTGAGGAAGGAGTCGACGCTGACACCATTAGAAACATAATCGGCGAGTATTACGATTTGCCGGTGCGGGAGATTACCGAACAGGACAACGTCGATACAACAGTGCTGAAGTATCTCTCTGAAGAATCAGCGCGTCACTATGGCATCATCCCCATTGCCCTCGAAGACGACGTGCTCATTGTTGGTGTTGTTGATCCAGAAAATCTCTCGTTTCGAGATGCCCTCAATTTTATTACGTCAAAGGAACAAATCCCGTATAAGCTTGTTGCGGTGCTTGAGCGCGACTTCGAGCTCGGTATTAAGGCATACGAAAATCTTACAGGAGAAGTGGACGAAGCCCTCGGTACGCTTGAGGCAGAACTCAATGAAAAGGCTGTAAAAAATGTCGAGGCCGAGAATGAAGAGAAAAATCAAAGTGTTGAGAACATCAAGGAGGATGCCCCCGTGACAAAGATTGTCGCAACGATTCTTCGGTATGCGGTTGATGGGTCTGCATCAGATATTCACATCGAGCCGAGAGAAAAGAAAACAATGATACGCTTCCGTGTTGATGGGGTGCTCGTACATAGTCTTGAGCTTCCTGAGAAAATCCACCAAGCAGTTGTTGCGCGCATCAAGATTCTCGCATCGCTCCGCCTCGATGAAAAACGTAAACCACAAGACGGTCGTTTTTCTGCAACCATCGATAATCGTTCTATAGATTTTCGTGTCTCTATTCTTCCTACAAACCACGGTGAGAAGGTGGTGATGCGTATTCTCGATACCGAGGCAGGTGTGCGTACTCTTGAAGATACGGGAGTATCGCCCCACAACATTGAACTCATTCGGAAGGCGATTGCACAACCCTATGGAATTATTCTCATCTCAGGCCCGACGGGTTCGGGTAAGTCGACGACGCTGTATGCGATGCTCTCTGAGGTAGATAAGATTGGGAAGAACGTCATCTCACTCGAGGACCCTGTTGAATACAATATTGACGGAGTGAGTCAGTCACAGGTGCGCCCTGAGATTGGATACACGTTTGCGAATGGACTCCGCACCGCGCTCCGCCAAGACCCCGACGTCATCATGGTGGGGGAAATTCGTGATAAGGAGACGGCGCAACTCGCTATCCAAGCTGCACTTACCGGACACCTTGTGCTTTCTACGATTCACACCAATAATGCCGCGGGTGTTATTCCGCGCCTTATTGATATGGGTGTTGATCCATACCTCATAGCACCAACACTCGAGCTTGCGCTCGCACAACGCCTCGTCCGTCGCATCTGTCCTGATTCGGGGAAGAAGACACCTGTTGATGGGAGTATTAAGGTGATGATAGATGCGGAATTCTCTGATCTGTCAGACGAATATAAGAAGCTCATTCCGAAGAGTGACTACGTGCTTTTTGCTGAACCAACAAAGGAATGTTCAAGCGGAACGAAGGGGCGTGTTGCAGTGATGGAGGCAATTACCGTGAACGAGGACATTGAACGACTTATCCTCAATAGTGCTGATGAAGAGGATATACTGCGCGTTGCGCGCACACACGGTTTCATTAGTATGAAGGAAGATGCCATTATTAAAGCACTCAATCATATGATTCCATTTGAGGAAGTGAGTACACTCGGAGGTGTCATGCTCGCTTCAGACGAGGCAGAAGCAGAGGAGAAGGAGATTTTGCATGAGATGATGAAAGAGGAACCTGTCGATAATATCAATACAAACAAAACCAATAACAGCGTATAATATCGACATAGGTTTCAAATGAGGCTACACATGAAAGTCGTAGCGCCACGTGAGACATATGTGAAGCGCACATTATTTAAATAACTTCTATTGGGATGAAAATATTACTTGTAGATGACGACGCGTTCCTTCGGGATATGTACGCGACCAAGTTTTCAGAAAAGGGTCACACGATTGATGTCGCCGAGACTGCGGAGAGTGCGCTTTCTAAATTGCATGATACAGAGTACGACGCAGTGCTCATGGATATGATTATGCCGGGAATGAGTGGCATTGAGCTTCTCGAGCGAATTTCGAAAGAGAAACTTGGCGGTGAACCGCAGTGTGTCATGCTCTCAAATCAGAGCGAAGAGCAAGACAGAGAGGCCGCACTTAAGGCAGGGGCAAAGGGATACATCGTAAAGGCAGAGCTTATCCCAAGCGAAGTTGTGGATGAGGTACTTAAGCTTACAAAACAAAAATAATATGGCATCAGTTGACTACAAGAGAGAGCTCGAAGATATCATCGATATCGTTATAAGTGAAAAGGGTTCCGATATACACCTTTCTGTTGGGTCACACCCAATCATTCGTGTGGACGGGTCACTCATTCCGCTTATTAAGAAGCCTATTCTTGTTGCCAAAGATGTCATGAATTTCTTGGAGGTTTTGCTTACCAAGGAACATGCTGAGAAATTCCTCAATGATCGTGAAATAGACTTTTCCTACGCTGCGCGAGACGGGATTCGCTTCCGCGGAAATGGATTTTTCCAACGTGGTGCTGCATCGGTTGCGCTCCGTCATATTCCCAATGTCATAAAGAGTTTTGCAGAGCTCAATCTCCCGCCAATTCTCGAGTCGTTTACCCAACGCCCGCAGGGGTTCTTCCTCTGTGTCGGTCCTGTCGGACAGGGTAAGTCGACAACACTCGCTGCCATGGTCGACCTCATCAATGCAACGAGAGCAGAGCACATTGTAACGATTGAAGACCCTATTGAATTTATTTTTGAACCAAAAAAGTCACTCATTGACCAGCGCGAAGTGCGCGTCGATACTGCTGATTTCCATGTCGGGCTTCACTCAGCCTTTCGCCAAGACGTAGACGTCATCATGGTGGGGGAGATGCGTGGAAAGGAGACCATCTCAACAGCGGTTACTGCAGCGGAGACGGGACACCTCGTGCTTTCCACACTCCACACCAACAATGCTGCACAGACAATCGACCGTATCATTGATACATTCCCCGCAGGTCAGCAAGACCAAATTCGCATTCAACTCTCGGGTTCGCTTACCGCCATCTTCTCACAACGCCTCATTCCCCGTATTTCAGGTGGCCTCGTCCCCGCATATGAGCTTCTCATCAATAACTCTGCAGTATCCAATCTCGTTCGAGAAAAGCGTACACATGAGATTCAGACAGTCATCGAAACGGGAACGGAACAGGGTATGAT
>JANLIJ010000068.1 GCA_024653575.1 Candidatus Kaiserbacteria bacterium
CTTTATAAAGGACATGCGCACGATGTGGCTTAATAGAGCCGTATATTAACCAATCAAATCTTTAGTGAAAATAATGATATGACAACAACTACATATTTATTTTTGCCGCTTGACTTATTTGTGTTTAGTGTGATTATTTGCACCCTACAATTCCTTCCAAACCAACTCAAAAAAGAGTTTGATCATGTTGTAAATTGTCTCATCTTCAATAATGATTCCCACAAAATGTGGTTCATTGAAATTGATGATAGATACTTTATTTTTGGCATACAGCGTGAGGTCTGCTTTGAAAGGGAATTCGCCTTCTGCAAGATGCTTCATCTCTAAGTGTAACCGCTTTTCGAATGCACTGTACTCATCCTCGATTGTGCGCGAATCAAACGGAACAATTGCGCGCGTAGTTATCCCAGCCTGTGCTTTTCGCTTTAAATAGTTCTGTTTGAATTCACCATCAACGAGCGGTAACAAGTCTGCAGTGTTACTAAATGCAAGCATTTCATATTTGCTTTCTCCACTGACGTGATCTTCATATATAGTTAAAATTCCCTCTTTTCCGTTGAAAAACCTAATTACGGGCTTATTTGACGAACTTTTATATATGCCATCAAGAAGTGGCATAATGATGCCTAATTTTTCTTTGGCTTCTTTTGCAAGAGAAACCTGCATATCGGCATATTTTTCAAGGTATTGTGGGTTCTCTGCTTGATAAAAGAACTTTTTGCGTTTTTCGTATTCTGTTACAAGCCCTTTTACTGAAAGTGTTGTGAGTACCTTGTACACGGTTGTGCGGTTAAGGCCTGTCTCATGTGCAACGGTCGAAGGAAAAGCCCCTCCAGATTCTAGAAGATATGCGTATGTTATTGCCTCTTTATCACTAAGGCCAACTTTGTGTAGCTTTGAAGTAAGTGCGCTATTAAATTCCTTTTTCATACAAAAATGATAGCACACATTTTGTTACTTTTTATGCACAGAATATACTTTTTCTTGTTTTTTTCTTAATTAAAGCCATTTTTTGGACTAGAATTGATATTTAAAATACACAAAATATATTCGCACAGTATGATGAGTCTCTGTTTGCCATAAGAGTAAATAGAGTAGCACGATGGGGGCAAACCCATTCAAATAAACCATTACAGGAGAGCCAGAAATGAAACCTCGAGTTCTTTTGATTGACGATGACTCAATCATGCTTCTTGAAAAATACCTCCATGCAATGTCGAGCATTACTTTGGTGGCGCCCGTAGATTACAAGGAAGCAATAATGATGGCGAAACACGAACAGTTTGACGCTATTCTCATGGATGGTAGCTTCGGTGACTATACGATGGATAATGGTCCTGGAGTTGTACGTAGCCTTCGTACCTTGAAAATTTCAACACGGATAGTGATGTTCTCATCATCATTTTTTAGCAACATGGCAGGCATCAACAACGGGGCTAACGATGTTTGGAATAAGGACCGCCTAGGTTCACCCGGTTGGGAAAAAAGTCTCCTCGAAGTGCTTTTCTTGAAGAAATAACGAGTCATTTTTCTTCCCACAAGGAGGTTCTTTATGGAGCGGCTAAGAGTTCTTTTGATCGATGATCCATCAACATCCGTAGGTGATTACATTGCTAGCCATATGACCAATATCGACTTAATCGCACTACATCCTCACGAGGCGTGCATGCTCATACTTGCAGAAAATGAGCGTTTCGATGTCATTTTGATGGGTGGCGCTTTTGGTTTTGACTTTGACTTGGGTGACAATGGGATACATTACGTTACTCTGTTTCGTGCAGTAGGCGTTACCACCCACATTGTTATGTTTTCTTCATCTAATTTTTTCAATTCTGAAGGACGTGCAGCGGGAGCAACTGCAGAATGGAACAAGAATAACCTTTGGCTCCAGTCTTGGGAAGATTCTTTGTACAAAGTACTTACTGCTAAAACGTAAAGTAAGGAACCCCACTGGACAAACTAGTAAAAAGCGTCGCCATCGACGCTTTTTTTTGTTTATTTATAAAGCAATGTCAACAGAAACAGGGCAGTGGTCACTTCCTAAAATTTGTGGATGAATTTGTGCGCGAGATATGAGAGGGGTAAGCGTTGGTGATGCCATGATGTAGTCAATTCTCCATCCCACATTACGTTCACGTGCACCTCCCCAATGTGACCACCAGGTGTAGTGCCCATTGCCCTTTATGAACATCCTGAACGTGTCCACGAAGCCCGCCTGTACCATCGCGTCAAAGCCTGCTCGCTCTTCTTTGGTAAAGCCTTTGTTCCCGACATTCTCCTTTGGGCGGGCGAGGTCGTCCTCGGTATGCGCAACATTGAAGTCACCACAATATATGACTGGCTTTTTCTTTTCGAGAGATTTCATGAATTCAAGATATGCTGGATCCCACGCTTCTCGCATCGGTATGCGTGACAAATCGTCCTTAGCATTTGGGGTATACACCGTACTCACATAAAATGGTTCGAATTCGAGGGTGAGCACTCTTCCTTCTTTCGTTGTGTCGCCATATGTATCAGAAAGTTCGTATTTTTGTGCTATTTCTGGAGGAATCCCCTCAATAACGGTGAGTGGTGCGTGTTTTGTAAAGATTGCAGTACCAGAATAGCCCTTTTTCTCTGCTGAACTCCAGTATTCGTCATAATCTCCCAAATCTATCTCCACCTGTTCTCGATTTGCCTTTGTCTCCTGAATACAGAGTATGTCGGGGTCATATTTTTCAATAAACCGAGCAAAATCGCCCTTTTTTATCACTGCACGTATTCCATTCACATTCCAAGAGAAGATTTTTATCATATTTAAACTTTAATACATAAAGCGTAAAGGGGCAAAGAAAAAGCCCGCCAGTGACGGGCTCTCGCAAAGCGAGAAATGGGAGATCTCATCGCAGACCTCGTTTGACTATCCGACGGTCTCCATCGTACGTGGGTACGGGAAAGTGCACAAGAGTGACAGTCCCACTTCCTTTGCCTTCTTGAACAGGATCCCGAGTTTCACCATATCGCTAGGGATAGGCACCCCATGGGGAACAATGACGGAATGACAGCCTTGATTTCGGGCGAACGCCACCGCCCGATCGAAAGCTTCGTCGTCGGTCTCCGAAGCGACGTTGAGCCACAAGACTCGGCCCTTATCGACCAATGTCTTGAGATTTTCGACAACCGCCTTCGACGTGGGGGTAAGGATATGCTCGGGAGGATTTTCTCCCGGCAAAATAACCCATTCACCAACTTCGACGTCCTGGTTGCGTTCTTCAGTCTTTGCGCATCGAGTCAGGATGAGAACCTTCTGCACAGGACTCCTTTGCGCAGAAAGAACATCGAGAACCGACGAACAGACTTCGTTCCAGAACATCGGCCATTTGAACGTCTTGCAATCTGCACCAGGTTGCCACGAGCAAACGATGAGGCAACCACCTACCTGTTGTGTATTCATTTCCACTACTCCTCCAGAACATGGGCCAACCCAGACAATAGTTCTAAAATCATCTCATGTCAACAGGCTACACCTTATCGGTGCATGATACAATAATCGAAATTACTTGAACGAATTGTATATGAAAATGAGAAGGGCGTGCGAGATATAAAGACTATCTTCTGCAAATACTGAAAGGTTGGATAGAATTTATTTTTACTAATAATTTTGATACATGAATAATGAATCGGGGAAAAGTCACGGACAAAGCTCTCTGAAATATTCTGACGGGCTTGTTGATAATTACACGAATACTCGAGAACGCTTCAACGAAACTGATAGTATACTTTTTTCAAAAATACATCGAGAGGGTGGCGTGATGGGGAAGCGGGTACTTGACCTTGGTTGTGGAGACGGTTCTCATGCAATAGTGCTAAAAGAAATGGGCGCTTGTGAAGTCTTTGGCATTGATATCAATGAAGCAATGCTAAGAAGGGCGAATCAAAAATTAGATGGAGTTGAGGGAGTCTCACTTATCCTTGCAAATGGGGCAAGCCTACCGTTTCAGAATGATTCCTTTGATTTTATCATTTCAAATTATGTAATTCAGTATTTTAAAGACGTGACAAAAGTTTTTGCTGAAATCGGAAGAGTGCTTAACTCTGGCGGAACGTTCATTGGAACAATAAACGTCATTGAAGTAGAAGCCGGGTACGAAAACCTACACAATACAGAAATACCTATTCGCTTGGGCAGTACTGCCTCGCCGGTCATTGTACGTTTTTTTGTTAAGTCAGTTGATGAAATTTCCATGGCTATTGAAAATTCTGGACTTACAGTTGTCGAAGAAGAAGAAATGACGCATCCAAACTCAGTTATCGATGAGTCATACCCACACCATACGCATGTCAAAAAACATGCAATGATCTATACATTAAGAAAAATCTAAGCCATCACAAATACTTGCTAACGCATATATTTGTCAACAGAGTTTTAGCAAAATGCATCAACATGCGTGATATTCTATATATAAGACTTATCAGTCTAATTATAGAGAAATATGGCAGAACGAGTTGCTCACAAGAAGGAAAAGAAGAAGCCAAAGAAAGCTACGAAGAAGTAAAAAACAAAAATGCCCCAAGGGGCATTTTTGTTTTATGTCTTTCTTTTGGTTCAAAAATGCGTTAGTGTAGAGCTCTTATGGCAAGAGAAGCAGGGCTCATCACCTTTAGTGATGTCACATTTGAATACACGCACAACAAGCCAATTCTCGTTGGGGCTAATTTTGTGATTCGCCGTGGAGCAAAGTTTACCCTTATGGGCCAAAACGGTGCAGGGAAGAGTACTATCTTTGGACTCATTACAGGGAAATATACGCACAACGCTGGAGACCTCAACATCATGCCTCGCACGACGATAGCACTCTCACGTCAGGTAATTCCTCGCGATGAGCTCGAGCTCACTGTGCGAGAATTTTTTGAAAAATGTTTCTCTGAAAAAGTGTACAACATTGACCCAAAGATTGATGAGGTACTTGAAGTGGTGAACCTCAATGCCCCCCACGACCGCATCGTGAAATCATTCTCAGGTGGACAACAGGCACGGCTTCTCCTCGCCTCTGCACTCATTCAAGACCCCGACCTCCTCCTCCTCGATGAACCGACCAATAACCTTGATGTTGCTGGTATTGCGCACCTCACTGATTTCCTTCGAGCATATAAGAAGACTGTGGTGGTTATTTCTCACGATGCAGACTTTCTCAACGCATTCACCCACGGAGTCCTTTACCTCGACGTCCACACACACATCATTGAGCAATATGACGGAAACTATCACGACGTGGTGAAAGAAATTGCACTCCGTATCGAAAAGGAAAATCGCAAGAACGCACAGTACGCAAAGGAGATTCAGGCAAACAAAGACAAAGCAAACTTCTTCGCTATGAAGGGAGGGAAGATGCGCCTCGTTGCAAAGAAACTTCGTGAGGAAGTGGAGGAGTATGAAGAGAGTAAGGTAGATGTACGCAAAGAAGACAGGACGATTCGTCCGTTTACCATTGGTGTGCCTGAAGGGCTCCCTCCAAAGATTCTCACAATATCTTCTTATAAAGTCATCAAGAACCACAAGCCCACTGAGCAGACGTGCAATATAGAGCTCAAGAAGAACCACCACCTTCAGCTCGTCGGACCAAACGGCATCGGGAAGAGCACACTTCTTGAGGCACTCGCCTCAGGACATGCGAAGGGCGAGACGATCGCTCCTCATGTAAAGATTGGATACTACCGACAGGATTTTTCCACGCTCAATTTTGACGACACCGTCTATGACGCGCTCACCAATGTCATGGAGAAGAAAATTGAAGAGGATATGCGTTCATGCGCCGCGGGATTTCTCTTGGGACGCGATGTCATGCAGACAAGGATAGGAAGCCTCTCAGAAGGGCAGAAGGGGCTCGTCGCATTCGCACAGCTCGTCCTCATGAAGCCGGGTCTCCTCATTCTCGATGAGCCAACCAACCACATCAACTTCCGCCATCTTCCCATCATTGCTGAGGCACTCAATAAATATGAAGGTGCAATGATCCTCGTCTCCCACGTCCCCGACTTTGTGGAGAAGATTCGTATTGATGAAGTGCTCGATTTAGGAAAGAAATAGCTATTTGGCGTTGTTAGAACACACGTCCTCTTGCCGACTGACAAAATGGGGTGTACAGTTTTAATTGACATATCGTGGTTTTGGTCATATTCCACTATACACGTGCGTCACAAGAAATTGTTCTTTGTCTAGCTAGCATGGAGTAAAAAATGGGTGCCCTGACAGCAACCAACGTAGGTACGGGTAATACTGTCCGCAACAGCGACGACGCGTCAGCATTTGTACCGATTCGTGAATGCTGTGAATGCGGTAAACACAGGCCGGTGTTCGCATGGTGGGAGCATGGAAATGCCGCCGTTTGTTGTGAGGTCTGCAACGCACTGAAAACTCAGCACGAGCGTGACCGACCTCACTATTGGCCGGACAACGTTCAACCCCAACTCAGGGTGGTTACCTGAGAAATTCCTCTAAAACAGGCCCCGCTTTGGTGGGGCCTTTAACATTTTCAACGATTAATTCTTCCATTGCATACTTATAGAACAATGGTACGCTGTACACTACATTTATTTACATACGTTTAAGATATTTTATGGAATCAAATCAGGAAAAAGATGTTGTGGGTGCAACAACAGGAACTATCGCACTGGAAATTACTCCGGCGGAAACCGTTACTCCTACAATCTCTGAAGTCGCATCACTCCCAACCGAAACAGCACTCGCTCTCGAGGCACCACTTCCATTTTACAAGAAACACCCGACGCTTCTCGCAAGCATTTTTGCGGGAATTGTTATCCTTGGAGCAGGATACTTTGCATATGCGACCTACTACGCACACGGCGGAACGGTAGCCGTGGTAAATGGAAAGCACATCTATCGTGATGAGTTCAACGAAAGTGTTGCACTTATCATACAAGGAGCCACAGCGCAGGGGGCGGACATCGCACAGGAATCCGTACAAGCCGAAATTCGCACACAGGCGCTCGACATACTCGTCAACAACGCACTCATTACCTCAGCGGCAACCGACGCAGGCATTGTCGCAACTGACGAGGAGGTGCAATCAAAGTATGATGAGATAATTACACAACTCGGTTCAAAAGAAGAACTTGCGAAGCGCATGGCAGAAGTTGGCCTCACTGAGGAAAAACTTCGCAGTAACATAAGCGATCGCATACTCGCTGATGCGTACATCAATTCAAAAGCGACCATCAAGGATCTTGCGGTAACTGAGGAAGAGGTGAATGCGTTCATACTCGGACTTGGTGCAGGAGCGGGAGAACTTCCACCACTTGAGGAAATACGCCCACAAATCGAAGAACAGATACTTGGACAGAAGCAACAGCAATTGATTACTGACATTATCACGAAACTCCGAGAGGAGGGGAACATTGATATTCGGATATAAGTTTGACGCATACTACTAAACCCCGCGCGACCGGAGGTCGCGCGGGGTTTAGTAGTATGAAACCTTAAAATAAACAGCGGTAAGAAAAGCAGGCGTCTTGCGTCACAATGAATATATGTACGAGCGATTCAATAATTACACACTCACACGCCCCCGCACTAAAAAAATCGTCGGGTGGTTTCTTGTTGTTTTTGGTTTCATCGCACTCATTACTCCACTCACCCCTGGAGGACTGCTCTTTTTCATCGGCCTAGAAATACTCGGACTTCGTTTCATCGGTACAGAAAAAGTGAAAAGCTTTTTTACACGACGTACCCCATTTGTTGCCCCCGAAACGATTACTGTTGATACCCAAACAAACTCCTAAATTTACGGTATACTTGAAGAATGAGAACACGAATCTTCACAGTCATAGTTATGACGCTCTGCGTCACCCTCGTGTGGCTCTTCTTTACGGAAGAACACACGATAGTAAAACGCTCACTCTGCACCGATGAATCTTTGATGTGCCCCGACGGAACAATCGTCGGAAAAGTTGCACCGAGCTGTGCATTTGCACCATGTCCCACAGTGAACACCCCTCCTGACGTTGTTGTAGAAGATGATTTTGTCGCCTGTACCATGGATGCAAAAATATGCCCCGATGGAAGTGCGGTCGGGAGGACTGCTCCAAATTGTGAATTTGCAGAATGCCCACAACCCACCATGCCTATAGTCGTGACTTCTCCACTACGAGACCAAGAAATTACTTCACCGGTTATCATCTCAGGCAACGCCCGAGGCACATGGTTCTTTGAGGGGTCATTTCCTATTTCAATCGTCAACTGGGATGGACTCATCATTGGTGAAGGAATCGCACAGGCACAGGGGGAATGGATGACTGAGGACTATGTTCCATTCACCGCCACTCTTTCGTACACTCTTGCAACAGGAACTCCATACAACCGTGGTGCAATCATCCTTAAAAAAGACAACCCTTCAGGTCTCCCGGAACATGACGCTTCAATAGAAATTCCGGTTATACTTCGATAGAAGTAACATATTGGCACCGCCGTATATAATTCACTTTTATTGTATGAAATATATTTTAATTGCACTGATTGCTATTATTGGAGGAATTATTTGGTTAAACACATTACCAGGTGCTGAGGCTCCCGTACCTGTCGCTACAGAAACCCCAGTACGCACAGAACCCGTTACAACCCCAACAGCAGAGGATTCCCCGACAGACTCTCAAGAAATCCCAACAGGAAATGATGTTGGCATGGAGTACCCTGAAACTGATATGAGTGTACCGACCCCATCTGCAACTGATGCAAAAGTATACGAAATTTCAGGAAAGAATTTCGAGTTTGATATTAAAGAAATTCGCATAAAGAA
Source organism: Candidatus Kaiserbacteria bacterium (assembly GCA_024653575.1). Classification (GTDB taxonomy): domain Bacteria; phylum Patescibacteriota; class Minisyncoccia; order Phycocordibacterales; family UBA918; genus Damh-18. The sequence continues at coordinate 8,793 of JANLIJ010000068.1, forward strand.
AAATGAAACTGTGGTCATTAAATTCACCAGCACGGACGGATTCCATGATTTTGTCATTGATGAGTTCGATGCACAAACAGAAAGAATCAGGACTGGTGACACAACTTCAGTTACTTTTGTCGCCGACAAAGCAGGAACCTTCGAATACTACTGTTCCGTCGGCTCTCATCGTGTAAGCGGAATGACCGGAAAGATTGTTGTTGAGTAGAGCAACCAGAAACAAACACCCTCGAACGCTTCACGTTCGAGGGTGTTTGTTTCTGCATCCATGGCAAAATACAAATTTCCCTGTAGAATATAAACATTATGTTTGAAAAATTTCTTGAAGAAATAGGCCTTTCTGAAAAAGAGGCAAAAATATATCTCGCACTTCTTCAGGTTGATAGCGATTCAATCCATGACATCGCCACCAAAACAAAAATCAATCGCACGACAGTGTATCCTGTTCTTGAGTCTCTAGGAAAAAAAGGTCTCGTGAGTGAAACTCAAGATGGCAAAAAAACGCTTTACCAAGCAGCCGCTCCAGAACGGCTTGAAACCTATATGGAGCGGCAGAAAGTAGTGCTTCAAGAACAATCTGCCCGTCTTAAAGACATAATCCCGCAAATCAAAAGTATCCAAAGAGAACAAGGTGAAAGACCAATAATAAAATACTTTGATGGTCGTGACGGAGCCATTTCAGCATATGAAGAGTTTTATAGCTTTGATCCAAAGAAAAATGAAACTGGTTACTTTATATATAACAGAGATCTTGTGAGCGAAACATTCACTGAGGAAGAGAGAAAGAAATTTTTAACAATTCGCTATACCAAAACGGTAATTCCCAACTCAATATACACAAACAAAGATGGTAAAATGGAATTTACTACACCTGGTATACGGACTAGAATTGACAGTGGCGAAAAATATCCAATTTTAGCTGATATTACTATTATTGAAGATAGGATTATTGCGGTAACACTCGGAAACGTCATATCATCTGTTCTAATCAAAAGCAAAGACCTCGCAGTAACGCTAAGCTCTCTTGTGCGCTATATTAACGATACATCAAAAAATGAAAAGGGCGGGAAGTAATCAAACTTCCCGCCCCTGTTTTGCCATGTTTCACATAAACGTTTTGTTATGCGTCAATGCTGAAACTACACAAGTCGCGTTCGCGCGAACTGATGAACCACTAGGAATCACCCACGATTTTCACTCCTTACTTAAGAACAAATGCGCATGATGCGCCCTTCACTCACTCTAATTTAAACTCCACAGGGTCGTTTTAGTCCTTCTTTTCCAAGCAAAGCTTGGAAAAGAAGGGTTAGAAGTCGCCCATGACGTTCTCCTTAAAGATGAACTTATTGCTAGTATATCAGGTTCTTTTATTGTGTCAAGCAATATTAACTACATATGTCAACTTTGTGAACGAATTAATGTTATTTTGTTAGTATAAATAGTCTATTTTAATAGGCTATTTTCTTTATTTATCAACGTTTTTGTGAATAATTGACTTTTCTTGTCAATATTGCTTGACAAGATTTTAAATAGGAGTATAATACCCGTGTCAGGTTAGAAAAACATTTGGTTGCCACCGTAAGGGCACAAGACCAAATATTCACTGGCTATAAATTAAGTTTTCTAAGATGTATCGGTTGCCGAGCATATCGACAGCCGAATACATCCCAGAAAATGAGTTCTTTGAAAAAATGCGGACTTTCCGCAGCTGCGCCTCGGGTACTGGGGTAGGGGACTGTTATGCTCGTACAGAAAAATGGCCGTTGGTACTACTACTCCTGGACAACTGGGTATGTGGCTATCAAGCCTCCACGTAAGTGAGGCGGTGCAGTAGACGTTGGAGGTGTGTTACGTAGCAACAGAACCCTCCCGTTTGTCCCCGTTCGTTATATGGAGAGTCCAAGGGAAGCAGAACCCTCCGGTATAGACTCCGAGACAAAAGTCACAAAATGGTGAGTGAGTGCATTCCGCACGCTCACCACCTTTATCAGGTTCATCACTCAGTGGTGAGTCTGTAGAGATTTGTTCTTTGCAAGATGAAGATACGCCCACAGTACTGTGTTTGCATATATCACTATGTCATCACAGTACTGTGGGTGTTTGGAGAGAACGCACATAGGTAACCCGTATCGGACGGTCGCTTTGCCAAGAGCGAATGCCGATTAATGCGGTGGTGACATGGTCACGGTTGGACGGCTGGTTTGTCTAACCAAACTACCTTCGCGAGGGTAGTGGGCATCAAAGTATCGATGCAGTCCCTTTGGCGGGGACATCTCTCTGGGGAAAGGTGGTAATTCCGCCCCTTTCCCCTTCTGTCCACGAGTGTGTACTCGTGCTGATGAGCTCGAAAGAGCGAAACAGATGGTCTTTGAATATTTTTCTTGGTTGGTGGAATCAGTTTGTACACAGTACTGATTGATTCCACCAACGAGGAGAAAAAAATGAAAAACTGGCTCAAAGGTTTTGGTATCGGGTTACTCATGATTATTGTTGCGTTCGTGACTGCTTTTGTCGCGGACCTCACGGTAATCGTGCAGACTGGGGACCAGGTACCGCTGTATCATCTTTTCGTGATACTTCTGGTAACTTGGTTTTGCGAAGTGATTGTCCTCATTCCGTACGGATCAATACCACGCAAAGTCACATGGGATGCCTTTTTGGCACGAAGTGTATTTGTGTGGTTGCCTGTCGGTGCGGGATGGTACCTCGCTCACAACGTGTCGGCCTCTGCATTTTTGGTGGGACTCATAATCTCGTCAACTTGTGTGGGGTACAACATCGTGGTGACCAACGTCGAGAGATAGTAGTTCGACGATAAACCTCTCCGCGATTCTCTTCCGCGTGTAGATGAGAAAGGTTTTGTGATACACCTTAAAAAGGCCACATGGAGAAAACATCGTTTTCTCCTCTTCATACACTTTTTGGAGTTTCGGAGATTGTTAGAGATTACGTTCTTTGAATACCGCGAATTCCTTCGCACCGCGCCTCGGGTACTGGGGTAGGAGACCGTCATGGCTGAGAAACAAGTCTGCGCTGTGTGCCGTACCACTGGGAAGCTTGGTGCTGAGTGGACTGCGCAAATCGGCGATGACCGACTCCGCGTCCACAAGCCCTGTGGCCAGCGCCTCGCAGAGACCGCGCCCGTGGGAGTTGTCGTCAAACTCTCCCCCAGTCCGGAGCTTCGCGAAAGCTGGAAACAGCAATCCCGCGAACGCCAAGTGCGCGACTTCTGGAAAGGGAAGTTTGCGTCGGCAGGAGCTCGCGCGCCGTGAGGCGCGCGGTTCAGGAGAAACACCCGTTTCTCCACTTTATACAGTTTCTAAATAGTTTGGAGATTGTTAGAGAACTGTTCTTTCATCACACAAAGGAGACTCATATGCACACGACACAGATTGAGCTTTTCATCGGGTACGAGAAAGTGCCGACGGCACTTCAGGACGGTGACGTTCTTGTCGTGACCGAGCGCCATGGGACCGTCGGTTTCGTCCGAAATGGTACCCCCCTCAAACGGAAAGAGGGGGACGACAAGTTCATCGCATGTGGCGCCTGCGTCACACAAGCTCTGATGTTCTTCGGCATCAGTACCGAGCTCGTGTCCGATGTGGACGGTGTCAAACTTTACCAGCTCCATATGCGGAGCGAAGAGACCCCATCGTGATGGGACAGCCTCTCGCGCGTGACCAACGGTCGCGCGCTTTTTCTTGGAAGTATTCTGTACTGAACCCAAGTCAAACCATCTTAGTAAAGCATTGGTGCATTGTGCTACTATATTTTTATGGAAATACGGAATTGTTTTTATCGCATTAGCATCAAAGCGCTCGTGCTCAACGAAAATCGAGATAAGTTTTTAATTGTGAAAGAGGATGATGGTCGTTGGGAACTTCCCGGTGGTGGTCTCGATTGGGGTTCGACTCCACATGAGGACCTTCCGCGAGAAATTAGTGAGGAAATGGGAGTGAATGTGACGTGGATAGCAGACCGCCCTTCATATTTTTTAACATGCCAAAATAGCAATCATGAAATTTGGATTGCAAATGTTCTCTATGAGACAAAGCTTGAAAGTCTTGATTTTACTGCATCGAGTGAATGTACTGAAGTACGTTTTGTGAATGTAGAAGAACTCAAAGAACTTAATACGTTTCCAAACCTTAAGATATTTGGAGAGATGTTTGACCCTAAGAATCACTAGAATCTATCGAGTCTCTCTGAACACAGTATTTTAATAAAAAACAAGCCCGGGGTGCGTGAGCACCTCGGGCTTTTTTGAAACTGGGCATTGCGCCCAGAGTTGGTCAAACGTTGTCCGCGATGAAGGACTTCACTTCGGCGGAACTTGCGGGGATGATTACGACGCGCTGAGGCAAATCCTCAATTCCGATGAAGTCAGCGTGACTGGCAGGGTAGGAACCAGTTGCTTCACGAATTGTTTCCTCGAACTTCATGGCCTGCGCCGTCTCGAGAACGATGACATTGTCCCCAGGCCGACGAAGGCGACGAGCGACCGTAAGCGCATCGGCGGTATGGGTATCGATCATAAGACGATAATTTTTCCACACCGAGCGAATCGTTGCGAGACGGTCGGCATGGGTACTCACGCCGGAGACAAAGCCAAAGTCCTTGATTCTGGTACATGCCCACCACGTGGTACCGCTAAGATCGAACTGACCCTTGTCCTTGAGGATCTTCCACAACTCGCTTACCACAGATGGGTCGCCATCAATGAAATCGTGGACGAACCGCTCGAAGTTGGATGCCTTCGAGATATCCATCGACGGGCTTGAGGTAACGTGCGTCTCGGAGTTTTTCCGCGGGCGATACACGCCCGTACGAACAAACTCGTCGAGCACATCGTTCTCGTTCGTGGAGAGAATGAGTCTGTCAATTGGCAAACCCATCATGCGCGCAATATGCCCTGCGCAGATGTTGCCGAAGTTGCCCGTGGGAACGGCAAAGTCGACGACCTCGTCATTGTTCTTCGTCGCGGAGAAATACCCCTTGAAGTAGTAGACAATTTGGGCGAGGACGCGTGCCCAGTTGATGGAGTTCACGGCACCAATCTTGTACTTCGCCTTGAACTCAGCATCATCCGAGACAGCCTTCACAATATCCTGCGCATCATCGAACATGCCGTGAACAGCGAGGTTGAAAATGTTCGGGTCCTGAAGGGAATACATCTGCGCACGTTGGAAGGGGCTCATCTTGCCCTCCGGTGAGAGCATGAACACCTTGATACCCTTCTTGCCGAGCATTGCGTACTCTGCTGCCGAGCCTGTGTCGCCCGACGTCGCGCCGAGAATATTCATCACCTCGCCACGCCGTCCAAGCTCGTACTCGAAGAGGTTACCCAAAAGTTGCAGGGCAATATCCTTGAAGGCGAGCGTCGGCCCATTCGAAAGCTCGAGAAGGTGAAGACCCGAATCGAGCGTGACGAGTGGCGTAATGTCCTCGGGGTTGTACCCGTCGCGACAATACTTGTAGACATCGGCCGTGTACGTCCTCTCGCAGATTGCCCGCAAATCCTTGTGCGGAATGTCAACGATGTAGAGCGAAAGAATTTCATACGCAAGTTCTGCGTACGACAACTCTCGCCAGTCATTGAGCATGTTTGCTGTCACGCGTGGGTACGACATCGGCAAGTAGAGACCTCCGTCCGGCGCCAACCCTCCGAGGAGGATGTCGCAAAACGATTCTGGCTTTCCACCGCCACGGGTTGAAAGGTACTTCATGAGAATCCTCCTCAAAAAATTGTCGAAGACCATGGCCCAAAAAGAACCATGTAATCTGTGAGGAAGCGTACTATTACATACCAGCGAAGTCAAACGAGAGCCACCCGCACATGACTCTGTCATGTGCGGGTGGCTCTTAGGATATCTTACACTCTTAAATAAGAAATATTAGTTATAGATATCATGGGTGCCAATCGCAAGAAAGGCGACGGTATTTTTGTCTTCCCAAGAAAAGACAATCCGGTGGGAATACGTGACGGAGAAGCTGTAACAACCCTTCAGTACTCCCGTGAGTTTATGAACACGAAGTCTTTCATGGTTTGCCTCATTTTTAAAAAGTTCCATTTTCTCTCGTGCTTCCACTTGGATTTTCTTTTCGAGTTTTTTAAACTCGCGTAGAAATGATGGTTTATATACGATGGTTATATCTCGCATATCACTCATATGGATTTTAATAGGTCATCAAGATTGCCTGAAAGAGATGGCTCCTTCATAGCACGGAGAACTTTTTGAACCGCAATGTCTTCGTTGTAATGCTTGAGTGCATTGCGCACCACCGCTGCACGACTTGCACCAGTCTCCTCAGCCACTTCAGCGAGGCGCTTTTCAAGCTCTGGGGTGAGGGGAACAGATATAGTAGACATAATATATGTATGATAACTTAGTATGATAATATCATATGATATTATCATACTAATTGCAAGGAGATTAAAAACGGGCGTGGCCGAAGGACACACCAGTTTTTCTACCCCCTCGAATGAAACTTCTTGTGAATATCTCTGAGGTGTTTGTCGGTGACGTGGGTGTATATTTGCGTCGTTGCAATGTTGGCGTGGCCGAGGAGCGCCTGCACGGAACGAAGGTCAGCGCCGTTACTCAAGAGGTCGGTAGCGAAGCAATGTCGGAGTTTGTGGGGAGTGACTTTACGCGTGATGCCTGAGATTGTTGCATACCGCTTGATGATGCGTTGTACGCTACGGGGAGTGAGGCGGAGGTCGATGTTTTTTTCATCATTATGCTTTGCATTTTTTCCATACTGAATGAACATTGCATCATCAAAGTCTTTTCGCTCCTTGAGGTACGCCTTAATAGCATCTCGTGCGGTGTCTGAAAGAAACACTACACGGACTTTGTCACCCTTCCCTCGAATTGAAAATTCGTCACGAGTAAGATCAACGTCCTCCTGAGAAAGGGAACAGAGTTCTGAGACACGGAGGCCAGTCGAGAAGAGGAGTTCGAGAATTGCGCGGTCTCGAAGACCACTCAGTGTATTGGAATCAGGTGCCTCGATGAGACGCGTGAGCTCGGCAGGGGAGATGAGGTCAAGTGAACGCTCGGGAACCTTCGCAAGTTCAATGCGCTCGGGGTTGAGCGACTCTATACCACGCTTGCGAAGATATTTAAGGAAGGCACGAAGCGCGATGAGGTAATAGTTCTGTGTTTTGCGCTTCAGTGTCTCCACATTTCGACCAACTTTTGTTCCTTGTTGCCGATTGAGCCAGAGGCGGTACTCACGTACCTGTGTTTCAGTAACATCCTTTGGGCCGTCTACCTTTGCATACTCTAAAAAGCGAGTGAGGTAGTGATCGTAGTTCCTGACAGTGAGAATACTGCGCCCCTTTTCAATTTCGAGGTATTCAAGAAACTCACGTTTTAGTTCTTTGAGCGTCATACCTATATATAGTACACGAGAAGTGTCGCAAAATATTGCTTCATTCCACACCAATATCCTAAAATGTAAAAGCCCGAAAGCGGTGGGCTTTTACGGGCTTTTAGCGGATGGAATCATTGATAGATCGGTAGCACTGACCGCACTCTGTGTGATCATTTTTCTGTGTTACCCAGCGACCACAAATCTTCACTTTGATTTCACGCCCGCATTCACAGTATTTAGGCATGTTCAGACTCCTTTCTATAGATTTTTATACCACAAAATTTTATTGTCCTCAAGCATTTTGTAGCTATGAAGCCTCTTGCAAAGCTTGTCAATATGTGATATAGTACTCATAACCTTCGCAGGTTAGATCTAACAGCGCCGTACGTGCTATCTACATGTACTGACGCATTTTTTAAACACTATGCTTACAAAACGAAAGAAAGAGAACGTAATCAAGGAGGTTCGCCGACATGACAGCGATACTGGTTCACCAGAAGCACAGGTTGCGATACTCACGAAACAAATTGATGAGCTCTCAAAGCACCTCAAAAAGAATTTGAAGGATTTCCACTCACGACGTGGACTACTCCAGATGGTTGCCGACAGACGAAAGCACCTCAAGTATCTCGAGAAGAAGGATGAGAAATCATACAAGTCCCTCATCAAGAAGCTTGATCTCAAGAAGTAGCCGGTAGGAGAAGATGAACATGCGCCAAGTCCTTACGGACTCGGCGCATGTTTTCTATCTGTTATACTAGCAGAAGACCATTGTTCCTTTTTTAAACGTATTTTTAAACAATTCATTTTTTAAAACAAATTTTTATGACCGTAATCAAACACAAAGAACAGCGCGTCGCTATTTTTATCGACACACAAAATCTCTATCACAGTGCAAAGAATATCTATCGGGCAAAAGTCAATTTTGACGCAGTTATTAAGGCGGCGCTCGGCGACCGAAAGCTCATTCGTGCTATTGCATATGTGGTCACCACCGAGAGCGGGGAGGAGCAGTCCTTTTTTGAAGCGCTTGAAAAGATTGGTATTGAGGTAAAGACAAAAGACCTCCAAATCTTTTTTGGTGGGGCAAAGAAAGCGGACTGGGACGTTGGGCTCGCAGTCGATGCAATCAAACACTCCCAGAAGGTGGACTCTATTGTTCTCGCCTCAGGCGACGGCGACTTTGTCCCTCTTGCTGAATATGTGAAATCACAGGGATGTCAGGTTGAATGTATTGCCTTTGGAAAATCGAGTTCATCACGACTCCGTGAAACGGTTGACGACTTTATCGACATGGACGACGCGCCACACAACTTCCTCATCGGACTCAGGCCGAACAACAAACTCAAAAGACAGGTTCGAAAGATTGTCGGGACCGACACTGACGATAACGATTAGCAATATTACACAAAACACCCCACGGCATAAGCCGTGGGGTGTTTTTTATTCCCATCTTTGATACACTCTGTTCATTATAAGGAGTGATTTGGATAGGTGGGTTTCAAGCATGTTGTTTGAAATTCAAAATTCAAATCACTCAATAACGTAATAAATTAGAACGTTCATAGGTGGATACAGTTTGAGGAGAAACAAATTTTTCGAGTGACACGTACTCAAATGTACGATGAACGAGAAAAATGAAGATTCAACGAAAAAATGTGCCACCTATGGGCGTTATAACAATATGGAAAAGAAATCATATACCGTTGACCTCGAAGGGAAAACACTCACCGCCACCTTTACCAACCTCACCAATCAAGCGCATGGTTCTGTCATGGTGGGCATGGGTGAGACGGTTGTCCTCGTCACCGCAGTCATGAGCAAGCACACCGCAGGGAACATGTCGTACTTCCCACTCTCTGTAGAATTTGAGGAAAAGTTTTATGCTACCGGACAGATTCTCGGGAGCAGGTTCCAAAGACGTGAAGGCCGTCCGAGCGACGGTGCTGTCCTTTCGGCGCGTATTGTCGACCGTACCATTCGGCCACTCTTCAACCATGGTATTCGAAACGAAGTGCAGGTGGTTGCAACCGTGCTCAGCGCTGGTGAAGATGATCCTGATGTACTCGCTGTTATCGGAGCATCACTCGCACTCGGTGTCTCAGATATTCCATGGGACGGACCAATCGGCGCTGTGCGTATTGGGAAGCGAAAGGATACGGGAGAGATTGTAATAAACCCAATGTATACCGAGCGTGAAGCGGGAATACTCACCTATGAAGTGCTCGCCTGTGGAAAGGACAACACCATCAATATGATTGAAACGGCTGGATTTGAAATCAGTGAGGGGGAAGTCGTACACGCACTCGAACATGCAGTGACACTCATTACGAAACTCCAGGAATTCCAGAACACGATTATTCAGGAAATTGGAAAAACAAAACGTGATGTTGCAATTCCCGAGCTCGATGAAGCAACGCTCGCGCTCTTCACGGAGCGTATTGCTCCAAAGCTCACAACTACTCTCTTCAGCAACCAATCGGGGAAGGCACACCTCTACGAACTCAAGGATGAATGGCTCACACTTTTGGGCGAGGCTATTCCTGATGCATCAGCGAGTCTTGCAGGAGAATATTTTGAACATGCAGTGGATGTGGAGCTCCATCGTGGCGTCATTCACGACAAGGTCCGTCCCGATGGGCGCGGTATGGATGAGGTGCGTCCACTCTTTGCACAAGCTGGAGGCATTAGCCCCGCACTCCATGGATCGGGTATTTTCTATCGTGGTGAAACGCACATCTTTTCTGCACTCACCTTGGGTGGCCCTGATGATTCTCAAATACTCGACTCCATAGAAGAGAACGGTACGAAGAAACACTTCATGCACCACTACAACTTCCCACCATTCTCAGTCGGAGAGACGGGACGCGTGGGAGGACAAAATCGCCGTATGATTGGTCATGGTGCACTCGCTGAGAAAGCACTCTTTGCCGTCATTCCAGAAAAGACAGAGTTCCCGTACACCATCCGACTCGTTTCAGAAACGATGGCGTCGAATGGTTCGAGCTCTATGGGTTCGGTCTGTGCATCGACACTCGCACTCATGGATGGAGGAGTTCCTATCAAGCGACCTGTCGCAGGTATTGCATCGGGGCTCATGATGGATGACCACAATACCTATCAGCTCATCACCGATATCCAAGGACCCGAAGATGAACATGGCGATATGGACTTCAAAGTAGCGGGGACGCGCGAAGGAATTACCGCAATTCAAATGGATGTAAAGGTGGGAGGTATCCCCGTACCTGTTCTCGCCGAAGCACTCGAGAAAGCACGCGTTGCCAGACTCCACATTCTTGAAACACTCGAAGCTGAAATCGGCGCACCGCGACCTGACATCTCACCGCGTGCACCAAAGATTATTGTGATGCAAATTAATCCTGATCAAATCGGACTCGTCATTGGTGGAGGTGGAAAAACCATCAACGGCATTAAGGATGAAACTGGTGTCGATGAAATCACCATCGAAGATGACGGCACGGTATATATCACCGGAAAGGCGGGCGCTCCAGAACTTGCGCGTGCGCGCATCGCTGACCTTACGAGAGTCTTCGCAATTGGTGAAAGACTTGATGCTGAAATAACACGCATAGCGACATTCGGCGCATTTGCACGAATTGGTGGGCAGAGCGAAGGGCTCATCCACATCTCTGAGATTGTGTCATGGCGCCTTGAAAATCTCGATGGCATTCTCAAAGTCGGAGACGTTGTCCCTATTGTCGTCTCAAAAATTGAAGATGGGAAAATCGGTCTCTCAATTAAAAAGGCAGACCCCGAGTGGGCAGAGAAGAAGGGACTCAAGGCTCCCGAGAAGAAATAACACACTACCAAAAAAAACACGTCCACATAGGTGGACGTGTTTTTTTAAATTCATGAGATACTAGTAGTAGTTCGACCGCATGGTCACAAAATCGAATGGAAAATAAACCCCCACAAAATACACATACTGATGTACCACTTCCGTCGTCATCTGGTCGCGTGCAAAAACAAATTGACATGGACGCCCCCATCGGGCTCGGAGGGGATTCAAAGCACCTGAAGAAAGAGAACGTATTCGACGTGACAAAGGCCTTTGAAAACCCCAACGGTGAGACCGGCGTCATTGTGAGCGACAAGCGAAGATCTGGCCCAAGTGTGGGAGAAAGTTTTGTCTCTGCTATTTCAGAATGGTGGGGAGGGGGTGATGCCCCAAAATCAACAACGGAAGTGAATATTCAAAATGTTCCACCAAAACTCCCCGTCAAAGCTCTTCCGACTACCCCACAGAGAGCAGAGATTATTGCAGAGAAGCCGATCATTGCTGGAAAGATTGAACGAAAGCCTGAGGAGCAGAAACCAGAAACGACACAGCCGGAAATAGTCCATCCCCACCATCACGTTGTTGTTGAAAAAACCCGCACATTTAAGAAAGATGTCGCACGCCTCACAGAGCAAAAGGGTGACATTGCAAACGATACCGACAAAGGTACCGGGAAGGAAGTGGCTCTGCCTGACACAAAGGTTACTCCCCCTAAGGCGGTGCGCATGGGACCACTTACCGTACCCGATGTACGGACCTCAACCATTGCTCCACTTGTGCAAACGCGAACTGAGATGCCTGATGTTCCTAAGGAGAAGGCTATTCCTGAAGAACCAACCGTACGGGCAGAGCGTGTTTCTGTACCACCACCGATTCCAAGACCTCCAGTTGAGGTGGCTCCTCAGAGGTTCGTGCGCCGAGAACCGATTGTTACCGCACCAATAGTGGAACAAGTCTCTGAACCATTAAAACGGCAACGGACATTTTCTTCACCGATCACCCTACGTGAACCCGTGAAACACGACGAGATATTTTCTGAGGAGGAATCTATTGAGGACACCACCATCACCGATGAGCTTCCGACACTTGAAGATAAATTAGAGTTTCACAGTACACTTGATCAAACATTGCTCGAGAGACGAAAAAATGAGGTCTTGGAGAGCCAACGTAAAAATACAAAGTCGTCGCCTACATGGGTTTCACTCCTTCAAGAGACATCCACTTCATGGATGGCGCTGTTTGCGCTCATGGTACTTGGTGCTGTTATGGCAATTGTAGTGAGTGTTTATATACACATGTCAGAGAACGCTACTGAGGTTGTGCCTCCGCCTATTACCGCCCCATCATTTTTTGAAACTGAAGCTCAGACAACTGTTGCATTCACTAGTGACGGATCTCTGTTCCTCACCACGCTCGAGGAGAATGTCAGGACTGCGAAACCAGGTGTGACACAACTCTACCCAACGATATTTGAAAATGGTGTGGAACGTCCGGTGACAAGCGGTGAATTTTTCACCTCAATACATGCCACACTCGATGAGGGGGCAGTTCGTACTCTTGATGACACCATAATGATGGGGAGTGTAACGACACTGGTCAATGAGCCTTATCTTATTCTCCGCACAAATGACTTCGATACGCTTTTCTCTGCATTCCTCTCATGGGAACAAACAATGCAGGCAGACCTCTCTCCGCTCTTTGGAGTAGCGCTCTCATCCGAAACACACTTCAGCGACAGTGTTTGGAACAATCGGTCAACACGTACCCTCAAGGGGGCCGAGGGACAGACCGTCCTCCTCTATTCATTTGTAGACCAAAATACCGTCGTGATTACACAATCTGAAGAGGCGCTTTCTATCCTCCTCGAAAAGTTCTAGAGCATACTCCCAAAACCCACAAATCCTGTGTAATTTTGGAGCGTTAACCCCTGATACTGTAGTGTCAGGCCGGACATTACAGTATCAGGGGAAAAGAGTGAAGAAAAGTGTATGGACATATTACAAAAAACGCATGATATACTGGTGCTATGAAAGATACACATGTATACAAAACAGCACTTGAAGAGATGCTGAAAAATATTACTGAGGAGCTCAAGACTATTGGTATTCATAACCCCAACAATCCAAGCGACTGGATCGCAGTCCCTGAGGACCTCGATACAGAGGAGCCCGACCTCAATCTCGCCGCAGACAGCGTCGAGGAATGGAACGAGCGCACTGCGATTGTTGCAACACTTGAGACACGGTACAACGGGATACAGAGTGCGCTCGCTCGCATCGAGACAGGAACGTTCGGTATCTGCGAGGTCTGCAAAAATGAAATCGAAGAGAAGCGACTTGCAGTAAGTCCAACGGCTCGCACCTGTATGGTGCATCTCGAAGAAGAAAACAGCCTTTCATAAAAATTATTGTTATGGCAGTCGCACGCGTCTACGGAGCACAACCATCCCTCATGAGCGCCGACATCGTGACCTTAGAAACAGACCTCTCACGAGGTCTGTATGCGTTTGCGATTGTCGGTCTCGCAGGGAAGGCGGTGGAGGAAGCGCGCGACCGCATCAGTAGTGCAATTAAAAATACCGGACTCACCTCACCGAAGAGTGAGAATCACAAAGTGGTCATTTCACTTGCACCGGCAGACTTGAAAAAAGAAGGACCACTCTTCGATCTCCCCATGGCTATTTCCTACCTCATTGCCTCGGAGGAAATCTCTGCTGATGTATCAAAAACTATTTTCATCGGGGAGCTCTCCCTCGACGGAGAACTCCGTCCGGTGCGTGGCGTACTGCCCATCGTCCGTAAGGCAAAGGAAGCAGGCTTTACTGAAGTTGTCATTCCGTTGGGGAATGTCGAAGAGGCTGGGCTCATTCCTGGCATCCGCATCACTCCCGCAAAGACGCTCCGTGAAGTCATCGCACACATCGACACAAAACGTGATGATCATGTGCGTATAGAGGAAGCGCCCCTCACACAAATAACAACGCTCTGGAGTGAAGGGAATGTTCGCCTTGAGGATGTCCGTGGGCAAGAGTCGGCAAAGCGTGGACTCATGATTGCTGCAGCAGGAAGACACAACGTTATTATGGTCGGACCACCGGGAACAGGAAAAACGATGCTCGCGCGCGCCTTCCAAGGAATACTTCCAGCGCTCACCCTCGAAGAGGCGCTTGAAGTGACGTCGATTCATTCGGTCGCGGGGACAGGTGAGGGTATTTCACTCCGTCCACCATTTCGTGCCCCACATCACACCGCCTCATACACTGCACTCGTGGGAGGAGGTTCACACCCAAAGCCTGGTGAGGTCACACTTGCCCACAAGGGAGTGCTCTTCTGTGACGAATTTCCAGAATTCGAACGACGAGCAATTGATGCGCTTCGCCAACCGCTTGAGGATAGAGTCGTCTCTATTTCTCGCGTCCATTCGACAGCCCTCTTTCCAGCAGATTTCATTCTCGTCGCTGCAATGAATCCAACTCGAGGAGGTGATGAGAAAGGCGACTACGCGCACCAGATGATTGAGACATACAAAAACAAAATCTCAGGACCAATCCTCGACCGCATCGACCTCTGGCTCTCTGTCCCGCATGTGGACTATGATACGCTCACGGAGAAACGTGCCCCGAGCCCCGAAGGGGCGAGGAGTGAGACCGACATCGCCCGTGAGAAAATCGCACAGGCACGCGAGCGACAGTACTCACGCTTCAAAGGGTCTGGCATCCAAACCAACGGAGAAATGTCCGCCCGTGATATCGAAGAGCAAATCGAGATGACCAAGCCCGTCCGCGAACTCTTGAAGCGCTCCGCCGAAAAGCTCAATCTCTCTCCCCGGAGCTACCACCGCCTCATCAAAGTCAGCAGAACCATAGCAGACCTAGAAAACTCCGACGACCTCAAAGAATCCCACGTCCTTGAGGCGCTCCATTTTCGATCAAAGGCATAGTAGGGAGTATACTTATTTAATCGCTGACTGAACGTCTGTTTGAGCTGCATTCCGCGGATTGTTACAATTAATTTTTTAAAACCATGAGCAAAACAAGTATTACCAAGGACTTCGAGAACAAACGAGTGACCATTGTACGTGAATTCAGTGCACCAAAAAGTGCGGTGTGGCACGCATGGACAACGGGTGAAGAACTTGAAAAGTGGTGGGCACCACTGCCATATAAGGCGGTGACGGGCACATTCGAGTTCCGAGAAGGAGGACACTGGCACTACTACATGCAGAGCCCAGAGGGGGAGAAGACGTGGTGCTATGTAGGGTACGAGAGTATCGATATAGAGAAGAGCTTTAGCGCATCGGACGGATTTTGTGACGAGAACATGAATCTCTCACCCGACATGCCCCACATGCACTGGCGAAATGAATTTGAAGAACACGATGGAAAAACAAAGATGACGGTCGAGGTGACTTTTGCATCGTCTGCCGACCTCCAAAAGATTGTCGACATGGGTTTTGAGGAGGGCTTCACCATGGGACTCAATCAACTTGAGGAATTACTCACACAATAAACTTCCGCATGACAAACCCCACTCAGTATGAAGGGAAAGACTTGTACTTTGTCGCAGTGAAACTTTTCCTTGAGCGTGATGATACATTCCTCATCACAAAAGACATTTTTAAAGATGGCTGGGATCTTCCCGGAGGAAGAATCAGGAAAGAAGAATTTGATGCATCACTTGATGATGTGGTTGAGCGTAAGGTGCGTGAGGAACTCGGAGACGACATCGCCTACACCCTCGGTGCGCCTACTGTCTTCTTCCGCCATGAACGTATCGAAGCAATAACTGGACTACCAGTTCGCATTTTTGCGATTGGATATCGTGCAACATACAATGGCGGTGAGATCCACCTCGGTGATCATCATGAGTCATATGAGTGGGTAAACATCCACACGTTTAATCCAGAGAGATATTTCACCGGCGGATGGAAAAAGGGTGTGGAGGAATACCTAGCACAGAGAAGGTCAATTACTCAATAAATGTATCTATGGAAAAATCGCATTACGAAATATTAATCAATGCATCGCGAGAAAAGGTGTGGGACACCATGCTCGAGGATGCGACCTACAGAGAATGGACGAGGATCTTCAATGCAGACTCACACTATATAGGTGACTGGAGTCAGGGTTCTAAAATTCTCTTCGTTGGATCAGGAGAAGATGGTGAGCAAGGAGGAATGGTCGCGCGCATAAAGGAAAATCGAAAATATGAATTCATTTCGATTGAGCATCTTGGGATGATAAAGAATGGCATCGAAGACACGACGAGCGAGGAAGTGCGGTCGTGGACCCCCGCATTCGAGAACTACACGTTCACAGAAAAGGATGGTGGAGTCCTCCTTGAAGTAGACATGGAGATCAGTGCAGATTTCAAAGCCATGTTTGACGACCTCTGGCCTCAGTCACTTAAAGTACTTAAGGTGTTAGCAGAAAAATAAAAATCATATGGGAAACGTAAGTGTCTATCTAAATTTTCGAAGGAACACAGAGGAAGCATTCAATTTTTATAAGTCAGTATTCAAGACAGAGTTCATAGGAGGTATTGCTCGCATGGGTGATGTGCCCATGCAGGAAGGGCAAACACCGATTGCTGACGCTGATAAAAATCTCGTGATGCATGTGGCTCTCCCGCTTCTTGGAGACTTCGTCCTCATGGGAACTGACGCCCCTGAATCGATGGGATTCACAGTGGTAGAAGGGAATAACGTCCATATCAATCTCCTCCCCGACACCCGCGCTGAAGCAGAACGTATCTTCACCGCACTCGGTGAAGAAGGGACTATTGATATGCCTCTCCAAGACATGTTTTGGGGGGACTACTTCGGCTCCCTCACCGACAAATTCGGCATCCATTGGATGGTGAACTGCTCTGAGAAGAAATAAACGTCACTACACAAAGGGAACCCTCGCGCCGTAAACGCGGGGGTTTTGAACATCAATCTAAAAACACTTAAGACAAATGTTTTACTCCGTACTGCTCCATTGCGTGAATGACGCGGAGGAGGCCTTTGCCCTTTTTTGTGAGCGCATATTCTACGCGAGGAGGGAATTCTGGATACTTGCACTTGGAGATGAGCCCTTCTTTCTGGAGTATATCGAGCTTCTTCGTAAGTGTGCGAGAGCTCACGCCGGCCGATGATGCCTGCAATTCAGTAAATCGCTGGGGCGCTTTCGCAAGATCACGAACAATGAGGAGAATGGTTGAATCTCCAATGAGGTCTGCCGTCCTTGCAATAGGGCAACTCTGACACGCAGTATGCTGTACTTTCGTTCTGAACATATACATGCATAGTACCACATACCCCCTATACTTTACATAGTAAAGTATAGGGGGTATACTATGGCTCTTATTTTAGATAATTGTATCAACATGAATGTATTAGGTATTGTCGGAAGTCTTCGAAAGCAGTCATTTAATCGCTCACTCATGACGGCCTTCGTGAATCAAAAGCCTGAAGGTGTCACCATGGAAATTGCAGACATCAGCACCCTTCCATTTTTTAATGAAGATGATGAGGTCTCATTCCCACAGTCTGCACAGAACCTCAAGGCACAGGTAGAGAATGCTGATGTTATCATCATTGCGACTCCTGAATACAATCGCTCTGTCCCCGGTGTTCTCAAGAATGCTATTGATTGGCTTTCACGACCATACGGAAAAAATTCATTTTCAGGAAAAAAAGTCTTTGTCGTCGGGGCATCAGTGGGCCCGATCGGTGCAAGTATGGCACAGTATGATTTGAAGAAAATGCTCCTCCATGGAAATGCAACAGTCCTCGGACAACCTGAATTTTTTGTGGGTGTCGCTGGAAATAAATTTAACGAGAGCGGGGAGCTCACTGATGAAGCAACTCAAGATCACATCACCTCGGCTTGGGGAGTGCTCACTCAATAATCAGAAACCCTCACCTCACACAAATAAAATCCCCGAGCCGTAGGCCCGGGGGTTTTATTTGTGTGAGATTTATTTAATTAAAAAGGATTGCGGGCTCCTCGTACCTCAAAGTGCAGGTGATTTCCTGTTGAACGCCCAGTACTTCCAACATATCCAACCACCTCACCTGCAGTGACGGTATCACCGACGGCAACTGCGTTTCGCGAACAGTGTGCATAGAGTGTCTGTGTTCCATTTGGATGTTTCACTACCACGTAGAGCCCATACCCACCGTTCCAACCAGAACTCTTTGCAACAATCACTTCCCCAGATGCGGCTGCAAGTATTGGTGTTCCTGCTGGAGCACCGAAATCAACTCCGTTGTATCCATGGATACCTTGCGTTCGAACTGAGCCAGGAAGCGGGTGTGCGTATCCTGCACTACCATTACCTGTTGCAACTTTCCCACTTGCTTTTGATGTGCCCTTCTTTGAAGGTGCTGGTGTAGAAATGACTCCTCCAGGGACAACAATAGTATCTCCAACACTTACATCCTCAGCAGACGCAAGTTGGTTATATGCAAGGATATCATCGACATCACCATCATACTTCTTTGCAATGGATGCGAGTGTATCGCCCTTCTTCACCACGTGGCGAACCCCGGTAATCGGAAGGATAATGAGTGAGTCGCCTGGGCGGATCTTGCTTGGGCTTCCAATATCATTTGCCCAGAGAATCGTCTTTGAACTCACATCAAACATTTCTGCAATCTGTGAGAGTGTATCGCCTTCGCGAACAACGTAAAGACTAATCTCACCGTTTACCGTCTTTATATTTATTGAATCAGTCTTCCCATCAATGTCACCAGCAGGAACAAGGGCGCCATCTGACACAATGATGTCACCACCCCCTTTTGCGGGATTTGGATCAATATTGAGTGCGGCACGGAGGAGGGGAACTGTCTGGGCGCTTGCGCCTGTCGCAAACTCCTCAGCTTGAACTGACGATATAGATACCGTACTAAAAAGTGTGGTGAGCAGACCCGCATTCACAAGGAAAGGTATTGAAAGGGCACCGACAACAAGGCTCACGGAGACAATGCGTCCCATCATATATATGTATGTCATCTGTTCGATACTCGTACTGAGATTTCGAAAGTCAGAATCTTGTATAGTCTGTTTTATATGCGATTGTTTAAGGGCTCACCGCCTTGCATCCATCACGGTCATTCTGAAACAAAAAGAGCGGTCTTTGAAACGCTCCCATTCGGCGCCCACACGAGGCACGGTCATAATGATAACCGAGTGAGAAATAGGGTCAACCTTGCCAAACTCTGTTGTCCACAGGGTAGCAAAAAGTGGTTTTTTAGGCCTAGAATCGGCCGTATTTGGGCTATTCCTAAGTCAAATAATTTATTGTGTAATAATTTTACTCATTGTACGGCTTAAGCACTAAGAATTCCCCAGGAGCATGCTATAGTTGATGCCGAGAATATCAATATATGCATACGAATGATCATCTGAAAGGACTCAACGAGGCGCAAAAAAACGCGGTTTTAAGCGCCGAAGGGCCACTTTTGGTACTTGCGGGGGCTGGTTCGGGGAAAACACGAGTCATCACACACCGCATCATTCATCTCGTACTTCAAGGGGTTGCACCGGAGAAAATCCTCGCGGTAACCTTCACCAACAAAGCAGCAAAGGAAATGCGTGAGCGCGTGCTTTCGCTTCTCTCGAAGTATCACGGTAGCGAACGTGCAACTGATGGTGGAGTCCCCTTGGTGACAACCTTCCACGCGCTCGGTGTGCGTATGTTGCGGGAACACCATGAGGTCTTTGGTCTTCGAAAACAATTTACCATCTATGACCGAAGCGACTCCGTCAGTGCCCTGAAGAAAGGGATGGAAAAAGCGGGTGTTGACCCAAAACAATTTGAGCCACGAAAAATCCTCTCTATTATTTCCCGTGCGAAGGGAGACGCGGTGACCCAGACCGACTTCGCAAGTAGCGCACGCACCTACCCTGAACGGGTTGCGAGTGAGGTGTGGGTTCACTATGAGCACATTTTGAAGGAAGAACACGCACTCGATTTTGATGACCTCCTCGCGAAGACACTCTCGATGCTCAAGAGTCATCCACCAATTCTTGAAGAGTATCGAAAGCGTTTTACCTATGTCCACATCGATGAGTATCAGGATACCAACAGGGTACAGTATGAGATTGCACGACTCATTGTGGGAGAGCGCGCGAACCTCTGTGTCGTGGGAGATGTCGATCAAAACATCTACTCGTGGCGCGGTGCAGATATCAAAAACATTCTTCAATTCGAACGACACTTTCCATCGACAAAAATCATTATGCTTGAGGAAAATTATCGCTCGACGCAGACCATCATCACGGCCTCCAATGACATCATTGAGAAGAATATCAATCGACCACTCAAAAAAGTATTTACGAAAAATCACGAGGGTGAACTCATCTCACTCTATGTGGCAATGGGTGGACAGGAGGAAGCAGAGCATGTAGCACTCACCGCAAAAGACCTTGTGAAAAACGGCGCAAACCCGAGCGATATTGCAGTTCTCTTTCGTACAAATTTCCAATCACGTGCACTTGAGGAGGCCTTCATCAACTACGACGTTCCCTACCAAATGCTCGGCACAAAATTCTTCGATAGAAGGGAGGTGAAGGACGTTCTCGCTTTCTTGCGGTATGCGCTCAACCCCAGTGGTACCGGGGATTTGGTACGCATCATCAACACTCCAGCGCGAGGAATTGGTAAGGTGACCGTGCTTAAAATTGTGGAAGGAAAGATGGCTGACCTCCCCGCAAAAACACACGAGAAGGTGTCTGCATTTTTTAATCTCATTGAAGAGATTGCAAACTTTGCAAAGGAACATCCGGTGCATGAGACGCTCGCGTTCATCATGAAGCGAACGGGCATGGAGGATGAATTTAAAACTGGCGGGGAAGAGGGGCTCGAGCGACTTGAGAACGTACGCGAGCTCGTTTCTCTTGGGACGAAGTATGCTGAGTATGAGCCAGAGGAAGCTATCGAACATCTCCTCGAAGATTCTGCGCTCGGAAGTGATCAGGACGAGTTGAAAGATAAAGAAGAATTTGATGCGGTACGCCTCATGACCATCCACTCATCGAAAGGGCTCGAGTTTCCCTATGTATTTATTACTGGGCTCGAGGAGGGGCTCTTCCCCCACGAGCGACTCGGGGATGAAAAGACCGATGAGGAAGAGGAACGACGACTCTTTTACGTAGCACTGACGCGAGCAAAGAAAAAAGTGTTTCTCTCCTACGCACACATTCGCACCATCTTCGGAACACAGCGAGTCAACACCCCATCCTCATTCCTCAAGGATATTCGAAGTGAACTCCTCGAAAGTGAAAACCCCGCTGAATCAGGGTACGAACGCACAATTTATTTGGATTAGATAAATACAAGGCCTGGCCTTGTATTTCAAAAACCCGGAAATCGTCCTCTGGAAGACTCCACATTAGGAAATACAGAGGCAAGACCTCTGTATTTTAACAACTCTACTCACTTCATATATCGTGATTAATCGCGATATATTTTAGTGTTACTTCTTTATTTAAGCTGAAATCTTGGTTTATCAGGAAGTTCGTAGAGCCATTTCCAACGTCCTTTGCCACGTGGTGGAAGCCCGCACTGAAGTATTTTTTCCAAAGTATCCCAAAAAGCATCTCTATCGAAGCTTTTTTTGCGAAGCACGGCAATTATTGAGTCGTAGTGACCGATTCTGTATGCACCACGGACAAGCCGAACGGTCGAGTCGCTCACAGCGAGTGTTTTTGCGATTGCATAGGTAGAACGCCCTTCAAGGAGCAAAAGTACTATAGCAAGACGCTTTGTTATCATAATGAGTTCTGTTTCAGTAAGAAGTGCTTCAAAAATTTTGCTCTGCTCTGTCTTTTTAACAGATGCCGTTAAGTCGACAAATTGAGTAAACAGGCCATCTTGCGTCTTTTTTGTAAGTCGTTTTTTTGAAATATGTGTCATAGGTATCGCGATTAATCGCGATATTAGTGTACCATGGTTGTGTTTGATATTAAATCGACGTAGTCTAATGAGTATGAAATTTGAGCATAAGAAGTCGCTTGGGCAACATTTTCTTAATAATACGAGCGTTCCTCGGGCTATGGCTGACGCGGGGGGTGTAGAAAAAGGAGATATTGTGCTTGAAATAGGGCCCGGAACCGGCGTCCTTACCCGTGAACTACTGAATCGAGGTGCGAAAGTCATTGCCATCGAGGCTGATCTACGAGCAATTGAGTCCCTCAATAGATCGTTTAAATCTGAAATAATGGCTCAAAGCCTCATCATTCAGCATGGCGATGTGCGTACTATTGACCTTTCTGCGCTCGGCCTACGGGCGGGCGCATATAAGCTAATTGCCAACATCCCCTACTATCTCTCGGGTTTTCTCTTCCGTTTCTTCCTTGAACACGAAATCCAGCCCTCAAATCTTGTCTTTTTGGTACAAAAAGAGGTCGCGCTCCGTATAGCACGCGATAAAAAGGAGTCCCTTCTGTCCCTCTCCATTAAAGTCTTTGGTGAACCAAAGTATGTAAAGACGGTTGGGAAAGGAAATTTTACCCCTCCTCCGAAAATCGACTCGGCAATTATAGCTATTTCAGGTATTTCAAAAGACAAATTCGATGCAATTCCTCAGGAAGATTTTTTCAAAATTCTCCACGAAGGTTTTAAGTCAAAGCGGAAGCAGCTCCTCGGGAACCTTGCTGACACACTCGACCGAGAGACACTTACCCACATCTTTTCCACACTCGACATCCCTCTCGACGTACGCGGGGAAGATGTCTCTCTCAGCACATGGCTCATACTCTCACGGGCGATACATACCCACACACATCCCCAAAACTATCCCCAGAGTTAACCACAGCTTTTACAGCAAAAAACCACCGTTTACCCACACTACTTGGTATACTTTATGAGTAATCTACCTTCGTGTGAAAGGCAAAGTTCGTATAGGAGGAGCGCTCGGTGTGGGGGTTGTCATAATCCTCGGTGCTTTGGTGGCGAACAGTGTGGGGAACGAGACTCCCGTTGGAGCCGTTGTCGTCTCGAAGGCCCCAGAACGTCAATACATCGCATCACAGGACTCCGATGGTGATGGGGTGAAGGACTGGGAGGAAAATTTGCAGGGAAAAGTCTTTGAGACAATTCCGACACCGACCTCGACATCCTTCACAAGCGGGGACGAACCCTATGAACCACCCACGACACTCACTGGTAAATTCTCCGAGGCATTTTTCCAAGACTATCTCCAGGGGAAAATAAACGGTGAGGACTTTAGTGACCCAACTGCGTTTATAGGGAATGCAGTGACTGCGATTGAGAAGAATACGGAGAGCAAAAAACATTCACGCAATGAACTCAACACTGTGTCCGATTCCCCGGAAGCTTTCCACATATATGGAAATGAATTTGCAAAAATAATGAACTCGAGTGTTGTCTCTGTTGAGAACGAGGCCATCATTCTGCAACAGGCACTCACCGCCAATGACCCTACTATCCTTGAAAAACTCACCCCTATTCATGAGGCCTACGTATCGTACATTTCACAGGCACTTGTAATGGAGGTCCCCGAATCTTTTGCGCTTTTACATGTCTCTGCACTCAATACTTTTGAATCAATCCTGACAGATGTTGAAGCGATGAGGCTCGCATTCACCGACCCGCTCTATGCACTTGCACGCACGAAAGGATATGAAGATGATGCTAAGGCACTTTACGAATCCCTTCAAAAGATAAATGAGAAGCTTTCTGAGAATAATGTAAGCTACACAAATGATGAGCCGGGGGTATTTTTCTACCTTTTTGATATATGAAATTCCTCGCTTCTCAAAAAGGAAAATTCTTCTCTTCGATAATTGCAGGGTTTTTAACCCTTAGTTTTATCCTTGCACCAATTTCTCAGAATCTTGAGACAAGAAAGGTAGAGGCTGCCGTTGATTATGAAACCTTAAACACTTGGTGGAATGGTTTGTCTGCTGGTTCAGGTGGTGTATCTGCAATTGCAAACTCCGCTGCCGCTAAAGCGCAAGGGTGGCTTGTATTCAAGGAGTTTACACTTGACGGTATCGCATGGATGCT
Organism: Candidatus Kaiserbacteria bacterium; assembly: GCA_024653575.1. GTDB lineage: Bacteria > Patescibacteriota > Minisyncoccia > Phycocordibacterales > UBA918 > Damh-18. The sequence goes on from JANLIJ010000068.1 coordinate 32,991, forward strand.
TATCAATATTACAATTCAGGAAATGATTCGGAGTACCACGAGATGGGTGGCATCAGGATTTAAGGGAAGTCCGGCGTTCGTCACCGACCTTCAAGGGTTTCTTCTCAATATTGCCGACAAGGTAGCGGGGAATTTCATTTATGGTTCAAATCTTGCCTTTTTATGTTCTCCCTTCAAGCTCAATATTCAGCTCGCACTGGATTTAAGCTACGAAAGAACCCGTGGGTATGAAGCACAGTGCAGACTCAGCCGAGTAGTCGGGAATATGGACCGCTTCCTCAATGGAGATTTCTCGCAAGGGGGCTGGGACGGATGGTTTGAAGTGGCAATGACTGATTCAAACCCATACGCAACAAAGCTTGAGGCGGAATCGGCAATGTATGCAAGTATCGGAAGTGCTCAGGGTATTCAAACGAAAAAACTTGATTTTGGTAAGGGATTCCTCTCAGTACAGGACCCAAGTTGTAATGTCGATATGGGACCTTGTCCTGATGTTACTCCTGGCGCAGCCGTTGAAAGTCTAGTCAATTCAACACTTCAACTCCCTGCCCAGCGACTCAATGTTGCCAAGGAAATCAATGAACTTGTCGGCACGCTTCTTACGCAACTTGGTAAGGAAGTCCTCAGTGGTGCCGGTGGGCTTCTCGGACTCACCGATTCAAGCTATGGGGATGGAAACTACTGGAGTCGAGTTGACGCAGACACCTCTGCCGTTGGATACGTTGGAAATTCACAGCCAATATTCGAATCGACCCTTGAGAATGAGAACAGGTTTATAACTCTCAATACCACGATTGTAGATATGGTCAATGCTGTTCGTGGCTACAGAGAAGCTATGTATCCTGTGCGAACGTACACCGACCCCGACACAGGACGAACGGTCACCACGACACCCTGCGCCTCGGGCGAGCTTACCCCTTCACTAGAGAGAGCCCTTACCACTGCACAGAGAAATATCGCATCGACGACAGTACTCGTAGCAGAACTAACACTTCTTCAGACAGACTATAATGCTGTACAAAATGTATCAATCGCATCAACAACACTGAGGACGCTTATGCGCACGTACAATGGCAACTCTGTCCCTGATACCAAATCAAAGATACTTGATAGGTACCTTCAATATGAGTCTTCGGGAAGACTGCATGACGCGACAACGCTGGTCAACCTCGAGCTCCAAACGATTCGTTCACTTGGTGATGAAATCACTGCATTCAAGTCGTCGATTGACAACGCGTGTAGGAATTACAACGACAATAACTCGAATGGTCGTTAAACATTATGTTTGCAAAGATTAACAACCTCATAACGAAAAAGACCTTCCTCGGTCTACTCTTGTGTGTGATTGTTTTCTTGACACCGGTATCTGCGACGTACATACCGAGTAATGATGCTACCGTACAGAAGATAGAAGGGGAAGTGCTTGTTGCTTTTGCAAAGGACCCGAACGACAAGGGGTTGGGGTATCTGACTGATTCAGAATTACTTGGTATGGCGAAAGGATCTTATTATGAAATGTGGAAATCTCTTGGCCTCTGGATTGGAAACACAATCCTTGCAGTAGCATCTATGTTTACCTACGTTGGAGGAACATTCCTTGATATGTCTCTTAAGATAACGGTATTTAAAATGGGAGACCTCATCAACGGTGGCGTCGGGAATGCAATAAACAACACGTGGAAAATCATTCGAGATATCTGCAACCTCGCATTCATCTTTGGTTTTGTATACATCGGTATCCGCACTATCATCGACCCCGAGAGCGCATCCACGAAGCGCTTCCTCTCAAAGATTATTATCGGGGCACTCCTCATCAACTTCAGTCTCTTCTTTGTAAAATTCATTGTTGATTTTTCCAATTTCACCGCGTACCACATCTATAATGCGATGGTAAGTGGAGAAGGATCTCTCTCTGCAACGGTTGCGAACATGCTTGGCATTGTCTCTCTTTTTAAAGCCCCTGACCCTGCTCAATTTGCTCAACTTACAAATGGAGCATCCTTTTGGTTTTTCGTATTTGGAGCAATTCTCCTCCTTATTGTCGCGTTCGTATTTTTTGCTGCTGCGATACACCTTATAACCAGGTTTGTTGCCCTTGTACTTATCATGGTTGGCTCACCCATCCTCTTCGCAGCGACCGTCTTCCCCCAGACAGAACACTACGCAAGTGATATGTGGAAGAAACTCATTTCATACGCATTCTTCGCTCCGGTATTTCTACTCCTCATTCTTATATCCCTCACACTCGTGCAGGGACTGGGTACTGCTATCGCGCCCAATGGTTCTTCTTTCGTAACAGCCCTTAAACAGGGCAGTAACTCGTCTGTAGGACAAACAGGCTCAATGGGTATTATCTTAAATTTTGCGGTCATTATCTTCTTCTTCATCCAATCTCTCCTCCTTGCACAGAAGATGGGTGTTGCAGGAGGAGATGCCGCGGTGAGCATGGGGAACAAAATACGAGGAAATGTCCAGAGTGCAATAGGAAGAAATACCATTGGCGCAGCTTCACATAAAATCCGTGAGAAATATGAAGAATTTGATGCAAAAACCAAAGATAGTAAAAATTGGAATCGCCTAAAAACTGTTGGGAAAATTGCGACGCTTGGTGCTGTTGATGACAGGACGATACGCCAAACCCTAGAAGCTGGAGAACATGCAAAATTTGGTGGGTCGTATTCTTATGAAGATGATAAGAAATACAGTGACTCACGTACAGCTCGTCAGGCAAAGACGCTCGAGACAGAAAAGATAAAAGCTACGATAGAAGCAGGCGCCTCTACACCTGTCGGAGACCCCGCAAGAATTCCGATGGAGAGAGCTATCGCAGGAGCTTCTTCCGAACAGATTCTGTCGCTCTTGGCTGACCCTGAGTATAAACACGGCACTCCTAAATATAATGAACTTGTTGGGCATCTCTCTTCAAGCCAATTTGAGAATGTCATGAAAGCAAAACCAGAAGACTTTGATGATGCAAAAAAGGCTCAGGTCTCGGCTAGTCGTGCATCATTTATAAAGACCAAACATGGTGTGGTTGGGGGAGCCGTAGGAGCAACACCAGGAACTATTGGAAAGGCTGATGCGAGCGATCTTGATGCAATGGACTTTGATACGGTCGTTCAACATGCTGGTCACATAAGTGCAAAACAAATTGATGACATGAAGGGGCTTACGCCGACTGCGAAAAAGACGCTCAAGGACGCAAGAAATAACGCACTCATTAAGGAATTTAAACCTGCAGGAGTCTCAACTCCAGCTTCTGCAACGAGTTTGTTCAATAGAATAACAAATGATACTGAACGTTCAAAGCTTCCTCCAGAAATATTAACTGATACAAAAGCAGCTCAGCATCTTAACGCAAATGTGCTCACAAAAATTCTTGATAATGATTCTATTGACTCTGTTAAAAGAAACACCATTAAGACAAATGTTCAGATGATCCATGGAAATAATGCTTTTAATAACTTCTTTACCACACCTGCAGGTAGTAGATACTAAAAATATGCCAGATATTGAACAAGTAAGAATCAACACGTACAGAGCGTCAAATGATGCTACAAAAGATCTCTATGGGGATGTCGAACTTGGTGAAGCTTTAGGAACAATCTCTGAGCGGTTTCATCTTGATGAAAATATTAAACGTATATTCATCGATGTAATCGGTGATGCAATTCTTGGTTTGTTTCCAAAAGAAAATATTGAGAAACAACTCATTGAACAAATTCACCTTCCTGAGAGCTCTGCAAAGGGTATCGTCAAAGAACTTGAGAGTTTCATAGCTCGTATTACTACTCAAAGGCCTGAGGGAAATATGGTCGCTGTAAATGCGCCAACGCCCCAGATTCAACAAAATCAGCTCGCCGGAGAACCCCGCCCACTCACCCGAGAAGAGCTCATGCAGAAGCTCTCTCCGCGTCGGACGATGGTTCAGGATGTTGCCTCAGTGCAACATCCTACTGCATCGCAACCCGCAAGTGCCCCAGCCCAAGGATACGATGCCTATCAAAAAAACGTGCAGGGCGGAGGATAGTGTGGGCGGGCATTAACTATCCGCACACACACCCTCGGTGAGCATGCGGAATGCGGTACAATACAATCATGAGTCCCGTTAGAGATAGCGGGTACACAAAATTAAAATACATACATGGGGTCGGAAATTATCACAAAAAATAACCTGGGGCTCTCTACACACGTGGTGTACGTGCCCTATCTCTAACGGGATGAGATTTGAAGTCCCACAATTTATTGAGATTGAGGACAAGATTGTCGGTCCGCTGACATGGCGCCAGTTTGTGTATGTCGCGGGTGGAGTGGGGATTATCACCATTCTCTATCTCAGCACATCCTTCATGATTACTATCCTCCTTGGCCTCCCCATCGGAGCACTCTCTGCTTCGCTCGCATTCCACAAGGTCAACAATCGCCCATTCTCAATCTTCCTTGAAGCACTTGTGTCATACACCGCAAAGAAAAAACTGTATCTCTGGAGGAAGGAAACTCCATCATCGGTTATAGAAAAGAATTACGAAGCAGTATCACCAGCACCAAAACTTTCAAATACGTATGGGCAAACCATCACTTCACTTTCTCACAAACTAGAACATCATCTACCTGAATAACATGGCAAAAAGCTCAGCAACACAACACTTCGTCCCAATTGCAGACATCCATGATGATGTGGTGGTTCTTAAGGATGGACAACTCTGCATGGTACTCCTCGCCTCTTCAATAAACTTTGCACTGAAGTCGAGCGAGGAACAACAAGCAATTCTCTCCCAGTTCCAAGCATTCTTGAATGCAATTGATTTCTCAATGCAGGTATACGTGCAGTCACGACGCCTCGATATTCGCCCCTACCTTGAAATTCTTCGGACACGTGAAGGTATACAGGACAATGAGCTCATGCGTATTCAACTTCGTGAATACATGGAATTTATTGGAACATTCACTGACCAAGTCGAAATCATGACCAAAAACTTCTTTGTCGTTATCCCATATTCACCGAGCACGCTCAATACGAGCAGTATGCCAAGTTTTTTAAAAAAGAAAGTATCAGAAGAAAAACGAGCGGACAAATTTTTTGAGGACAGAACACAGCTTGAGCAACGCATCTCAGTTGTGGAGCAGGGGCTTTCTCGCATTGGGGTACGAACAGCGCTCCTCGGGACAAATGAACTCGTCGAACTCTTTTACCACATCTTTAATCCGAGCGATTTAGCAGACGCACCAAAACAATAATTATGGGACTTCTTGACTTCATCCAACAAAAGAAACAAGCGTCGACTGAAGTAGTCGCTGACACAAACACACTCTCTCTTCCTGATGTGGTTGCCCCTTCGGCAATCAGTATCAACCCAAAGAGTATTAGTGTGAGCGGTCGTCTCTCTCGCGTTTTCTTTGCCGTCTCATACCCACGGACACTCACTGATGGATGGCTCGAACCAATCCTCAATATCGAAAAGGAAATCGATGTTTCAATAGTCATCCATCCCATCGATACTGCAGAAACACTCAAAAAATTCCAAAAGAAGGTTGCAGAAGTACAGAGTCAAATCAATGAACGGGCAAATGAGGGAAAGGTCCGCGACCCACAGCTCGATGCCGCATACCGCAACCTCGAGGACCTCAGAGATAAGCTCCAGCAGGCTGAGGAAAAACTCTTTAATGTGGGGCTCTACATAGCCCTCTACGGCGAGACGGAAGCTGACCTCAACAAGACCGAGTCGGAGATTCGTGCAATCCTCGACGCGCGTATGGTGTACATCAAGCCGGCCCTCTTCCAACAAGAGGAGGGGTTCCTCAGTGTCATCCCTACAGTCACCGACAAACTTCTCGTACACACAAAATTCAACTCGTCTCCGCTCTCGAGCTTTTTCCCGTTCACCTCCTTCGACCTCACCTCTGACACCGGGATTCTCTATGGCATCAATCGTCACAACAGCTCTCTCGTACTCTTCGACCGCTTTACCCTTACGAACTACAACTCAGTCACCTTCGCCACCTCGGGAGCAGGGAAGTCGTACACCACAAAACTCGAAATCCTCCGTTCACTCATGTTTGGGACTGAGGTCATCGTCATAGACCCAGAACATGAATATGAACAATTGGCAGAGGCGACTGGTGGACGATTCTTCAACATCTCACTCTCCTCAAACCACCACATCAATCCATTTGACCTTCCTGTCCCGCTTCCCGATGAAAATCCTAAAGAACTCCTTCGCTCCCACATCATTGAACTCATCGGGCTCTTCAAACTCATGCTCGGGGGCCTCTCTCCTGAGGAGGATGCGGTCATTGATGCTGCGCTTCACGAAGTATATGCACTCAAGGACATTACGGGCTCTGGTGATTATCGCGATCTCGAACCACCACTTCTCTCAGACTTTGAGATGGTGCTTGCAGGAATGGAGGGGAGTGAGTCCCTCGTCCAGCGCCTCACAAAGTACACATCGGGAACGTGGGCAGGCTTTATGAACGAAGCAACGAACGTGGACATCAATCAAAAGTTTGTGGTTTTCTCACTCCGCGATATGGAAGAAGATTTGAAGACGATTGCCATGTACATTATTACGAATCACATTTGGGGAGCGGTGCGCAGGGAACTGAAGAAACGTCTCCTCGTTATCGATGAGGCATGGTGGATGCTCAAGTCTGAGGACACCGCTGCCTTCCTCCACAACATTGCAAAACGTGGTCGCAAATACTACCTTGGTCTCTCTACTATCACGCAAGACGTCGATGACTTCCTCAGGTCACCCTATGGCGTACCGATGATTACCAACTCGTCGATACAGCTTCTCATGAAACAATCTCCGACCGCGGTGGATACGCTCCAAAATGTCTTTAATCTCACTGATGAAGAACGTCTCACCCTCCTCGAATCGAGCGTTGGAGAAGGAATATTCTTCGTCGGACTCAAGCACGTTGCCATCAAGGTAATCGCTTCGTACACCGAAGACCAAATCATCACCTCCGACCCCTCACAACTTCTCCAAATACAACAGGCTCGCGCTGAGCTGGGGAGAAATTAAATATACATATTACTATGAGCGACGCCGACAACACGAGAGGCATCCAAAATGCGGAGGCGCGCTATCCAACCGCTGAAGACCGTCAGACTACGCGCTCAAATGAACGCCTCACGAGTGCACAGCTTCGTCGTCCGCGTGGTAGGCGGGTACGGTCAGGTGATACTGAAGAAGCTGTCTCTCCTTATTTTGATGACCCAAACGATCTTAGTCCTTCAACAATAAAGGAATTTGGTGATATTTTTGAAAAGGGTGGAGTAAGACTTGATGATTCTGAACTACGCGAGGCGCTTGAAATGAAGCTCAAGGATGTGACCGCCCCCGGTTTCCCTTATTTTATATTTTTCATTGCGCTCACTAAGGATATTGTGGATGTGGTTGTAACAGTAACGGTAATTGGTATCGTGATTTCAATGGCGTTGTCATTTCTCTGTGCCCTCATTTTATTTATTTGGACAATGGAAAAATTGGGTGTAAGTGGGGGTAAATTACAAAAAAAGCGCGTTCAGGGAATTTTAATCAAATATGGCCTTTCCACGGGAATTGAGTTTATTCCAGGGATTAATGTCATCCCAACAACCACGATATTTGTACTCCTGACCTATTTGCAGGAAGCAAAAATATCAAGACTACATAAATTTGCACTCAATAAAATCCAGCGTCGGTTGGTACGATAATTCCTAATTATTATCCAGAAACGCCACCGCAATTCGTTTTGTGCCGTGATACACTATTAGTATATATGGGGTCACAAAGTAGACATTCTCTCTCTATCATACTGGCTGTTCTTCTGATTGGGTGCGTGTGGACACTCTTCTTTTCTATGAGCGATGCCCACGCGCAATCATTCGGCATGGGAGGAGATGGGCTTAGTCTTGTGTTGAAACCAGAATTTCCAAAACCCTATGGAACCATCGAGGTGTCCGTGAATGACTACAGCATCGATACCCTCGGGTCGACTATCACATGGTACATTGACGGAGAAGAACTTCCTGACTCGAAAAATGAACGAGCAATTACTCTCGACGCAAAGGGTCTTGGTGAGAAGAGTGAAGTAAGTGTTCTCATAACAAATCCCAAGATGCCCGCCTTTTCTGCAACACAAACTATTATCCCTGTTGCAATCGATACCATTCTTGAAGCTGATACCTACGTTCCCACTTTTTATAGGGGAAGGGCACTCCCGAGCAGAGAAGCGACCGTCCGTGCCATTGCAGTGGTACACGACGGCACAGAAGCTCCTGACACTCGCTATACCTATAAATGGACACTCAATGATTCCGTGCTCTATGGTGGTCCGGTGACGGGGAAGAATGTTGCCGAGTTCACCTTACCCCACTATGATGGCGCACGACTTACCGTCGATGTTTTCAATAAAGATTCTGTGAATGTGGGAAGACAATCTTTCATTCTCAAGCCCGCTGACCCTGAAATGCACTTTTATGAAAACAGCGCCCTCCGTGGCCTTTCACAAAAAGAAATCGGTTCCTCATACGCACTTACTAAAGATGAAGTGAGCGTATTCGCAGAACCATACTTTATGAACACCAATACCATTACCCAGTCTTTTGCTGATGTCACGTGGAAAATAAACGGTATAGAATCAGAGGCAGATACACAGATACCCAATGCGATTACCCTCAAGCGTGTGGGCGAGGCAGGGGATGCACTCATTGAGTGTAGTATAGTAACAAAGAGTCGTATCCCTCAGTATGTAACATCATCATTCCAAGCATTCTTCCAATAATATGAACGCTATCCAAAAAAATCGACACGCCCTCTCCAAAACACTTATGCTGTGTTCATCCTTAATCTTCTACTTCCTTCTCGTGTCTTTTGCTGAGGCGGCGGGAGAATATATCCCCATCGTTGCAATCCCTGGGCTCAATAACCAAAAAATCGCAAGTCTCCCCGAATATATAAACAAGATTTATTTCTTCACCATCACGATTGGCGCGCTCTATGGCGTTGTGAAGATTGCTTTTGCCGGAGTGAAGTACAGCATGAGTGACATCATCACGAGTAAAGAATCTGCAAAAGAAGATATCAAGGGAGTACTCCTCGGTCTCGCCATTCTCCTTATACCATTTATCGTCCTCAGGACAATCAACCCAGAACTCACCCGACTTGATGTACTCAGCAGTGTAAGTGTAAAAAATAAAATAAATTTAATAAGTGGTTCAGTAAAAGATGGTAAATCTACACCAAGGTATCAGGAAGGTGATCTTAAAACTGTAGGTACTCAAATAAGTACCGCCTCAAAAACAAGTAGCACATCATCTCAGAGTGGGTCTGTCACAAGTAACAATACCTCAAATACTAATGGCACTATGAATAGAGAAATCCTCATCCCAATAAGAGCCGGCACTGAACAAGAACTTGAAAATGTAAAAGAAGAATGTCGCGCAAATATGCCCGGTGGAACGGCAAATTTCTTGAAAGATCCTGCACGGGGAAAATACGTGTGCACAAATTATTAACACTGGATACATATGAAAAAACCTATCTTTGTTACATTGAGCATTATCGTTACCATCCTCATATTGGGTATCTGGGCATACCTTTTCACCTTTGGTACACCAAAGGATGGCGCTGAGATTTTTACCAACTTCGGGTTGGGCAATAATGAGGGAGTATCTCCTGTTATTGTAGATTCCACAACAGTAGATGTAAGCGACGCTACGCAGGAAGGAGCGCCTCAAGCACTCAAGCAACTTACACTCCGCCCTGTTGCAGGGGCAACATTTACTGGAAATGATGACGTGGTGCGATATGTTGAGCAGGGGACGGGACACATATATTCTATTAACCTTGTAAGCGGAGCAGAGTCACTTATAAGCGGAACGACACTCCCGGGGACACGAGAGGCACTCTTCGCGAAAGACGGTGCCCAAGTCGCAATTTCTATATTTGATGGAGCAGAACTAAAAACACTTGTCGGTAGTGCGGGAGAGAGTGCGACACAGAGCTTTACGGGAGTCACTCTCCCAAAGGGGGCACAGAACATTTACTTTGACACTGCAACAAACACGCTCATGTATACCCTGAAGAGCGAGACGGGGATTTCTGGATACTCATACAACACAAAGAAGGAGACCGGCATACAATTATTCTCAATACCACTTCGAGATGTGACTGTACTCTGGGGAGGGGAGAGTATTCATGTGTACACCACACCAACAGCAAGCCAAACGGGGTACTTATACAAGATTTCAAAAAATGAACTCACGTATGTCGCAGAAGGGGGGAGGGGACTTATGGGTTTTGTATTTAACGATGCTCCTATCGTCACCACGTCAGAAGAGACGGGTATTATCTCCTCAATAGTTACTTCCGGTATAAAAACTCCTCTCCCTGTGGCAGTGATACCAGAAAAGTGTGTTGGTGATGAGACCTTCCTCTACTGTGCTGTCCCTCGTGATTTCGGAAACATGGAAACCTTCCCTGACAATTGGTACAAAGGTGTGACTTCCTATAGTGACACTCTCTGGGAGATTGATATAGATAACAGCATCGCAACCGTACTGAGTAATTTTGAACTTGAAAGTGGGCGACAAATCGACGTTTCAAAAATCGGAATCTCAGAAGATAACACTCGCCTCTACTTCATCAACAAAAACGACAACACCCTCTGGATGTTCGACTCAAGAGTACTTTCTGGAGAATAACCCTCCACTCATAAAAAAGAGAGGCCTCTCAGTCTCTTTGTTTGTAATCACACTACCAATCAACGAGCTTGTAACAAGCACTAGATACCTACCTTATACCATAAGCAACACCTGTCGCTTATGGTATAAATCTCAAAAAGTACTCAGAGTAAAAATTCTTTTCGAAGATGTTTATCATTTTCTATATAATTTGCTTTAATATAGAGAACATCATTTGAAACGCCGAGGTGGCTTTTAACAACCTTGATGAAATCGTCACAAGGA
>JANLIJ010000076.1 GCA_024653575.1 Candidatus Kaiserbacteria bacterium
GATAAGTTTGACGGTATCTCAATCCGCGTACCTGTCCCTGTTGGTTCTATTGTCGACATCACCTTTATTGCAAAGCGCAACACGACCGTGGAGGAGGTAAACGACGCGCTTACAAAAGCGTCACAGAGCGATGCGTGGAAGAACTATTTTGCAGTCACCAAAGAGCCACTCGTCTCCACGGACATCATTGGCGCAGAGGTAGCATCGATTGCTGACCTTGCACTCACTCGCGTTGTTGATGGTAATCTTGTGAAAGTACTCGCGTGGTATGACAACGAGACGAGTTACACGAGTACACTTGTCGCACACGTTGCGAAAATAGCTTCAATTATTCAGAGTACATAATTTCTATAGCGTATGACCATTTATTTTGCTACCGATCACGCTGGATTTGCGCTCAAGGAGGTGCTCGTTCCGTATGTACGTGACGTTCTTGGGTATGAGGTCGTCGATTGCGGTGCAGATGAATATTCTCCCGAGGATGATTATCCTGAATTTATCAAGAAGGCCGGTGAGGCAGTGTCGAAGGATGAAGACAATACTCGTGCAATCATTCTTGGTGGATCGGGGCAGGGTGAGGCAATGGTTGCAAACAAATACCCCCACGTACGCGCTACGGTGTATTACGGGGGAACACGAGATATCATCACACTCTCGCGCGAGCACAACAACGCCAATGTGCTCTCGCTGGGTGCGCGGTTTGTGAGCGAGGGTGAGGCAAGGGAGGTTGTGGCCTTGTGGCTCCAAACTCAGTTTGGAGGAGATGAACGACATGTCCGACGTATTGCTCATATTGATATCGCATAAGTATGTCACCAGTTATCCCTGCAATTATTCCAACATCGTTTTCACATCTTGAGGAGACGCTTCGCCGAGTTGCTCCGTTTGCTCGTGAGGTGCAGGTGGATATCGTCGATGGAAAGTTCGTGCCGTTCACCTCATGGCCATATGTGGAAGGGGCGAAAGTGAGTGACCTCTCTCAATTTACCGATGATTTTATTATTGAAGTTGACCTCATGCTCAATAACCCCGAGGAGGTTATTTTGGAATACATTGACGCCAAGGTACGACGTATCGTCGTACACCTCGAGAGTACACAAAAACTCAATGACATCATTGCTCTTAGAAAAGAGTATGATTTCAAGCTCGGTTTCTCAATCAATAACGATACTCCGCTCGAGGTGCTTACAGAAGTGATAGAGCATGCTGAGTACGTACAGCTCATGGGTATTGCTCACATTGGCTCACAGGGGCAGGCATTCGACGAGCGAGTACTCGAGCGCATTGTGACATTAAAAAACAGGTACCCGAGTCTCCTTATCAGTATTGATGGGAGTGTGAACCAGTCCACTATTTCAAAATTAGCGCATGCAGGTGCCGACCGCTGTGTCTCAGGGTCAGCAATTTTGAAGGAAGAGAACCCCGAAGAGGCATATGAGAACCTCACGTCGCTTTACACTATTGGAGTGCAATAAAAGATTGTCCGGATTTTCATATTTTGTGCAATCAAGTCCCCAAGGCACTATAAAATTAGTACAGCTAACGGTACTAATTTTTGTTTTGCCAACATATACTGTAAGCAACAGGTGTTGCTTACAGTATATGTTGATAATTACTCATTTTTAATTATTTTCAATGTGTACTATAAGCTCCAATTGGAGCTTATAGTACACATTTGCAATTTATATTTTAGTTCGCATATGCGAACTAAAATATAAGTGTGGGGGAACGCAGTACTGTGTGGTGGTAATTAACAGATGCTCCACTTTGATGCACTGGGACAGGGTATACTAGCGTATATGCATTATCTTTCTGATAAAGAAGTTCATGAGCTTGAAATACAGGCGAATGAAATACGTCAGAGCATCATCGAGATGCTCGTCGAGGCGGGGAGTGGACACACGGCAGGGCCTCTCGGCATGGCCGATATTTTCACACTCCTCTACTTTGAGGTTTTGAAGCACAACCCAAAAGACCCATTCTGGAAAGAGCGAGACAGAGTCGTGCTTTCAAATGGACACATTTGTCCTGTACTCTACGCCACGATGGCGCACGTGGGATATTTTCCTGTTGAAGAATTGCTGACGCTTCGAAAGTTCGGCACTCGTCTCCAGGGTCACCCACACACGGAAGCGCTACCAGGAATAGAGACAAGCTCCGGCCCACTCGGCTCGGGCCTTTCTCAGGCGGTTGGCATGGCACTTGCCGAGCGTATTGACAATCCATATTCTTCAAAATACTTCTACTGTCTCACGGGAGACGGAGAGCTCGATTGTGGACAGGTCTGGGAAGCGTTTATGCACGGAGGGAAGGAGAAGCTTCACAACCTCATTGTCATCATAGATAGGAATGGAATTCAGATTGATGGGTACACGAAGGATGTCATGCCTCTTGAGCCACTCCGTGAAAAACTTGAATCATTCAATTGGGATGTACAGGAAGTTGATGGACACAATATTCGATCAATGAATGATGCGATAGGGAAGGCGCAGGCGGTCTATGGACAGCCTTCTGTGATTATTGCGCACACGATAGCCTCAAAGGGGATTGATGTTTTTGAGCGCGACTTCAGATGGCATGGGAATCCCCCTGGGCTTGGTCCAGAGAACTATGTGAAGAAGTCAGAGCAGGCGAAAGTCGCGCTCCAGAAACTCCGAACACTCAACGGACACCTCCAGGCGCATGACGTTGAATAAAATATTTTGAATCTTAATTAATCCATATGGGAAACCTCGCACAGCATATAAATCCGAATCTGTTCAACAGCGATGTCGAGACAGCGCCAAATCGTAATGGGTATGGGGACGGTCTCAAAGAAGCTGGGGAAGCCGACGTGCGGGTGGTAGCACTCTCTGCAGACCTCACCTCATCGACAAAGACGAATGTCTTTGCAGAAGCCTTTCCTCAGCGTTTTGTGCAGGTTGGTATTGCAGAACAGTCAATGGCGTCGGTTGCTGCCGGTATGGCGTCGATGGGGAAGATACCATTCTTCGCGTCGTATGCAGCTTTTTCTCCGGGGAGAAATTGGGAGCAGATCCGTACGACCATTGCATACAATGGAACGAACGTGAAAATAATCGGAGCACATGCGGGTGTCTCGGTGGGACCCGACGGAGCGACACACCAAGCGCTTGAGGACATTGCGACAATGCGCATTATTCCGCGCATGGTGGTAATCGCACCGTGTGATTACCATGAGGCAAAGAAGGCGACACTTGCAATGGCAAAGTATGTCGGCCCTGCATATATGCGCCTCGCTCGGGAGGCAAGTCCTACGATTACTACTCCCGCAACACCGTTTGCTATAGGGAAAGCAGATGTATTCCTGAAAAGGAATGTTGAACACGGAAAGAAGGTTGGTATTATCTCGACAGGCATCGTCACCTACCAAGCACTTGTTGCAGGGAAAGTTTTAAATGAAAAGGGAATCGGGGCATCAGTCATGCATATGGCAACCATTAAGCCACTCGACAAAGAGGCAGTATTGAGATTTGCTGAGGAACACGATGTGCTCGTGACCGTTGAGGAGCATCAGCGTGCGGGAGGGCTCGGAAGTGCTGTTGCGGAATACCTGAGTCTTGTGCGCCCAACAAGAATTCTCCGACTCGGTATTGATGATGTCTTTGGACAATCAGGGACACCAGAACAGCTCTTTAAAGAGTATGGTATCGATAGTCAGAGTATTATTAATGAAACACAAAAATTTATAGGTTAATTTAACCCTTTAACTCATATGAATAACATCACTCTCCGGAGCACCCTCATCACCTTCACCTCATTTATCTTCGTGATTACGGCGGTAAACGCATGGACTGGCCCATCGGTATCAGCACCGAACGGCAACGTCTCTGCGCCACTCACCATTTCAGCAACATCACAGAGCAAGACAGGAGGTCTTGATGTGGGATGGCTCAGTGCGGTAGGTGCAGTGAAGGTAGGATACACCGCAACAGCCTGTACCGCAGACCTTGCCGGTTCACTCCGCTGGAACACTGGTGTCATGGAATATTGTAACGGTACCGTCTGGGGACCGTTTGTAGGGAGTGGTACCAGTGGTGGAACAAATTCATGTTTAACAAAGGCAGGGCTCATGAAAGCGTATGCAGGAAAGTCTGTTACACATAGTGGTTACCTTGGTATGGCAAGAGCCACGCTCACAGTTAATGCGGAGGGAACGTATTCTACCTGCTCAATGCAAGATGCATATGGACGAACAAGCACGTTACCATCACAAGGACCAGATGGAGGTGCGCAAGGTGGTGTGGCCAATGCGGCTAACAGCGTTGTGATTTCTGCGTATCAGGGCAGTGCTTTTGATTGTACAGCGTATTATGATAATGGGGGCACCCTTTATATGACGAGAGTTGTATTCCCCGAGTATAGTGACGGAGCTTTCTCTGCTGGGCAGTATCGTTGGGATATGGCTCCAGCGAATACTGGCCAAGCCTCTGGTGTTGCGGATCTCCCTGGTGGGTCTGTTCTGAATAAGTGTACTTCGGGTGGAAACGCAGTAACTGAGACCGATCCTACAGTCCTCACGAGCGTGAAGGATGGTGTGAGTTGGAGTGAAGTGACGGGGAAGCCGGATATCCAGCTTTCGTCAGGGTCAGTAGTTGCTGGATGCGAATGGGCAAGCCAAGCTAATCCATCGTATTGTTGGGGAGGCGCATCACAACAAAGTTCCGAACCAGTCACTGGCCTTTGTCCGTCAGGAACCCGAATAAGAAAAATGATCGAAGCGGGGATGGGCCTCTCTTTCTTGTGCATTAAAAATTGAGTATAGGTTTATAATAAAAAAACACCGCGCCCTTAAGGCGCGGTGTTTTATTATCCTTGTAAACTACTCAGCGACCTTTGCGACGTAGTCTGCAGGAGCGTTCTTGATGTATTCAAGTATCTTTTCCTTTGTAAGAAGTCCGTTCTGTGCGCCAATGTACTGAACGACGGACATGGAGTTGATTGGTCCCCACGCAAGTGCTGTCTTTACATCAAACCCAAGAATGAGGGCGCTCACAAACGTCGATGAGAATGAGTCTCCGGCGCCGGTGCGTGAGACAGGTTCCTTTGGGTCTGGATACATCGGCATGTACCATGCGGTGTCGCCATCGAGCGCAAACGCTCCGTGCGGGCCGTCGGTAATAACTGGAATCTTTGGACCGAGTTCCTTCATCATACGGAGAAGGGTAGGGATATGCTGTTCTTCAGTCCCGAGGATTTCCTGAGCTTCCTCCTTGTTGCAGAAGAATATCTCAGTCACTGCATAAAGGTCTTTGAGCTCCTCATATCCGAGACGAATTTGGAATGTCCCTGGTTGGAAAGCGAGTTTTGTCTCAGGATGTTCTGTGACGTACTTTGCAACCTCATGATGGAACGCAACACCATTTTCGCCAATTGATGAGAAGTAGAGAAATCGTGGTGGTACTTGAAAATCGGGAAGCGTGTATGGATATTCCTCGTGCTTGATAAGAATGGTTCGCTCTGCTCCGAGGCGGAGGATGTAGTGGTAATTGGTCTTCTTTCCTTCGTGTACTTTTACGAAGTCGGTGTCAATACCTTCTTTGCGGAGCGTATCGAGACAGTCCTTCCCATTGCGGTCATGACCAAGATTTGAGACGAGTGCTGAGCGAAGGCCGAGCCTGTGTGCAGCAACTGCAGCGTTTGCTGAGTTTCCGACTGCATTCACCACGACGACGTCCTTGTAGGGGAGTTTCCCCCCAAAGTCCATCTCGAGTTTCTTTCGGCCGGTCTTTTCATCGGTAGTAATGCGCGCATCGTTCTCAGAGAGTTCGATAAACGCGTCGACTGTTGTGTCGCCAAGGGCAACGAAATCATATTGTTGTGACATAGTCCTCACATTGTACCATTTACCGTGGGTCACGCGTGGTATAGTAGTGGGATTATTACACATATAGTTTCAGTATACGTACTATGGCACTTGTTTATATTACCCGGCACATTCCAGACATTGGTATCAACCTCCTTCGGGCGGCAGGGCACACTGTTGACGTGAGTACCAAGGATGGTGTCCTCACCCCAGCAGAACTTATTACCGCCCTCAAAGCAAAACCATATGATGCGGTCATCTCGCTTCTTACCGACACTATTAATAAAGAAGTTTTTGATGCTGTGCCTACGGCAAAGATTTTTGCAAACTACGCGGTCGGATACAACAACATCACACTCAGTGATGCAAAGGACGCGGGAGTGACCATTACCAACACACCAGGGGTGCTTACGGACACCGTTGCGGAATTTACCATTGCGCTCATGCTCGCTGTAGCAAAACGCATTCCCGAATCAGACGCATTTACACGAAAAGGAATGTACGAGGGATGGGGCCCAGAGCTTTTCCTTGGAAGTGACCTCAAGGGGAAGACGCTCGGTATACTCGGAGCAGGACGTATCGGGTATGAGGTTGCTCGTCGTGCGGGACTTGGTCTTGGTATGAAGATTGCATATTACGATGTAAACCAAATGCCACAGATTGAAAATGACTTCGGTGCGGTATTTGTCCCCGAGGTTAATGACTTACTCAAGATTGCTGACGTGGTTACTATTCATGTGCCGTTACTTCCAACAACTGAACACCTCCTCAATGCTGAGCGATTCGCGCTCATGAAGCCTTCCGCATATCTCATCAATACTTCACGCGGTCCCGTTGTCGATGAAGATGCACTTGTGGTTGCACTCAAGAATGGAGTCATTCGAGGTGCCGGTATTGATGTGTTTGAGCATGAACCAAAACTTGCTCATGGACTCGTAGACCTTCCAAACGTCATTATCACTCCACACATTGCATCCGCATCGGATGAGACTCGCAATAAGATGTCAGAGATGGCCGCTCAAAATGCCATTGATTTCCTCGCAGGGGAAGTACCTGATAACGTTGTCGCTCTAGATTAGGGCATATCCCAAAACCCCCACAAACGCCCCGCTGTCCCAGGGGGGTGTTTGTGTGTTTGAATATTTTCCAGTCTATGGTATGGTAATCGTCACATAAATTATATTAATATGACATTTACACTCACCGTTGAAACACGAACCGTGCAGGGAAAGAAGCTTGCACAGCTACGCGATGCAGGGAAACTCCCTGCGGTCATGTATGGTCCTAAGGAAGCATCAACATTGCTCACTGTTGACCGTGTGGCTTTTGAGAAGCTTTTTAAGCAGACAGGTGAGTCAAGCGTCATCGTCCTCGAGGGTCTTGACTCTTCTAAAGAGGTTCTCGTTCACGAAGTTGCCTTTGATGCACTTCGTGGAGGTATTACGCACGTTGATTTCTACGCTCTCGAAGCAGGAAAGGAGATTACCGTCGACGTCCCGCTCACGTTCGTGGGAGAGGCACCAGCACTGAAGCTTGGAGGTAACCTTACCAAGGTTCTCCATGAAGTGGAGGTTACCTGTACTCCAGCAAACTTGCCAAAAGAGATTATTGTCGACGTGAGTGTACTCGATGATTTTGAAAAGCAAATTCACGTCAGTGACCTCGTTGTACCAAAAGGTGTTGTTATCGAGAATGACGTTACTGAGGTTGTCGCTCTCGTACAGGCCGTTGCCGAGGAGAAGGAAGTTGAGACTGTCATTGATATGAGTGCTATTGAGGTTGAAAAGAAGGGAAAGACAGAGGAACCAGAGGAAGTAAAATAGTCTTTCTAGAAAAAGCCCCACGTTTTCAAGCAAATGATGGGGCTTTTTCTGTGGTAAAAAGTATAGAGATTATTGAAGGTAATTTGCTATACTGTATGGATACATGAGAACGGGTTTTGCAGTCATCTTCACGATTTTTCTTTGTGCCACTTTCGCTGTGCCGAGCTTTAGTAGTGCACAGGAGGTTCCTGCTGTTTGTAACGACGATGTTGCAGGGAAGACTGAGGAACAGCTCAAGGCAGATCTGGCACTCTGTAATGCTGAGATAGCAAAATGGCAGGGGGTTCTTACGGGCACACGAGCAAAGGTGTCGACTATCGATGGTGATGTAAAGTCGTTGACTGCAAAAATAAAAGCGGCCGAAGCAACTATCAAATCAAAAAATATTGCCATCTCGCAACTCACGAAGGATATCAATACTCGAAGCAAAAAAATTGACGATATGGAGGTGCTCATTGATGAGGGTAAGAAGTCCCTCGCACAGCTCATCAGGCGGACACGCGAGCTCGACGAGTACTCGTTTGCTGAAGTTATTTTGAATAGTAAAAATCTTTCAGACTTCTTCAGCGACCTCGATTCATTCCTCGCAATTCAGCGTGGACTCGAAGACCACTTCTATGATGTACGTGAGGTTATTGTCCAGACAGAAGAAGAGCGCTCACGACTCAGCGAAGTTCAAAATCAGGAACTCGACGCAAAGTATGAAGTAGAGTCAAAAAAGAAGACAATTACCAAAAGTGAACAGGAAAAGAAACAACTTCTCGCAGCAACAAAGCTTGAGGCAAAGTCATACGAACAGATTGTAAAGGACAGGCAGGCAAAAGCAGGTCAAATCAATGCGGCACTCTTCCGCCTTCGGGGCGTCGACGGTGGTGGAATTCCATTTAAAGATGCACTCTCGTATGCGCGTACCGCTGCTTCATATACGGGTGTCCGTGCGGCGTTTATTCTCGGTATCTTGAGGCAGGAGTCGAACCTTGGTGTGAATGTCGGGCAGTGCCTTCTTGTCGACACGAAGACCGGTGCAGGAAAGGGGAAGAATACCGGAACGCCGTTTGCAAACGTGATGAAGCCAGATAGAGACGTTCCGTACTTCCTCGATATGATGTCGCGTCTTGGGCGTGATCCATATACCACTCCTGTCTCATGTCCGCAGTCTATTGGATATGGAGGGGCGATGGGTCCAACACAGTTTATTCCGTCGACGTGGAAGGGGTATGAGGGGAGAATCGCACAGGCGTTTAGCGTCCCTGTCGGAGACCCATGGGACCCACAACACGCTATTATGGCAACAGCACTCTTTCTTCAAGACTTAGGTGCATCGCGAGGTGGGTACTCGGCTGAGCGCGAAGCGGCGGGACGCTACTATGCAGGAGGGAACTGGGCAACGTATGGACTTGGGTACGCAGCGAGCGTGCTTTCACATGCGGAGACTTATCAGGGGGATATTGATTTCCTTGACGAAACCTAGAGCATATTCCTAAAACCCACAAATCCTGCGTTGCATTCGCCAAGGTGACGTTCACCATATGTTAAATATGTCTCACGTCCCCTCGACTCTGCGTCTTGGATTTGCGAATTTTAGAAACATGCTCTCTGTTGAAGCGGATATCGAGGAGGAATGAAGTGGTTTTCAGCGAAGTACTTTGAGAAAACTGATATTGCTAAATAAATCAATTCTGGTATAGTATCCCGACTATGAAAGCAGATATTCATCCAAAAAACTACCGCACAGTTATTTTCCACGATAATTCAAGTGGAGAGCGTTTTCTCGTTGGTTCTACAGTCCAAACTCAAAAAACCGAGAAATGGATTGACGGAGTAGAATACCCAATCGCGTTTGTGGACGTATCGAGTGCGTCACATCCATTTTATACTGGACAGGAGAAGGTTATGGACACTGCTGGTCGTGTTGAGCGATTCAAGGCACGTGCTGCAAAGGCAAAGAAGGCGTAAGGGAAAAGCCGGATTCAAGCTTCGCTTGAATCCGGCTTTTTCGTACCCACCAAGTTCTGCACACGAAGTGATATAGTACTATCTATGGAATTTAAAGATGAACAACTGGCTCTCTTCCGAGAAAATCAAAAGACGCAGTTTCTCTGTGGGCAGTTTGATGGCCTTATGCGAAAGCACGATGAAGCTCGAGTACTTCTTGAAAATGATCCAGAAATGGCTGAGCTTGCGGAGGAGGAACTCAGTTCACTCAATGCTCAGCTTGAGCACCTGTACACTGAAATGGAGCGAATCATTGAGGCATCAAAGGAAGAAGAAGTTAAACCTTATGGAGTGATGCTCGAGGTACGCGCTGGCGCAGGTGGGGAGGAAGCCGCACTTTTTGCAGAGGAACTTGCGTATATGTATCTCAAGTATGCAGAAATCAAAGGGTGGCAGACGAGTACGGCATCAGAGTCACGTGCTTCACAGGGAGGGTTCAAAGAAGCAACGTTCGAGATCCTCGGGAACGATGTCTACGATGCGCTTCGCTATGAGACGGGCGTACATCGGGTCCAAAGAATTCCGGTGACTGAAAAAATGGGACGTGTGCACACCTCAACCGCGTCAGTGGTGATTCTTCCCATGCGGAGAAAGCCGACCATTGAGGTCAATCCGAGTGACTTCGATATGGAATTTTCACGCTCGGGTGGAGCAGGGGGACAGAACGTCAATAAGGTGGAGACTGCAGTGCGACTTATTCATCGCCCAACGGGAGTTGATGTACGATGTCAGTCGGAGAGAAGCCAGCTCAAGAATCGTGAAAAGGCGATGGCGATGCTCATTGCGAAACTCGAGATGCTTCACGAGGAAGAGGAGTCAAGAAAGCATGCAGCGACCCGTAAGTCTCAAATTGGGACGGGGGATAGGTCAGAAAAGATTCGTACGTACAATGTGCCTCAAAATCGTATTACCGACCATCGCATCAAGGAGTCGTGGCATAACATCACCGAGATTCTTGCGGGGAACATGGAAGATATCGTCATTTCACTCAAGAACGCATCTCAGGCAGAAAACGGCACCATTGCGGAATGACAACCTGTGTGGTAGCATTCCAAAGCTCATTAATCGGGGCATTTTTTGTAATTATGAATATAAATCACACATCGGAGAAAACTCTTATCGAGCGTCTTTTTGACGTTGGTGCACACTTTGGGTTTACTAAATCACGTCGCCACCCAACGACATCATCGTTTATTTTTGGAAATAAACAGGGTACAGACATTATTGATCTTGAAAAGACTGTTGAGTCACTTGCTTCAGCGCAAGCCGTCCTCACTGAGGCGGGTAAGGCGGGTAAGACTGTTCTCTTTGTGGGAACGAAGGAGGAAATTACGGGGATTGTACGAGCACATGCTGAACAGGTTTCTATGCCATATGTTGTGAACAGATGGGTGGGTGGAATGCTTACAAACTTCTCTGAAGTTAAGAAGCGTGTTGCACGACTCGCAGAACTCACTGCACAGGGCGAATCTGGTGAACTTGAGCGAAAGTACACAAAGAAGGAACGAGTTGTTATCGGACGCGAGTTTGATAAACTCATGCACAATTTTGCTGGTATTAAAAATATGGAACGACTTCCTCAGCTACTCGTGATTGTTGATCCACGTCATGATGAAATTGCAGTGAGTGAGGCACGAGCACTTAAGATTCCTGTTATCGGACTTGCAAGCTCAGATACCAATATTGAACTTATTACGCACCCTGTTGTTGCAAACGATGCGTTGCAAAGTAGTGTTACCTTTATCCTCGATGAGCTTACGTCAGCATATGCGAAGGGTGTGTCAGAATTCACACCAGTGAAGCGAGAGGAGGTACGTCGTTAGTCTATACGAATGGGGAACGAACAAATTTAACAATAGCTCTTTTAACTATGGAGATCACATCAGCACAACTTAAGGAATTACGAGATTACACTGGTATTTCTGTCATGCAGTGTAAGAAGGCACTTGAAGAGGCAGGAGGCGACATGGATAAGGCAAAAATCATCCTTCAGAAGAAGGGTGGCGAGATTGCGCTTAAAAAGTCTGACCGTGAGCTCGGAGCAGGGGCTATTGGAAGCTACGTGCACTCGACGCATGAGGTCGCAGCACTCGTGTACCTCGCATGTGAGACAGACTTCGTTGCGAAGAATGATGAGTTCGTGGCACTTGCTCGCGAAATTGCGATGCATGTTGCAGCGCAAAACCCACTCTATATCAATAGAGCTGAGGTGAGTGAGGAGGCGCTTCAGAAGGCAAAAGACGTCTTTAAGGAGGAAGTGAAGGATAAGCCAGTCGAAATGCAAGAGAAGATTCTTTCAGGGAAGCTCGATGCCTTCTTCAAAGATCGCATTCTCCTCGAACAGCCATTCATTAAGGATCAGGAGAAGGCCGTTGGTGATCTCCTCAACACCGCTATCCAAAAATTTGGAGAAAATGTTGTGATTAGCGCTATCTCTCGACTTTCGGTAAAATAGCCCAATGACTTTTGTACTTAGTGGCTTTTTGGGAAGCTTTGTCCTAGTAGTCTTTCTTGCGGTACTTTTTCATTATGAAGGTACCCTAGGAAGGCGCTTTGGAGAAAGGTGGCGTGTGCGTGCTGATTTTTATATCCTAAAAATCAAGTACACACTCCATAAGTCGTATCGACGCATCAGTAATGACTTACTGCGACAGATATTCAGATATCTCTACCACATGGTCCTCAGGCTCACGCTTCTCTGCGTAACGAGGGCTGAGAAGTGGCTTCGAGAGAATATTCACGCAAACAGATCCCTCGCAAAGTATGCTGACCGCGAGAGTGTCACGAAAAGCAAACTTGAGGAACTGACGCTCCACAAGGCAGAGGTCGCGCTCACTGAAGAGGAAAAGAAGATTCATCGTGAACGTTCACTCGAGGGGATGTAGGTTGCATTTTTCTCTGTTTTCTCTCATAATTGTCCCTGCACGTTTTCCGTGCATATGCCGCCTTAGCTCAGCTGGTAGAGCAACACTTTTGTAAAGTGAAGGTCCTCAGTTCAAGTCTGAGAGGCGGCTCAAAGAAAATAATACTAAATAGGGTAGCCTTAGCGAAGGTGGTGGAGTTAAAACAGCACGGGATGCTGTTTTAAGCTTTTGATAGTGAAGGTCCTCAGTTCAAGTCTGAGAGTGAGGAGTGACACAAAGTCACTCCGCAAGACTCACTGAGTGCTTTTGTGAATGAAATGAAACAAAAGAACCAGTGAGTGGACAGATCCTGTAAGGATGGCTCAAAAAACAAAATCATATACTCAAGAATAAGTAACAGATCTTCAGTTCAAACTCGAATGTGGGGGCTACGGGGATGGCTCAAAATTTTGAATCGTGCTTCCTAGTCACTAAAAAACTCTCCAAAAGGAGAGTTTTTTAATGCTTCCATTATTCACGAAACGGCGCTATACTCAGCCCACAATGGCAAAACACAACCACCTATTACCATACGCTACACGGCCTGATTTTAAGGTTGGACGCGCCACTGAACTCACGGGCAAGAATAGGGTGCTCTATCGTTTCCTTGAAATCCTTCCCGGCGCAGCGTCGTGGTCCTCTCTCATTGCTATGGTGCTTGCATCTATATACGCGCCGTTTTTTGCTGCGTATTTCATTATTGCCTTCGCAGTTTTTTGGGTGCTTAAGACAGCATTTCTTTCCTATCACCTTCGGTACAATTGGAAGCGACTCAAACACCATATGTCGGTTGACTGGAAACTTATGATTGAGCGATTTGAGTATGAGCACCTCTATCAGCTCATTATTCTTCCGTATTACAACGAACCAGAGGAAGTTATTGAGGCGTCACTCCGTTCACTTTCGGAGGTGCGGTACGACAAAAAAAGCATGATCGTGGTACTTGCTCGTGAAGAACGTGCCGGGGAAAATGCACGGATAGTATCAGAGCGGATGAAGGAGAAATGGGGCGATACATTCGGTGGTTTTCATGTATCAGTGCATCCTGCGGATATTCCTGGTGAAATGGCGGGGAAGGGCTCAAATGCGACATGGGCAGCAGAGGACGTGCGGAAGACCATTCTTGACCCACACGGTATTCGGTACAATCATACCCTCGTCTCAATCTTTGATATTGATACCGTTGTTTACCCCGATTACTTCAACTGCCTCGTGTGGCACTTCATGACCGCCGCGCACCCCCTCAAGAGTTCGTTCCAACCGGTGCCGGTATTTAATAACAATATGTGGGAAGCGTCTGCACTTGCACGTGTCGTTGCGATGTCGAGTACATTTTGGGAAATGGTACAGCAGGAGCGACCAGAACGAATGGCAACTTTTTCTTCACACTCGGTTTCTTTCCAAGCGCTCTATGAGATAGGGTATTGGCAGACAAATATGGTGAGTGAGGATTCGCGCATCTATTGGAATCTTCTTCTTGCAAATAATGGTGAATACGACGTTATCCCGCTTTCGTACCCGGTCTCGATGGATGCAAATGCCGCCCCAACGTTTTTGGGTACAGTAAAGAATATCTATAAGCAACACCGACGATGGACATACGGAGTTGAAAATTTTGTATACATTGTCTACCACTTCACGAAGAATAAATCGATACCGCGCGGTACACGCATCAAAATCGCGCTTCAGCAGGCAGAAGGGTATTGGTCTATGGTGACGAATCCAATCATGCTCATTATCCTCGGATGGGCGCCAATCTTTTTCGGTGGACGAGTCTTTCACGAGACAGTTCTCTCGTACAACCTCCCGATTGTCGTTCGTGACCTTCTTATTCTTGCTATGTTTGGTCTCGTGGTCTCTTCTATCATCTCCCTCACCCTTATTCCGAAGCGCCCCGAGGGGAAGAATCGATTCATCTATGTTGTCATGGCACTTCAGTGGATACTCGTACCGGTCACGATGGTTGTCTTTAGCGCTATTCCAGGACTCGATGCACAGACTCGGCTCATGCTCGGAAAGTATATGGGGTTCTGGGTTACTCCCAAGGTCCGCAACTAGTGCACACTGAAAAATCGCTCATACTGCGTTGTATTTGCCGAGGCGATGCTGGGGAGGAAAAAAAGCACATAACGTGCTACGCTAGAGCAAATTATGAACAACGCACGTATTGACGTACAGCCGTTGCCGTACAAAAAGCGTCAGAGGACGTTTCTTTTTCTTGTGCTGGTATTTGCTGTGTCACTCCCATTCCTCTATCTCTATGCGACTGGGTATCGATTTGATTTTAAAAGGCCGACAAACCTCGTAAGTACAGGAGGGATTTACGTCGCTGTTGAAGGTACGGGTGCTGAGATTTTTATTGATGGTGAGCTTGTTCGTGAGACGAGAACTTTCAGAAAGGCCTTCTATGCACAGAATCTGGATGTGGGTACACATCGACTTCATGTGCAGAAAGACGGATACCACACGTGGGTAAAAGAGCTTCCTGTCTCGAAGCGTCTCGTGACCGAAGCTGAGGCATTCAATTTGCCACTCGTCCCGCAAGTTCGTGTGGTGAGTCCGTGGCAAACTGCCACAGGGACAACAGTAGTCCGTGGAATTCCCACGAATGCATCATCGACAAACATTCTCTACGCAACAACGACAACTGCGACGAGCACGTTCATACAAAATACCGAATACGGCTCGCTCCTCGCCCATTTTGGAACAACGACTGAGGTGGAAGGGGGTAGTGTAAAAGAGACTCGAGCAATCAACTTTAAGGAATTACTCGACGCGACCACAACCTCGGAATCGGATGAGTCTCTCGCAACGTCAACAATTGTTCAGGGTGGAGTGCGACTTGGATTTGCTGGGGAGGATTTGTATGCAACATGGGTCGGTTCATTCGAACAAATGCCGTATTACTACTGTGCTCCGGATTTTCCTCCATACAGTACGGCAACGGTAACTGCACCATTTGTCTTGCCAGAAATTCTCGACGAGGAGACAGATTTGGATGAAATTGAATCTGAGGAGTTTGTCATACATCCAGTCCAGACGGTTCCAAAGGACACCGCATGCGAACCTTCAATTCGTATCGATAGGAAATGGCAGAGTGTTCAGGATTTTGACTTCTTCCCTGGAAGTACTGATTTAGTGGTTCTTGCACTCGAGGATGGTGTCTATGTTGTCGAAATCGATGATCGCTCATGGCAGAACGTACAGCCGATTATGCGTGGCAGTAATCTCCGTTTCTATATTGAAAGTAATAACATCTACGTGTACGATGGAAATCTTATCTATCAGATATTGTTACAAACAGAGTAAATATTTCGTATGACAACACGTCTTGATACACAGGGACATCGACACCCGCTCAGTCACATGATTGCTGAGATAAATACCATCTTCTCCGAGATTGGTTTTGTGTTTGCGGAGGGTCCTGAGGCTGAACGGGAACGATACAACTTTGATCGACTCAATGTGCCAAAAGATCACCCCTCACGCGATATGCAGGATACATTTTGGTTTAAGAATGTGGATGTGAAAGAGCCAACAGTACTTCGTACACAAACATCTCCTGTACAGGCTCGATATATGGAGACACACACACCACCCATTCGTGTCATTGTGCCGGGGAAAGTGTTTCGGAACGAGGCAACCGATGCGACTCACGAGGCACAGTTTTATCAACTTGAAGGTCTCTATGTAGATAAGGGAGTCAATGTAGGTCATCTCAAGGGGGTGGTTGAGTATTTTTTCTCACGATTTTTCAAGGGAGATGTTGAGGTGAGGTTTCGACCCAGTTATTTCCCATTTGTTGAACCGGGGTTTGAGGTTGATATGCGACTTAACTCAGGCAACTCAAAGATGGTGGGACGGTGGGTAGAAGTCTTTGGGGCAGGAATGGTACATCCAAAAGTACTCCGTGATTCTGGGATTGATCCAACCGTGTATTCTGGGTTTGCGTTTGGGATGGGAATCGACAGGCTCGGTTTCATGAAATATGAGTTCGATGATATTCGCGCGC
The DNA here is from genome assembly GCA_024653575.1 of Candidatus Kaiserbacteria bacterium. Taxonomy (GTDB): domain Bacteria; phylum Patescibacteriota; class Minisyncoccia; order Phycocordibacterales; family UBA918; genus Damh-18. The sequence continues at coordinate 16,558 of JANLIJ010000076.1, forward strand.
TGTATAATGGGGACCTCCGTTTTGTTAATCAATTTTAAATATGGTAGTACTTCATGATTGGCTAAAGGATTATTGCGGGGAATGGATACCTGATGTTAAGACTATTGAGGAACTTTTCACTTTCCATGCCTTTGAAATTGAAGAGACACAAGTTGTCTCGGGACATGAGGTGATTGATGTAAAGGTGCTTCCCGATAGAGCGAGCGACTGTCTCTCACATCGAGGTGTTGCACGAGAGCTCGGTACACTCATGGGAAAACCTCTCGCTCATGATCCCCTTATAAACCCAGTTGATCTTTCTCCGAAGGTAGAGAATATCAGGGTTACTATTGATGACTCAAATAAGTGTCGGCGATTTGCAGTGGCCCACATGACCGGAATCACTATCGCAGAATCTCCTGTGTGGCTCAAATCACGCCTTGAAGCGCTTGGACAGCGTTCTATCAATAACGTCGTTGATGCGACCAATTACGTCATGCTCTCGTTGGGTCAACCACTCCACGCATATGATGCCAAGAAACTTTCCCACGGTAACGGTGAGTGGCATTTTCTTGTTCGTATGGCGCGTAAGGGAGAGGAGATAACCACACTCACCAATGACACGTATGTATTGCCAGAGACGGTCCAACTCATCGTTGACGGCTGTACGGATGCGCCTGCAGGTATTGCAGGTATTAAGGGAGGGAAGCTTGCCGAAGTGGATGCACAGACTACTGATATTATTATTGAGGCTGCAAACTTCGACCCGCAGGTTACGCGCAAGGCGTCGCAAATTCTCAAGCTTCAGACCGATGCTTCGAAACGATTTGAAAATTCACTTTCTCCAGAGCTTGTCGCATACGCACTTACCGACATTGTGTCTCTCATCCGAGATATCGCAGGAGGAACGTGCGAGGGGTACTTCGACACTTATCCCACGCCAATTAAGAACGTGCCAGTCACCGTCACACTCTCACACATTCATGGGCTCCTCGGTGTGCATCTTGCCGATGCAGTAATTGAAGAAATATTGAATCGTCTTGGGTTCCTCCATTCTCGTACTGAAGAGGGGTGGGAGGTCGTTGCGCCGTTTGAGCGGATGGACATTGTCATTCCCGAAGATGTCATTGCCGAGATTGGTCGTGTGTATGGATATGAACATGTAGAGTCAGTTGTTCCAGAAAAGGTTGCGCTCGCTGAATATAACACCAAGCACTACTACAGTGAGAAAATTCGCACTGCACTTGTGGAGCGTGGTTTTTCTGAAGTCATCACTTCATCATTTCGAAAGAAAGATATCATTGAGCTTCAAAACGCTCTTGCAAGCGACAAAGGATGTCTTCGAAGCTCCCTTGCGCCCAATATTCGCGAAGTCCTTGACCGCAACACGCCAAACATAGATTTGCTCGGTTTGAATGCCGTTCGGGTCTTTGAAATTGGAACCGTGTTTGCAAAAAATGATGAGGGAAATGATGTTGTGGAGCATGTGTCGCTTGCCATCGGTGTCCGTACTAAACAGCAGGGGTATACACCAAAAGATGATGTGATGATCGGAGAGGATGTGACAGCGCTCAAGGAGGCTTTGGGAACATCACTTCACGGCAATATAAAAGAAGGAGTCTTTGAATGTAATCTCTCAGACTTAATTTCGAAACTTTCAACCCCTACTTCGTATGACGCATACACACCACTTAAGGATGTGCTCTTTGCTTCCTATTCAACATACCCATTTATTTCTCGCGACATTGCGCTCTGGGTGCCCGAGTCAGTTTCAGGAGATGAGATTGAAAAAATTCTTAAAGAGAATGGTGGAGAATTACTCACAAAGTGCAGACTCTTTGACGAGTTTAAAAAAGAGGGGAAGGTCTCGTATGCCTTCAGACTCATCTTCCAATCGTTCGAGCGTACGCTGACTGATGACGAAGTGGGGAAGGTTATGGATTCTATAACGGGAGTGCTGAAAGAGAAGGGCTTTGAGGTGCGGTAATTGTTGCAGAGTACATCACCTCAATCTTATTGACACGTAGTTAAGCAAAACGTATAGTTTGTTTAGTAAAACTGTACACCAAAAGTGAATATAAACCCAAACCAGAGGGGCTGATCTGGTGTTATGGAGAAGACAATGAATATTGATTTACCCATAATGATCATTCTCCTCATTTTCTCCGCTGATTGCGGAACAATGGTTGAGGAGGGTATCAGGCACTCTTCGAGTCGACCGTGGCTTCCCGCTTTCGTGTCGGCAGTCCTCTGGATTTTGTTCATGGTGTCCATGTATCCAACATGGATGACACTACTCGTTGCGGTTGCAAACCCAGTCGCATTTGCGTATGGGCTTTTGTATAGCCCATACAAGAGAGCATCATGTGGGCAGGTCCTAGACAACAGGCCTCCAGCAGACCACCCGTGAGCTAGTCCTCACACCAAGTTTCAAAGCTTCTTTTGAAGGGGCTTGAGATGAGAGCCGCCTTGGGAAATACATCGGAAGATGTATTTCCCAAGGCGGTTTTTCTATATTTTTCAGGCTGGAATGCCATACAGTTTTGCTCGTCTCCCATGAGACAAAATGGCGTATATTTGCTATACTTTGGGCTATTATAGGTTTGTAAAGTGAAATATCATCGTGGCTAAACAAAGTTCATACAGTGCTGATTCCATCCAGATTCTCGAGGGGCTTGAGCCAGTGCGAAAGCGCCCAGGGATGTACATTGGTACCACAGGCCCCGATGGGCTTCATCACCTCATCTGGGAGATTTTCGACAACTCACGTGACGAGGCCATGGGTGGCTTTGCAAACCGCATCGAGGTAGCACTCCTCCCAGGGAACTACATTCGCGTCGTTGATAACGGACGTGGTATTCCCGTCGACATGCACAAGCAGACAAAGGTCTCTGCGCTCGAGACTATTCTCACTACACTCCATGCAGGAGGAAAATTTGGCGGTGAAGACACGGGATACAAAGTCTCAGGAGGACTCCACGGAGTGGGTGCTTCAGTAGTGAACGCGCTTTCGACGCATATGATTGCGGAGGTCCACCGTGACGGAGGATATTTCATTCAGGAATACAATATTGGAAAGCCAAAGGCAAAGGTAAAGAAAGTGGGTCCTTCAAAACTTCAGGGAACTATCATTACGTTCAGGGCGGACGACACCATCTTCAATGAGATTAAGTATGACTACAAGCGCATCGTCTCACACATTCGCCAGCAGGCGTATCTGGTGAAGAGTATGCGTATTGCAGTTATTGATGCGCGCCCTACAGAAGAGGAGATGAAGGAAATGAGCGAGAAAGATGTACAGAAATTCCTCTCAGCGTTTGAGGGAAAGCAGTACCTTGCAGACCTGCACCTTGAGGTTCCTCATATGCATTTCTTCTTTGAGGGAGGATTGCGTTCGCTCGTTGCATTCAACAATCAGTATCAGAAGCCAGTACACGACAATATCTTCTATATTGAAAAGCAAAATGTAGATTCCGCAGTACTCTCGGTTGAGGTTGCACTTCAGTATGTTGATGACATCACTCCTCGCATCAGCGCATTCGCAAACAACATATACAACCCTGAGCAGGGTACGCATATAACCGGCTTCAAGACCGCCCTTACGAGAACACTCAACAACTATGCTAAGAAGAATAATTTCTTCTCGGTGAAAGATAAAGATGCCGGGTTTACCGGAGACGATGTACTCGAGGGTATTACTGCCGTTGTCTCGGTGAAAATGCCTGAGATTCAGTTTGAAGGGCAGACAAAGGCAAAGCTCGGCTCCGTTGAGGCGCGTAGTGCAGTAGAGACTGTCTTTGGTGATGCCTTCAATGAGTATCTTGAGGAGAATCCAAATGATGCAAAAGCAATCATCAATAAAGTCATCATTGCGGTGAAAGCGCGTAAGGCCGCGAAGGCTGCAAAGGACTCTGTACTTCGTAAGGGAGCACTCGAAGGCATGACACTCCCCGGAAAGCTTGCTGACTGTCAGACAAAGAGCGCAGAGGAATCGGAGCTTTTCATTGTGGAGGGAGATTCTGCGGGTGGTTCTGCAAAGATGGGACGCGACCGCCGTACACAGGCAATCCTTCCACTCCGCGGAAAAATTCTCAACGTAGAGCGCGCGCGCCTCGATAGAATGCTTGGCTCAGAGCAGGTGAAGAACCTCGTCGTCGCGCTCGGTACTGCAATTGGCGATGTGTTCGATCTCTCAAAGCTTCGCTATCACAAGATTATTATCGCAACAGACGCTGACGTTGACGGAGCACACATTCGCACGCTTCTCCTCACGCTCTTTTATCGATATTTCAGGCCAATCATCGATGGGGGTTTCCTCTACATTGCACAACCACCACTCTATAAAATTCAGAGAGGAAAGGAAGTGCTCTACGCATACACGGATGAAGAAAAGCACAGTATCCTCGGCGTAGACGCTCCGACGGACGAAGGTGGGGAGACTGAGGAGGAAGAGGTAGAAGTCGACGAAGAGACAGTAGAGGTTGCTACAAAAACTCAAAAAGTTCGCATCCAGCGATACAAAGGTCTTGGAGAGATGAACCCAGAAGAGCTTTGGGAGACAACGATGAATCCAAAAAACCGTGTACTCAAGCAGGTCTCGGTCATTGATGCGCAAGATGCCGATAGGGTATTTGATATTCTCATGGGTACGGATGTGTCGAGTAGGAAGTCGTTCATACAGTCTAACGCTCACATGGCCAACCTCGATGTATAATTTAGGAAATCACTTCGTCACTGCTCGTTACATTTTGTTCACCGTACGTCTATGTACGTTTCACAAAATGTAACTTCGCGTTCCTCGCGCTTTCTCCAAATTCTACATCGAGGAACTTGGATGTGTAATTTTGCGGAATTGCTTTGTCGCTGCTCGCAATTTTTCATTTCTTACAGAAACTGTCTACTCATTGGACCTTCTGCGTCGCTTTGCTTGCATAAGGTCTCAATGAGTCTTGCGAAACTCCAAGTGTTCGTTTCTCACACCGTATCTATATACGGCTCATGAAAAATTACTTCACGCTCCGCGCACTTCCACCAAAATAACACCTCCAAAAAACCTCGACGTATAATTTAGAAAATCACTTTGCCACTAACACAAAAACCTTCCAGATAACTGGAAGGTTTTTGTGTATTTGGATTTGATTATTATCGTACGGTGACGGTGACTGATTTTGTGTCATTGGATTCATTTGTGTCTGTAGTACTGTAGAGCATTGTGGTCAGTGTTGCTTGTGCGCCACTATCTCCATCAAGGTAAAATCCGAGAGTAAACTCAATGTGGTCACCTGGTCGTAGGGCTGATTGCTTTGGTGAGGTATATACCTTTCCAGAAGGGAGGACTGCATTGAAGTACCATGTGTCAGAGACTGCGGTTCCAACATTCTTCACGTCAAACCGAAGTGCATTGTTGAGGTCGCGATCATACCTCTGTGTGAAGGTAAATATGCCATTTCTTATCACACCACTTCCGAGGATAGTCATTGCAAGATCACTCTGTCGAGAAACTTGGGAAGGTGCAGTAATAGTGACTGGAGCAGTCGGGGTATCAATAACTGGTGTTTCTGTGACCACTTCTTCAGTTGGTTGTACCACAGGAATCGCTATCACTTCAGGTATTTCAGGAATTGTCTGTTCTTTAATTTCAATCCCTGCGTTCACAACAGTAATCTTCACGGTATTTTCGAAAGCCTCAGATTTGTCGGCATTTGTGAAAGAGACATGAAGGGGGACATCAGTAAATCGTGATGTTGTGGAATCGATGGTGAGGTAGAGACCATGAACGGTTGCAGGCAATGTAAGCGTGTCGGTACAGCTCATAGGCATGAGCGAGTCATTCTCACCACGAACCTGAAGGGCGATGCCTTCGGTACAGGTGTAGGTGAATGCGTACTCGCCCGTCTGTCGAACATCGGTCCAGAGTATTTCAAATGACTCAGCTGAATTCACTACAGTCTTCGGGGTAGTAATAGTGAGTTCGTGGAGTGGACGGTACGTCTGCATACTCTCGACGATAGAGGCAAGGGAAGAGAATACCCTTGGTGCTTGTTTAATAGCGAGTGTTGCTCCCCATACAACTACAGCCACGGTTACTAAAAAGCCAGTAATTGCGAGTACTTTGACAACGACGTCTCTAAAAGTCATATTTTCAGTCATAATTTGAACATGCTACCACGGAAATTATACTCTGTCAACTCATCTGTTTGACAAACTTGAAAAGTAGTGTATTATATTGACATCATTTATATTCAGTATATGGAATCAAAAACCACAAAAAATCATATGCAGTTCACTTCAAAGCTCGAAGAGAGGGTTGTTTTCTTCTTTGTTGTTGTTGGTGTCATATCGATTACCTATGGAATCTTTTTCATTGCTGATTTTCTCCCTGAGAAGAAAGTTGAAGTTGAGGTAGAGGAACAAGTGCCTGCGGTTCCAACGGAAATTATTGCAGAGGAACCTGTGACAGTTGTGGAAGAGGTTGTTGATCCGCTCCCGATTTCTATAATTTTTGACGCACTCGATGGGAAGCGAGTAACAATTCTCAATCCAGACTCAGGTACTGTAGAAGCGCTTGATTCGGCCCTTCTTTCAGGTGTTGTCCGTCACCCCGAGTCAGCTGACTTCAAAGAATCAGGAACCATCTTTCTCCTTGGTCATTCAAGTTACCTTCCTGTTGTCCGCAACAAGAACTTTCAAGCATTCAATGGAATTCAAAAACTTAAGTGGGGCGACACCATCAGGCTTCAGTCATCAGATGTAGAGTATGTGTATAGTGTTGAGCGTGTCTATGAAACGAAAGCAACTGATGCTGAGGTGAAGATAGAAAGGGGTGATGCAAAGCTTGTTCTTGCAACCTGTAATTCATTTGCAACAAAGGATGACCGCTTCATTGTTGAGGCTGTACTCGTCGGCTCTCACCCAGTCGGGACACCTGCGGTCTAAATAGGGAAGCCTTGACAGATTTTGAGTACCACTGTATAATATAGTCATAAGTAGTACCTCCGTAGTTTCTTAAAAATTTGGCTTATTTGAGCGATAAACTGTATTGCAACCATTCAGCCGTTCGGTCGGCATCAATTATGAGGCCTTTATATTGTCGGTGACTTTTGTACAAAATTAGATTTTGTGCGGTGAGTTGCCTGCAATAACGTGGGTGATACGTTCGTAACGCACGGACGTCGTTCTCTGATAACCAACTTAAAAGGAGGCCATCATGGCCAAGCAAATCATTCGCGCCCTTGTGGCGCTCCTCGCAACATCAGTTCTGGTCGCTTGCAGCTCGCAACCGTTTGGCCAGACGCCAAACAACACCCCCGCCCAGCCCGCAACGGCTCCGACGAACAGTGTTGCTCTGGCAGTCCCCAAGTCTTCACCGGCTTCGGCGACCAACGTCGCTTCAGCTGCGGTGGATGCAAGCAAGCTTGCATCTTTCCAACTCTACATCCCCATCTCCGCTGTGAAGCGTGGTGAGGGTGACGGGTACGCCAAGGGCGAGTTTTATCGTAATCGGAGCTTGAAGGAAATCGTAAATCTTCTCAAGACTCCGAAGGTATGGGCGAAGGAAATGAATGTCTCTTGCGAGACGTTCGTCGCGCAAGTCCGCGAGTCCCATGGTTTCATCGACCAAGGGTCCCAGACTTGCGAAGGGCTGGCGACGTTCCTCGAACGTGAGAAAGTCACGGTCGAGGACTGTACGCCGGAGATGTTTACGACAAAGCACAAGCTTGCTCTCAAAGCGGGCAAGGGCTTCAGTATGTGGCATCGCGCTTGCAAGACCGACAAAAAAGGAAAGGTCGAGCAAGTCGTGATGTGGAAGGGCGTCCCGCTCTTCTCGACGTTCTGCATGAACATCGCCGTGTCAGCAATGCCTGCCGTCGTCGCACCACAGGCGCCCGCTCCGGCGACTACGACCACATGTCCCAACCCCCTCGTCATTCGCGTGAATGTGTGGCAACCGGGTGTTCTTGAAAAGGTCGCTGGTCTGAAGCAGGCGGTGGAGGCGAACAAGAAGGACACCACCACCAACCACTTCAGTCCTGGAAACATTTCGCGGGATTGGGGAGATCCAATCCTACTGGCTGCGAAGGTTGGGGATGCTGTGCGAAGCGCCAACGCCTACACCTACCAAGTTTCCATTCACAAAAAGGGTGGGGGCGTGGTCAATGTGCGCACACCACCGACGATTACCGGAGAGCACACATTCCTGATGCCGGCGGAGTTCACGGAAGGCGATGTGATGCGGGTTGATTTTGCGGATTTGTCGAAGTTTCATTCGCCGACGTCCGCCATCTTGGCTCGCTGGATCGAGTTCAAAAAGTCCACATGTGGCCATCGGAATAACTTCCACGCCATTGAGTGGTAGTCCTCCAATTAGACCATCACACTCGGGAGAGTCGTGATCGGTCGCAGGTTCCAGCGAGCGCACTCGTGCGCTCGCTGACAACCTTTTTTCTTTTTCATCCTTTCAATATTCTTGCGTACAAGCGTAGGTAGGAATATTTAGAAGCATGAATTTATTACACTCATACATAATCACTATGAAAACAATTCAAACAAATAGTGTCGCAGTGACCATTGCAAAGGGATTGCTTGGCGTCTTTGCTGTTGTGGTATTCATGTTCGCTGTACTACCTACGCTTTCAGTATATGCTGACGAATCGGGAGACGAGTATTTTGATTCAAGCGTAGGAGGAGATGCTGAGAACTATGGTTTCTATAGTTCCTTTGAAGACACCACAGCTTTCTTCGTCGGAGACTCAAACGTTGGTGGTGATGTATATTCTCAGAGTGAAGAATATCTTGATGTGAGTGTTGGCGGTGACATTTTTTCTGAGAATGCCTATACCGATTCAAGTGTTGGTGGTGACTCCGTCTTCAGTGACTCAACAGAAATTGCCTATGTCGTCTACGAAGAAACTTCATACCCATACTATTATGATACAAGCTATAACGGGTACTCAGGTTACTCTGCGGGATATTCATATACTTACCCCGATTATCGAGATGATTACAACTACAATTATAATTATACGTACCAAGCCCCGGAGCAGAGTCCAACCTGTACGTTCTCTGCAAATCGAACGTCAATAGATGAGGGTGATGATGTGCGACTCACATGGTCAACGAGAAATGCGACAAGTATTTCAATTAATAATGGCGTTGGTACTGTCTCACGAAGTGGTTCAGATACTGTTTCGCCGTCATCGTCACGTACCTACACACTTGTGGCTAACGGTCCTGGTGGTTCTATGCGGTGTTCTGAGACTATTCTCGTTGATGAGGACGACAACAATGATAACAATGACAATGTACGCTGTGACTCATTTACGGCGAGTGATACTCGTGTCGATGAGGGAGATGAGATAACACTCAGATGGAGAACTACAGACGCTAATGATGTTCGTATCAATCAGGGTGTTGGAGATGTGGACGATGATGGAAGTGAACGAGTGACTATTGATGAAGACACGACGTTCACACTCACTGCACGCGACGGTTCTGATACCGACACCTGTCGTGTGACTGTGCGCGTTGAAGACGACAACGACAATGACCGAAATGCACCACGATGTACACTCCGTGTATCTGATACACATATCAGTACTGGTGAGAGCACGATTCTTTCATGGAACAATGACCGAACTGACAGAATGATTCTTAGAGATGATAATGGAAGAACACTTGCTGACTCTGACGATGACCGTGATGTGAATGAGGATATTGACGCCCTTACCGTCCGTCCTCGTGAATCAACGACGTACACACTCAGTGTATACAATGACAATGTACGTCGTACGTGTGAACTCGATGTGATTGTGGGGGAGCAAGTTATTGGTGGCGTTACACTTGCGAGTGTGCCGTACACCGGTTTTGATGCAGGTCCAGTACTCACCAGTATCTTCTATACAGCGATAGTTGCGTGGGGTTTGCTCCTTGCCTATATGCTCGTTATTCGTAGACGAGTGGATGATGTGAAGGATGTTGAGCACGATTGGTCACTTACCAATACTGAAAGTACTTTAGTCTCTGAGGAGGGTGAGATCGATTTTCCAATGAATCTTCCTACCCAAGATGCAGAGGTTGTGGAAGAAGTGTCGGGAGACATGTCTCGACTTCAAGAGCTTGAGGCGTATGCACATGAGCACTTCGCACTTGTCTCAAGTGATGCACTCAGGTTTATTGTGGGGCAGGAGGGTACCGATATAGAACATACGGCTACTCTTGACCGAGTTATTGAACTGGTGAAGGCAAAGTATCCTAAGGAAGGCGAATGGGTTGTTATTAATAAGGAGCGAGTCTTGGCAGTGCTTGCATAAGAGTAGTTGTAACGATTAAAAATCATGAAACAAGTCACTAAAAATTTTATTGTAACGAGTCTTGCACTTGCTCTTATCGTGTCTGCCGGTGAGATGGCATACGAAAGTAAGGCAAATATTGACTTCTCACCAAATATTGCATTTGCCGAGGGGGAGTTCAGTGTAGGTGGAGATGTCTTTTTTGGAGGTGGATATATCGATTCAAGTGTAGGTGGAGATGTCTTTTCCATAGGCACAAGTTTTATTGACAGTAGTGTAGGTGGAGATGTCTTTTTTGGAGGTGGATACATCGATTCAAGTGTCGGAGGTGATATTTCTGTAGGAGGTGGATATATCGATTCAAGTGTAGGTGGAGATGTTTCCTCGGCATACATTGATTCAAGTGTCGGAGGTGACATCACCTCAGGAGACGGATACATCGACTCAAGCGTTGGTGGAGATATTGTTGCTCTTGGTGGTGGGGGCGACGGCGGAGGCGGAGGGGGTGGATCTGTGCCAATAATACCTCCGGTAGTACCACCAGTTGTTCCTCCTGTGGTGCCCCCGGTAGTACCACCAGTCGTACCACCAGTCGTACCACCTGTAGTACCACCAGTCGTACCTCCTGTTGTTCCTCCTGTCGTACCACCAGGTGGTGGGGGTGGAGGCGGTAGTTTCTCAAGTAGTAACGGCGGAGGCGGAGGAAGCTCTTCTCGTTGTGTTCTCGCTATCTCTGATAGAAATATCTTCGCGGGAGAAAGCATCTCACTTTCATGGAATAACAACCGAATCACTGAATTCATCCTTACCGATGCAGAGGGGAATACACTCATTGACACAAACAGAACTGATGCATACAGCGTCAATCGAGGAACGTTTACTCTTCGCCCAAGTGAGTCAACAACATATACGCTTACCGCAACCCGTGGATCTGTCACGCGAATCTGTGAAGTGCCACTTACTATTGGAGGCGGTATCACACTCTCAAGTGTTCCATACACCGGTTTCGATGCAAGAGACACATTGCTCTACACATTCTATGGAGCTGTGCTCGCATGGGTGGGTGCAATGGGCTACTTCATGCGCAGGAGAAAATATTCACGTATTTCTTCAAAAGTATAAATAATTTAAAAGCAGAAAAAATACCGACATCAAGTCGGTATTTTTTTGTGTTACTCACTGAAAGGGTATGTTTTTAGAGTGTGTCATTAAAATTCACAAATCCAAGGCGTCAAATCGTAATTGTGTGAGGCGTATTCTATATACGATGAACCAATTACGATGCAGACAACGCAGGATTTGTGGGTTTTAAGACATGCTCTTAGAGTGCCTTCGTATCAATCTCTGTAAGGAGATGGTTTCCGAGTCTACTGAGTGACATCTCCACCGACTCACCCTTTCGTGATTCGAGCGTCACATTTTTTGCGGTGACTTCTTTATCTCCTACGACGGCAAAGTATGGGAGTCTATCGGTCTTTGCGTTTCTGATGCGCTTTCCGAGGGATTCATTACTGTCATCGAGCGTAGCCCGAATACCGATCGCCTTCAGCTCTTCATATACTTGGCGCGCATATTCGCTATGTATTTCTGATACAGGAATGATTCGGATTTGCTCAGGCGAAAGCCAAAGCGGAAAGTTGCCTGCGGTGTGTTCAATATAGACACCAAGGAAACGATCGATCGTGCCGAGGAGCGCTTTATGAATCATGACAGGCGTCTTCTTCGTTCCGTCCTTGTCTGTGTATTCGAGTCCAAAACGCCCCGGTTGAACGAAGTCGAGTTGTTCAGTTGCACACTGCCATTCACGGCCGAGTGCATCAATAACCATGATGTCAATTTTGGGACCATAGAAAGCAGCCTCACCCTTTGCTATCCAGTAATTAAGCTCCAACTTTTTTGCAACTGTCTCAATTTTTTCTTCTGCCATTTTCCAGAGTTCGTCATCACCGAGATACTTCTCGCGATTTTCGGGATCATGAAATGAAAGGCGTGCTTTAAACTCCATACCAAGTGCACCATAGAGTGTCTTAATCATGTTCATGATATTTTCAAACTCTTGCTCGATTTGGTCTGGACGACAGAACACATGCGCGTCATCTTGTGTGAGTGAGCGAACACGGGTAAGACCGCCAAGTTCTCCAGTTTTTTCGTCACGGTAGCAGGTCGTCGTTTCCATATAGCGGATAGGGAGGTCACGGTAGCTTCGTGGTCGACTTACATATATCTGAGTGTGGTGTGGACAGTTCATCGGTTTGAGTGCAAAGGAGTCATTCGACTCTTGACTCTGCACGAGAAAGAGCTCATGTCCGAATTTGTCCCAGTGACCAGAAGTCTTATAGAGGTCAATCTTTGTGATGTGTGGAATCCATACTTTCTCGAAACCACATCGTGCCTGAAGTGACTCAGAGAATTTTCCGAGTTCATCGCGAAGGATTGTCCCCCGAGGTGTATAGAGGGGGAGACCAGATCCTACGAGCTCTGAGAATGTGAAGAGATCGAGCTCTTTTCCGATCTTTCTATGGTCGCGTTTTTTTGCTTCTTCAACTTGTGTGAGATGTGTGTCGAGTTCTGTTTTACTATCAAATGCAAGTCCATAGATGCGGGTGAGCATTGGGTTTTTTTCACTCCCACGCCAGTACGCACCGGCAAGAGATGAGAGTTGGAATGAGTCGGCATCGATGTCATCTGCAGGAGAATCACAGTGTCCACCACGACAGAGGTCGGTGAATTCAAAATGGCCTTCACCGACAGTATAGAGGGTGATTACCTCATTATTTTTTTCGAGTTCGTTGATGAGTTCTGTTTTAAAGAGGTTGTCTTTAAATACTTCACGCGCCTCATCGGGAGTTACGACTCTGTGAGAAAACGACTTCCACGATGGAAGCGCTTTTCGCATGTTCTTCTCAATTTGCTTCAGGTCATCATCCTTTGGCGCCGGCCCTCCGCTGAAGTCAAAGTCATAGTAGAAACCGTTGTCGATCGCGGGACCTATCGTTGGTTTTGCGTGAGGAAAATCTCTCCGTACGGCAAGGGCGAGGAGGTGAGCAAGTGTGTGTCTTTTATGTTCTAGGTTATTTTCCATATTTTGCCGTTGGTTAACTGTTGTGAATAAAATAAAAAGCGTCCGAGCAAAAATACGACGAAGTCGTATTTTTGCTCGGACGATCTTTGCAAATGCAAACCCGCGGTTCCACCGAGCTTTCGGGCTTTTTCCCGACACTTCATTCACAGATTAGGGAAGAAAATCCTCCGCACTATTCCATTCGAATGGAATAGTGGTGCTGGCGGTTGGTAGGCGCCACAACTTCTGTCCTGTATATCCTAGCGTGTCCATTGATATTGTCAATTGCCATAGGGCTGGGCTATTTTATTTGTCGGTCGTGTAAGGTAACATATTTGTATATGTCCAAGAAACTTAAGGGAGTATCCCTCGCTGGCCTGCAAAAACTAATTGAGGAGATTTATGGAGTGCCTGATGATAGGCTCTATTCTATTGAAGATATGCTTACGCATCAACAGCGTTTTGCCATGAGATCATTGAAGGGCATCAGAAAAGGTGATCTCAAAAAGATAAAACTCAATTTAATGATTGCCTTGTCATGGCTCCTTGCAATCTCAAACCGTTTTCATATTGAAGTCGATGATGTTGTATGGAAAAGATTTCCAGGTGCTTGCCTCTACTGTGGAGAAAAAACATGTGAATGTAAGAGGACGAAACTAACAAAAAGAAAAACCATACGTGGGGATCTTTTACGTAAACCAAAAACGCTTAATGAATGGCAATTACTTTTTAATAAAATATACCCTGCGTCAGGGCGTACACTTGATGAAGCCGGCGTTCACTTTGCAGAAGAAGTTGGAGAAGTAAGTGAGTCTGTACACAACTATCTCGGGCAACACCTCAAGAGACAATTTAGTGAGATACAAGACGAGATTGCCGATGAAATTTCATGTATTTTTGGCATTGCAAATTCAGCAGGGATTGATGTTGTGACAGAGGTAGAAAAAATGTATTCAAATGGTTGCCATGTCTGTGCCCGTACTCCGTGTGTTTGTGATTTTGCTAAAGTCTCATTACTAAAGACATAACAGGGGTTGTGTGGCTATCAATTTATACCATAAGACGCAATTGCGTCTTATGGTATAAATTGCTTAATTTGTCGGAATCGTTTCTTGAGGGGCGAGGCTCTTTACTCGCTCGATGACAATGGTCGGTTCCTCGTTGCGCATTGAAATCTTTCCCTGAATAGCAATACAAGAACCAGTGAAAAAGAGTGTTTGGTGCGCTCTGAATGTTTCGGGGAAAGCAACGAGTTCAACCGCTTCGTTTCCGTCACTGAGTATCACAAAGGCCATGCGATCACCTTTCTTTGTGAGGAGTTCTTGTACACTCTCTACCATGCCCGCAGTGACGACAGGAATACCATTTCGTGTCTCTCGCTTGAGTGCACTGATGCGAGGGCGCTTCTCGAGTTCGTCTTGATACTCATCGAGCGGATGCCCTGATACATAGACGCCGAGGAGTTCCTTTTCCCAAACAAGTTTTTCTCGCTTTGTTGCGGGTGTTCCTGGTATGAGTACTAATGTATGAATATTTGATGACGCGAGTCCAGCAAAGAGCGAGTCCTGTGAGGATTCTTTTCCGTGGGACTGTTCTTTGTGATACGAGAGCAATGTCTCGGTATTTGCAAGCATCATCCCACGTTCATGGAAACGGTCGAATGAACCAGACATGATGAGTGCTTCAAGAGATTTTTTGTTGAGGTTTCTGCTCGTGACTCGGGTAAGAAAATCTTGGAGAGAAACGAATTGTCCGTTCGTTTTGCGTTCTTCGATGATGGACTCAGCGATTCCTTCACCAAAATTTTTGATGGTTGTTAACCCGAAACGTATTTTAGCTGGTACTCCATCCTTTGCTGGTACCACGGAGAACGGTGCAAAACTTTCATTGATATCGGGGGGAAGTACCTCCACTCCCATGCGCGTACACTCGTTGATGATTTCAGAAATTTTCTCAGTGTCACCCGCGTCTGCGGTGAGTACGGCGGACATGTATTCCACAGGGTAATTTGCCTTCATGTATGCCGTCTGGTATGCGACACGTCCATAGCTCGCAGCGTGTGCCTTGTTGAATCCGTACGCAGCAAAAGGCTCAATGAGCTTCCAAAGCTTGTCTGAGAGTGAAGCACTCAGTTTGCCGTATTCGACAAATCCCTTGAGGAGCTTTTCTTTCTCTGCCTCCATTACTGCAGGAATCTTCTTTCCCATCGCCTTACGCAACATATCTGCCTCGAGCCACGAGTATCCCGCAAGCTCTCGTGCAATCATCATAACGTCGTCTTGGTAGGTGATGACTCCGTATGACCGGTCGAGAATCTTCTCGAGGCGACGGTCGAGATATGAGATGAGGTTGGGATTATTCTTTCGTTCAATATACTGTGGGATAGATTCCATCGGCCCTGGGCGATAGAGCGCCACCATGGCGTTGATGTCGTGAATGGTTGATGGACGAAGTTGCTTGAGGAAAGCGGTCATACCTGTTCCATTTAATTGGAACAGTCCCATCGTCTCACCGCGCGCGAGCATCGCGAATGTCTTCTCGTCGTTCACGGGGATGTTCTCTATATCGACTTCAACGTTGTGAATCTTTTGTACTCGCTTCACGGCATCAGCGAGTATTGAGAGGTTTTTAATACCGAGGAAGTCGAACTTAAGGAGTCCGACGCCATCTTCACCAACTGAGTGCATTTCATATTGGGTGATGAGCTTTCCAGTCTTTGGGTCGGGCTGGAGAGGGACAAACTCCGTGAGCGGTTGTGGCGAGATGACGACTCCCGCAGCGTGCACACCAACGTGGCGTACGCGCCCTTCAATGCGTTTTGCAAGATCGATGACTTCCTTTGTCTCAGGGTCTTTGGTATAGAGGCTCTTGAGGTCGGGCTCAATTTCGAGCGCCTTTTCAATAGTCATAGGGAATCCTTGGCTCCCCATAGGGATGAGTTTGGCGATACGGTCGCCGGTGGAGTAGGGGTGTCCGAGGGCGCGTGCGACGTCACGCACCGCAGCGCGCGCCATCATAGTTCCGAAGGTTCCTATCTGTGCGACGTTGTCTTTACCATACATCGTGCGCGCATACTCAATAATCTCGTCTCGCCTATTGTCAGCGTAGTCCATGTCGATATCAGGTGCGGATGGTCGTTCAGGATTGAGGAATCGTTCAAAGGGAAGTTTGTATTCAAGTGGGTCTACATTGGTGATCCCGAGAACGTATGTCGTGAGAGAACCTGCAACTGACCCTCGAATAGTGGTGAGGATTTTTCGTTCACGCGCTTCACGAATGAGGTCACCCACCACGAGGAAGTATTTTGCATACCCCTTCATCTTGATGACTCCAAGTTCATAATCAAGACGCTCTTTTACCACAGGGTCCTCAAGTGAGAGTCCTCGCCACGCAACGCCTTCATATGCGGTGTCTTTGAGTTCGGCATCAGGTTCTTTTCCACTCTTTATTTTGTAGTCAGGGAAGTACCACGTCGAGCCAGGGCTCATTTCTACTGTGCATGAAGATGCAATACTCACTGTATTCTTGAGTGCTTGCACTTCGTCCTCTCCGGTAAAGAGTTCTTTTGCACGTTCTTGTGAGATGAATGAAAAGTTTGGGGCGAGTTCGCCTTCTGCATCTTGCGTCTCCACAACACCACCGTTCTGGATTTTTATCATGGTCTCGCGGGCAAGGTGGTCACGTTGCTCGAGGTAATACACATCATGTCCCGCAACAAGCGGAGTGTTCGTCTTCCTTGCGAGTGTCTTGATATGTTCCTGAAGCGGTTCGTGTCCCTCAATCTCTGGATGGTGGGTGATTTCGAGATAGCAGTCATCTCCAAAGAGGCTCTTGTACCAATCAAGTGTTGACTCAGCATGTTCAGTATTCCCATCCCGGAGTGCGAGCACGGATTCACCACTGAATGAGGGGATGATGCAGACGAGGTCATTATGGAATTCTTCGATGAGTGCGTGGTCGATGCGGGGTTTGTAGTAGAAACCGTTCACGTATGATTCGGTCACTATCTTGATGAGGTTTTTGTAGCCGTCATTGTTCTTCGCGAGGAAGACGACACGCCCACGGGGTTTGTCGATCCCTGCATCTTTATCGAAACGTGTTCGTGGTGCGAGGTGTGCGTCGAGCCCGATAATCGGCTTTATTCCTTCCTTGGTGCAGGCTTTATAGAAATTGATAGCACCGTAGAGCGCTCCGTTATCGGTGAGTGCAAGTGCGGGCATTCCGTATTCTTTCGCGCGCTGTGCAAGCTCTTTGGGGGTAGGGAGTGCATTTAAAAGCGAATAGTGGCTGTGGACATGGAGGTGGATGAAATCAGCGTCGAGTTTTTTGGGTTCAGCCATAGTGCTAACTATTGTATAGTACATAGGTGAAAAAGAAAGTTGTTGAAAAACGGTACATTATTGGAATTGACGAAGCCGGCAGAGGCCCATTAGCCGGCCCAGTCGCTGTCGGTATTGCCTGTATTCCTCGTGATTTTGACTGGAATACTATTTCAGGGGTAGGGGATTCAAAGAAGGTGTCGACGAAAAATCGCGAAGCGATTTTTCGTCGAGCACA
>JANLIJ010000078.1 GCA_024653575.1 Candidatus Kaiserbacteria bacterium
GCGAAGTTTTGCGACTGCAAAACTTCGCGTTTCATACCCCTCTTGCGCCCACACGAGTGCACGCACACACCCTACAATGAGCATGGTGCTCTCGGTACCCGAGCGGAGTCCGCGCTCCTGTCCACCACCGTGAGTGGTCGGGAGGAGCGTTACCCAATGTCGGTGTACCAATACACCAACCCCTTTCGGCCCATAGCACTTCCCCGCATCAAGTGTCATAAGGTCAACGCCGAGGGTGTCGAGCGCACACGAGAGCCACAGCGGTGCCTGACTTGCATCGGTGTGTACATACACATGAACACTATGCTCTTCGTTCCATTTGCGAACAATTCGTGTAATTTTTTTAATATCCTGAATCACACCGACTTCGGAGTTAACGTATGCAAACGTGCAAAGCTTCACGCGTGAGTTCAATAGCGATTTAAATTGTACAAGATCAATAAGTCCATCATTGTTCACAGGCACATAGGTAACGGCGACTCCACGCTTTTTAAGATATTCGAGTGTCTCGAGTATCGATGGGTGTTCAATTGCCGTCGTGAGTACTTCCACATCACTATACGCGCACGTCTCAGCAATTTTTTCCACAACACCAATGAGGGCGAGGTTGTTTGCCTCCGTTCCTCCACTCGTGAACGTTACGTCTTGTGGGCGCACACGGAGAAGCTGTGCGAGCTCTGTTCGTGCACCATCAATATGCGCCCTCACCGCAACCCCCTCCGCATAAATCGCACTGGGATTTGCCCAATCTTCATGAAGAAAAGGTTCCATCGCTTTCCGGACAGACATATGAATGGGCGTCGCTGAAGCATAGTCGAGGTGGATTCGCTTCTTCCCTTTTTTAAAAAGATTAAATCTCATTGGTGAACAAATAATGTCACGGCGTGCGTATTGTGGCAATATCTGCTATACTCCTCACATATTTACGCATTACGCCTCTCCTCGTGGGCGTTTTTCAATACAAGTGTTATGCCAAAGACCAAACAATCACAACCGCATATCGAAGCACGAACACCTATTGTGGTTATCATGGGGCATATTGACCATGGAAAATCAACGCTCCTCGACTACATCAGAAAGACAAACGTTGTTGCAGGCGAAGCGGGTGGTATCACACAACACCTTTCAGCATACCGTGTTGAGCACACCACAAAAGAAGGTGCTTCAAAACACATCACTTTCTTGGATACACCGGGACATGAGGCATTTCAGAAGATGCGACTCCGTGGTGCAGATGTTGCCGACATTGCAGTTCTCATAGTCTCCGCTGAAGATGGGGTGAAGCCACAGACACTCGAGGCACTCGTAAGTATTAAGCAGGCAGGTATCCCATACATCGTCGCTATCAATAAGATTGATAAACCAGGAGCCGACCTTATTCGCACACAATCAAGCCTTATCGAGCATGAAATTTATATTGAGGGAATGGGTGGTGATATTTCATGGGTGCCGATATCAGCAAAGTCTGGACAAGGCGTTGACGACCTTCTCGATATCCTTCTTCTCACCGCTGAACTCGCGGAACTCAAGACCGACACACATGCAAAGGGTATTGGAAGTGTCATCGAAGGAAAGCTTGATGGAAAGCGTGGCAATACTGCGACGCTCCTTGTAAAGGATGGTGTCGTGCGCGCCGGCGACTTTGTTGTTGCAGGCACCACTTTTGCACCAGTACGCATCATGGAAGATTGGTCTGGAAAGTCTATCAAGGAAGCACGCGCATCAGAGCCAATCGGCATTGTGGGTTGGAACGATACTCCAAAAGTTGGCGACACCTTCATAACCGTTTCATCAAAGAAAGAGGCAGAGGCACTTATACTTCAGCGTAAAACAGACGCCCCAAAGACTGCAGTACAAAATACTCCATCAGACCTCCCTACCATTCCCCTTCTCATTAAGGCAGATGTTCTCGGAACCATTGATGCAATTGTCCATGAGCTGGACAAATATACCTCAGACCGTGTCTGTGTACGCGTTATTGGAACAGGAGTTGGTACCATCACTGCAAATGATGTACAGAGCGTGAGCGCAACTGAAAAGGCAATCATCGTTGGATTTAACGTAAAGCCAGACCGCTCAGCTCTCGACCTCGCAGAACGACTCGGTGTTGCTATCGAGACGTTTGATATCATCTATAAGCTCTCTGAGTGGCTTGAGACCGCAATTAAGGAGCGAACTCCTCAGAAGGAGGAGGAGCGGATTACAGGAAAAGCAAAAATTCTCAAACATTTCAGTACACAAAAGAATGCACACGTCTTGGGTGGTCGCCTTGAAGAAGGTATGCTCGCACTCAATCAGAGTGTTCGCATCATGCGCCGTGAACTCGAACTCGGACGCGGTGTGATTAAGAATCTCCAACAGCAGAAATCAAATACGAAGTCTGTCTCAGATGGTGAATTTGGAATGCAGATTGACTCAAAAGTTGAGATTACTCCAGGAGATCACATTGAAGCGTTTGATATCGTTGTTGTATAAATTCTATGGAATTCGACAAACACCAAAAAGTACGTTCCGTACTTACCGAGGTTATCGCTTCATATATTCGTGAAGAGGCAAATCATAACCCGCTCATCACGGTGACCAACCTCATCATCTCCTCAGACTACAAGCACATCAAAGTTCTCTTTACGACCATTCCTGACACTGGTGAGGGACAAGCCCTTATTTTCTTAATGCGCAAAGGCTCCGAGCTCCGTGACTACATAAAGAAGCATGCACGACTCAAATACATCCCCCACATTGATTTTGCCATTGATTATGGTGAGCGACACCGACAACACATCGACGAACTCGTTCAGGATATCGAGAAAGGAACACAGGAATAGAATTAACTAACAAAAGCCACACGAGAGTGTGGCTTTTGTTATGTCAACCTATAAATTTACAACCAGGGAATCTTTCATTACATGAACTGTTCAGGTTGTATGATATTTTCTTTCAGAAAATCTCGACAACCTTTTCGATCCCTGGACGCGAGCAAAACAAATTGCTCGCTTGGGCGGACAAATAATAAAAGCCACACGCATGTGTGGCTTTTATTATTTGTCCGCCCACCAGGGATCGAACCTGGGACCTTATCGTTAAGAGCGATCTGCTCTACCAGCTGAGCTATGGGCGGAAAAGTATGGGATACTTTTCCGGACCTTTAGTGATATTTTCGACGTAGGAAGAAAATAGCCTAAAGGTGTACTGCGCCTGTAAGGCGGTTGTTGTTTAGGCAACAGATGAGAGTGTACTAAAAATGTATAACAAATACAAGTTATATTGTGCCAGGAATGGGACTTGAACCCATATGAGCTTTCGCTCACGACATTTTAAGTGTCGCGCGTCTACCGATTTCGCCACCCCGGCGTTTCTGATTTTTACCTCTATGAGTAGACTGGAGACTATGACAATTTGGACAGAGAATGCGTAAATTCTGCAATCTATTATCATATTTATCTCCATTAATATGATCTAACTCGACAGGAATCCTACCATCTTCAGAAGCTTCTGCCCAGCCACACCGTTCACACTTTTCTTTTTTTAATCCTACTGCAAAAAGTCTTTTCTTAAGCTTGTAACTTTGAAACGTACTCTTTTTGACGAAAATATCCTCAAGTCTAATTCTTGGAACGAATGGAAATTTCTTGCCCTTCCTCCAGCCACTACCGGTAATATGTGAGATGTCAATTTTATTTTCAACGAGCGCTCGTTTTACTTGATCGTAATTTCCACCCGCAGGAATAAGTCCGAGACCATCAATTATCTGGCGGATACTCGTGGACTGTTTGGTGACTCTTTTCAAATCACCAATACTCCATCGACGCTTTCTATTCATGGTAAACATGCATATACTTTCTCATCTTTAAGTATACCATTTATAATTCTGGAATATTTAGTTACAAACAGTTACTATAGTCACTTGGGCGCGTGGCGAAATTGGCAGACGCGTACGGTTCAGGTCCGTATGTCTTACGACATGGAGGTTCAAGTCCTCTCGCGCCCACATAATTATAAAAGCCGCTCAATGAGAGTGGCTTTTATAATTATGAGACCAGGACGGGGGTCGGCGTCCAATTCTAATTCACTACGTTCATAAGAATTACCTGCCCGAGCTCGTTGTTTCGCCCCATTATGAATAGGGGCTCATATCACGAGCTTTTCGACCCCTTCCTGATCTACTTCACCCCACTTCGTTTCGTTTGAGACCAGGACGGGGGTCGAACCCGTGAATGTCGGTTTTGCAGACCGATGCGTTACCGCTTCGCCACCTGGTCAATTTCTACTGCTAGATAGTACCAGAAATCTTCTGTATATCCAAAGAATTAAAATAGCCTGCGCTTTGTGTTAGCTGTTTATTTGTCCGCCCATACTAAGCAATACTGTAATAGCCCAGATAGTATGCTATAGTCTTCCAGATCGCGCGGGCGGTGAAACGGTAGACACGCCTACCGAGTGAATGAAAAGCAATTTGTTTTGCTTTTCATCTGGTTCCTTACTCATAAGGAAATGCTCGTTAGAAAATAAATATTGTGCCCAGGTGGCGAAATTGGTAGACGCACTTGCCTTAGGAGCAAGCGGGGCAACCCATGAAGGTTCAAGTCCTTTCCTGGGCACAATGTTTGGTTTCTAGAATAGAATTGATTAATACGGTTTTTTGACATTCATACACACTAATGTATATTTGTTGTGGAGCTGTTGAATCTACAATGTTTTTCTGATTAGGAGACGAGGAAAATGAGAGTGCTTATTGTTGAAGACGATCCGCTAAATGTCGAGTCTGCAAAGAAAGTGGTTGGTGATGCCTTCGGCGATGAAGTTGAATGCACTATTGTCCGCACTGCGCGAGAACTCGGTCGAATAGAAAGCTATGGGGACTTTGACCTTATCCTGACGGATGGCTGGATCCCCGCAGGTGTTTACGACGGCTTAGCGCCAGAGCCAGAAAACCTTCCTTCTGAGAAACCGGTTTTTGTTGGATCTACTGTTGCACTTGGTGCACTAATCGGCAACGTGCCGTGTGTGTTGTGCACAGAATCTAATCACCACCGCGATATTCAAGGTTTGCTGTTGGAACAATGCATGCCTGGACCGACTTTTGAACCGGTGGTTGATGAAAAGGGTCAAAATATGGTGGTCCGCAAAAGCATCCTGCGAATCAACAACGACCCCTATAAGGTCCGAGGTGGGGGTAAGTACTGGATGCACCCATTCGAACTCAAGTTGCTGTTTGATGGGAAACCAATCCCGAACAAGTTCCCAAGGTGATAGGCCCAAGCAGGATACTCACATGTGACTTCATTTGCTTTTCGGATCGAAAAAAGTTTTCGCAAAGTGTCTGATTTCGGCAGTAAAAAAGACGAAAGGGGCCGAGCTTTACACGTCGGCCCTTTTTTATACTGTCATTATTTTACACTTTTCGCAGCAACTGCTCAAAGTCTTGCGAATGCGTCTCACGCTTTCTCACCTGGGCACAATGTTTGGTTTCTAGAACAGAAGAAAGGGTACCACAAGGCATGGTGGTCTCGCGCGCACAGTGTTCAAATCTTCTTCCACACATATTCAGCATGTTAGAAAGCGTTAAAATCTAACTTGTATTATAAGAATCATATGATTCTTATAATACAAGTCCTAGATTCTGAATTTCTTTCTGTATACTTCATCACCATGGAATCTATCCGTTACAAGATGCGTGACATTCTCTCGTAGATCAAGATGATCACGTAGTATTTCCACAAAATCATTACACTCATATGGATAAATCCAGGCGCTTTTCTGTAGCAACTCAAACCCATACATTCTCATGCCTCGCGTCAATTCAATTCTCATTTTCGTTTTAGTGTTTGGAACATCAAAAATAACAACTCTCCATTTACCATCCCATTTCATTTCTTTCTGACCTACCAAAACACTTCGAATACCAACTTCCCATCTTCCTTTCCGAGTGAGTTCAAGTCGACCATCACCATCCTTTGAGTATGTACGTTTTACCAAACCACTTTTTATAAGTGATTCGATATTACGGGTGATCGATGCACGAGGTGAATATTTTTTCTCCTTAAAAAAAGGTTTTAAAACTTGGAGTGCATTTGGTGCACATACAGCAATTGAAACAATGCCCGCCACAGCGATTACTCCAAGGACTGCCTCCGCAACCGGTCCAATTCGAACTCTTTTCATGCTTGTATTATAACAGTCATATGATTCTTATAATACAAGGTATGGTGATAGTTTAAGTGGGGTTGAATTTAGTATTATTTGGCTTAGAGATTGGGTTTGTTGTGAAAATATGAGTGAAATTTGTTGACTTTCGGTATAAATATGGTATTATTGTAACAGACGGTGGGGAGCATCTTGCTTCCCCACTACACCAATCAACGCACCATTCCGGTGCATGTTATTTGAAAAGGAGAACAAAATGAAACCCAGTGATTTTTGGAAATTGCTTCACCTCACACAGCTGTTTGAGGTAGTCGGTGCAATCTTCAGAGTAGTGGGCGGGGCACGCGCACCTGAAAATGCCGAGGACAAGATTTTCAAACATGTCTTTGGCATCTTCGGAACAGGCGACGAGAAGGTCCTCTGCGTCCGTCTCGAGGGTCTCAAAATAACGACGGACAAGAGCTACGTCGATGACATCATCGGCTATCTCAAGTACGCCTTCCCACGAGGAACCACTGGTCAACGTATCGAATCCTGGAGGAGTGGCAATTCATTCCGGAAATTCGTTACGGAAAATGACGACGAAGCTGCGGCAGTCGGTTTCCTCAAGTGGATGGTGGAAACTATCCGTGAGAAAAAATCAAAAACTGCTGGACACAGGCACCTTGAGGAGCAAATGAGGCTTCTCGGGATTCCTGGCCATAACAGCATGATTGCAGACCTGATTGACAAGGTCCACTTCAATCCCGCTGTTATCAAGCAGACAATCGAAACAGATACCACCGAAACACAACAGCGCGTCGACACGCTCAGGCGTTCACGCGGATTCCTCGAACGACTCATCTAAGGAGAGCACAAATGCTTGGAGCACTTTTCAACAACCTCGGTGTCCGCACTGAGGAAGCCGGCCTTCATGCAAATCGCATGTATGCTGGCCTCTGGGTGGGGATCCTCAAGATCCTCGCAATCATCATTGTCCTCATCCTTCTCATGGTTGGAATCAATGCCATGGGCGGAATGAGCTTCAACCTGCTCTTCTTCTTCGGTGGGATTATCCCACTTGTATTCTTCTGGCTCACGCCGAAGATGCACGTCCTCGCCATCGTCGCCGGTGGCTTCGTCCGAGGAATGAAGGACGAGGATGTGACGCAAGGTGGACAAGAAGGTCTCAACCTTCTCTACTCCCTGCTGCGCGGCGCAGTGCTCTGGTTCTGGCTTATGGCCGGCATTCTCAGCACTATCCCGATAGGGCAGGCGCCAATTGCATTTTTCGTCTTCGGCGCGATGATGTGCATCATCGGTATCACGACGTGGCACTTCAGGATGCCGACGAAGTGGGCGCCACGACTGATTATCGGCTATGCGGTCGTGGTCAGCCTGATGGCTGGTTGGCAGTTGGTGCCGACGCAAACAAAGGAGAAGGTTGAGTCGTACTTCACGACACAAGATACTCCGCGGGATGCACGGGCCACCAACCAAACTACAAAGCAGGAGGCGAAGTGGGAGCGCCGTGAAGCAGACGGGTCAATTCCTGTCGGCGTGTGGTCGCAGTGGATAATTGTCGGCGGCTGCAACGCTGACTTTTTCCTCGACGAGAAGCACCATGCGCGTGCAAAACTCACTGTTGGCGGTGTGGTGAGCCTTACAAAGGATACCCACACGAACGGAGTTCGCGAGATCTCCGTCATGACGGAGATCAAAGGAGAGACAGGGTACCCAATCAAGTTCACCTGCCCATGAACAAACTTAGCGTCGGATGACGCAAAAAGC
>JANLIJ010000189.1 GCA_024653575.1 Candidatus Kaiserbacteria bacterium
GGTAGATATGCAATCAAAGCGTTTTCAACCAATTTGGTTAAAGTCTTCTCTTTTATGACAGCTGTGGCTCTTGCATGCTTGATGATTGAAGGTTTCAGGAACAAAGTTAGTCGTTGTCTAGTCTTATCTGTCATAGTACACATACTACCACTAGTTGTACTAGTTGTCAATTATCTGTACGGGTCACATACATTCCGGACTTTTCGTATATTGCTCAGCGTACTTCTGAGGGGTTAGGTATTTGAGCGAAGCGTGAGGTCTTACTTCATTGTACCAGGACAAATAAGATGAGAGTTTGAGGTCACCCTTTTCAGGGTTGATATTCCAGTCGAGGAACCGCTCAATGAACTCTTCCTGGATCGTACGGTTGAACCGCTCGACAACACCGTTAATCTTTGGACAATGGGGATAGGTGAAGAGATGGATGATGCCTCTATGTTCAAGGTGGTCGTGGAAATCACCCAAGAACTCACTCCCGTTATCAGTTTGGACGGTGTAGATGGGGATTGCATACCTTGATTCAAATGAATGGAGAGCATGGACAGTGTTATGCGCTTTCCCATTCTTGACTCTTTCTGCATAAGCCACTTTAGTCACCACATCAACCATAGTCACAAACCTAAGTTGCTTGCCAAGGAGATAGACAATCACACTATCGATCTCTACGTATCCAGGACGAATATCTTTGCCGACTTTCTTGACTCTGTATCTGGAGAGACCGATTCTGTGTTTCTGTTTGGTGATGTCGAAGAAGTATCTCTGGCGTTTGATAATCTTCCCAATCTTTCCTGCACTATACCCAGGAATCCCTAAGGAATCGGCATAGGCAGCGACTAAGACTTTGAGCTTTTCTTTGCCGATTCGGCCATATTGTTCTCTCACTGATTTAATGAGTGCAAGGAGGCGTTCATCAACCACCATACGCCGTGTATTATGGGGACGAGTACTACGTGGTACCAAGGAGACAAGCTTTCCCTTTGACTGAGTGAAAGCTTGTCTCCACTCATAATAGGTACTCCTGCCTACACGGAAGGCCTCTAGAGTGGCTTTAACTCCATGTTTCTTGCCATACTCCAATACATGGAGACGAAACTTGGTTGGGTCTGTACTTTCGTATCTGAGAGAACTGTTTAATGTTTTCATCATGGCAGTATACCCATGATGAAATTTGGGGAGGACATATCTTAGTTGCGGGACATCTGATGCCATACTCGGACTCCTTCGGAGTCCGGAATGTATCGTGACTTATTCAATGTGTCTCCCAGACTGCTTTGCGTCTGGAGGCATTTCTCAGGCGCTATTGCGCTTGATGTGCAGAGTATTTTTGGATTTATTCTGAGTGAGATAGTTAGTCGAAGAGACAACTTTTTTGCCTGTTTTGGACTCTAGCTCTAGTCGCGCATTTTTCGCGATCTTCCCACCCTGCTTGCCAGCAACTGCGTTTTCTTCTATCCCTATTGCATTGTCAGTTTGGGCAATCTGGCGAGTAGAGAGCTCGGCGAGCGCAGTGAAAATGAGCTCAGCCTCGGTCATGTGATCACGAAGATTTTGAGTTTTGAGTACTTTGATCTTTTTGTGCTGGCTAACTGTCACTTCTGCCCACTCGGAGTGAATAATGTTGGTCAAAATAGCATATTCTTGCTCCTCGGTGATCTCGTGC
>JANLIJ010000121.1 GCA_024653575.1 Candidatus Kaiserbacteria bacterium
TATTTTCTTCTATGCATTCCATACTAGAAACCTACATTTACAAATAACCTTGGTACACTTACGGGGCCGCACGGGACATTTCCCATTCGAAAATACCCCATGGCCTCTTGGACGGGAGTCGGTGTAGGCCGACATGTCAGTCCTGTGGGTACGTATGAAAAAGAAAACTGCGTCCCTATTACACCAATCTAGGTCCCTGGCGTGACCGGACAAGCACTTGATTCGGGTTTCACTTACATGTCCATACATTTACAAATCATTGTGAATAACCTGGGCGGATCATTCGTCCATTATCATAAGCACGATAAACTCTTCCTCAGAAATGGGTGAAAATGTCGACCCGTAAGTCGACCCGTAAGTATGACGGTCACATCGACAATACAATAAGTTCTGTTGTATACCATATCGTTCAGGACGCATGACATAAAAGAAAACTGCATCCCTGTCACAACCGAGACACGGGCACTTAATCCGTGAGCTCACTTACATGTCCATACATTGCGGATGTAACCAGCTGGGGTTCTTCGTATATTCTTCGTAACAATAGTTATACTATTCTTTAGGTTACGAATCCATTATTTCGTGAGCCACAACTTCGTCCTCTTGGACAGATTTAAAAGCTGGCCAAGATGTTGGAATACTAGTTATATGGTCTTTGCAAAATCCGACATATTTATTGTTCTGGAGATTTTTAAAAAATGTACTCATGACTGCATTACCTTAATTATAATATACTCTTCTTTTGTCCAGTGCATCACCTTGGTATCATCCGCGGTGATTTCTGAAGCACAGTTGTCACAGTAGGCATAAATGATATGGAAGTCAGGGTAAAACCCAACAAATTTGGTAGCAGGCATGTTAGTGGCAGATTGCCAGATCGCTCGCTGATCTCCTCGCCGTCTGTTACATACCCTCCAAGATCGACAGCATTTAATACCATCGGGTTTCATTCGTTCATTATCTCAAGCACGGTATACTCTTCTTTTGTAATACCTACCCACCACCCGGCGATTTGATCAATGCGAGAGTAAAAATGTTGTTCACACCACGCACCCCGAAATTTGGCCGGGAGTACCTCCAAACGACCAAAATGAATCGCAGGATTTGGACACTCAGGAAGGACGCAAATTATTTTGGGTTTCACCCCGTGGCCTTCGCTATCACAACCGGAATGTTGGCACTTGGTTGGGTTTCACTTACATGCCCCTACATTTACAAATTATTGGTAATACAACTCAGTGGGGTGGGGGGTCACGCCGTCTTCGCTTTGCCAGGGATACCAAGTTCCTGGGCCTTGGCCTGGAGTTTCTTCAATAGCTCGAAGCCCTCGTTGAACTGGGCGTCGTCGTTCTCGTCCTTATCGAGCTTCCTCGTTACCTCCATGTACGAGAGGAACAAAGGCATCAGCTCGCCGTCATATTTCTCTCGAAACGATTTGTCACCCTCCAGGGCTTTGTGAATGTCACCCATCGAGAAGGTCAGAGTTTCATCCTTCGCTCGTAGAAGCCGAGCTCGGGCCGAGTCGCCCTTCCTAGCGTCCTCCTTGCTGTACAAACCGGAGGTTGCAGGGTCCTTCACTTCGTCTTGATCTGGCATTTCTTTTCTTTCTGTTTGTCTGTTATTCTGACATTACCCTGAAGACTCCATACTCTTCAGGAGTGTACTTGTCCCACCCTTCTGAGTAATTTCTGCCGGGTCATGATTCTTACAGAATGTTTGCACTTGCCATGAACGTAACCCAATATAAATTACAATCACCGGGTCAAGGCATGTATACCCTGCTACGGTTTTCCAACAGCATTTATGGGTGAGGGTCATTGGTATGGGTACGAGTCCATGCATGCAGTTATTCTGACATTACCCTGAAGACTTCATACTCTTTAGGAGTGTACTTGCCCCAGATCATTCGTGTTTCCCGGTGGAGGTCATTCTGATGTCAAATTTGGTACGATCGGGTCGGGTAATTTACGGAGTGGGTGTGCTACTTAAACAATACACTCTTCTGAAGTATCTCTAGTCCAGGAAACTGCCAGTATTTTGTAAACATACTGGCAGTATGTTTACAAAATAGGATGTGGTATTTCATAACTGCATTATAATGGCTGTAATATATTCTTCTTTGGTGATTCCGGCGACACCCAACATAGGTGTGGTGTATGACTTTCACATCGTGCGCGTATAACCATGGTGGTGATTCTACTTCGTAAGACCAAAAATAAACCGCAGGGTTTGAACAGTGAAGAATATAATTACAATATATTTTGACATCGTTGGATTCCATGGCTTTTGTAATACCCACCTTTACCGAATCATCCAAGCTGACGAAGTCTGAATAATCACCTTCTTATTCGTTATGTTGGCGTGAGAACTAAAGAAATTGCTAAGTCCATCCTCGATCAGGCGAAGGCCTTTTACGATACTATTGAAAAAATGGAAACTGACAATAGCACAGGATACAAGTTCATTAAGGTGGAGTGGAAGCCGCGATTGGAAAAACTGAACACGGAGCTCAAGGGTCTGCTTGATGAAGCTTCCACTGTTGGTGTTATCAACCGTCGTAGCTCTCTTGAGTTCATGGCTGCGAAAATACTTGAGGGGGGGTTGGGTAG
>JANLIJ010000153.1 GCA_024653575.1 Candidatus Kaiserbacteria bacterium
CGAGTTTGGATGAGGTGATTTTGGGACATTTGTTTGAAAAGGAAAAAAAGCTTGTGCTCACCGAAGTGACAGGATGCCCCGCATGCAACAACACAGGATACAAAGGACGTGTTGGTATTTACGAGGTGATGGAGGTAACAGAGACGATTCAACGACTTATAGTGAAGCGCGCAAGCAGTCAGGAAATTGAGAATTCAGCCGTGTCCGAGGGGATGACCACGTTGATCCAAAATGGGGCAGAGAAGGTTCTACAAAAGGAAACAACGATTGAAGAGCTCATTCGTGTGTTGAAGGAATAGGTATGGATAAGAGTACGCTTCAGGCGATTTGGTTCAGGGTGAATGTTCAGCTTTCTCGAAAAGAGAAGCTGATTTTTGCCAAGTATCTTTCTGTTTTGTTGGGAGCAGGGCTTGCTATTGATGAGTCTATTGATGTGCTTCAGAAACAAACAAAGGGTTCGTTGGCTCGCATTCTGGCTCACATTTCTGTGACCGTGAAACATGGGGAAACCCTTGCTACAGGACTCGGGGCGTTTCCTCATGTGTTTAGTCCCCTGTTTATTAATCTCGTGGCCTCGGGTGAGGCATCGGGAAATTTACAAGGGAACCTCATGAACGTCGTCGGCCAGTTGGAAAAAGAATACGAGCTCAATTCGAAAATTCGCGGAGCTCTCATGTACCCAGCGATCATCATGGTCGTGGCGGGATTGATCGGGGCGGGGATTTTTGTGTTCGTGCTTCCAAACGTCATCGACATGTTTGAGTCTTTGGACGTTGAACTCCCTCTTGCCACACGTCTCCTCATTACCGTGGCAACGTTTGTTTCCGAGCACGGAGTACTCACCGTCCTTATAGGTCTGGCCACTGTGTCGAGTATCTTCATTGTTCGGAAAATTGCTTTTTTTGATCGACCCCTACATGGGATCCTGTTGTTGGTTCCCCTCATAGGAGGGATTGCGAAAAAGGTGAATCTTGCACGCTTCACACGTTCACTGGGAACCATGGTTCAGAGCGGTATTCCAATTGATGAGGCGGTGACGATTACAGAAAATACATTGGATAACGTCCACTACAAGCGTATTTTTGATGAGCTGAAAGAAGCAATAAAGCTTGGGGATACCCTTTCTTCTGTCTTAGAAAAACATCCGCGTCTGGTTCCTGCCATGGCGACGCATGTCATTTTTGTGGGGGAGCAGGCTGGATCATTAGGGGACATGCTGATGTACTTGGCGAAATTTTATGAGCAGGAGGTTTCAGATATCACAAAGAATCTATCCGAACTTCTCGAACCCTTTTTGCTCATCTTTATTGGTGTGATGGTTGGTGGTTTGGCGCTTGCCGTGATGACCCCTATCTATGAGGTTATC
>JANLIJ010000179.1 GCA_024653575.1 Candidatus Kaiserbacteria bacterium
TTTTAATTACAACAAAACGAACTGAGGTCGCCACGCAGTTGGAATATGCTCGCTCCCTCGGAGATCTTTCTGAAAACGCTGAATATCATCAGGCGCGGCAGACGCAAGGTGAAGTTGAAGACCGTATTAAATACCTCGCAGGCATTTTGAAATCAGTTGAGATTGTGAAGCCACATCATAGTGATATGGTTGAAGTTGGTTCAACTGTTTCTGTACAACGAAAGGGCGAGGACGAGACACGTGTGTTCCACATCGTGGGCTCTGAAGAGGCAAACATGTCCGAAGGACGCATTTCCCTCAACTCACCGTTGGGTCAGGCCATGATGGGCAAAAAGAAGGGCGAAGTCTTTACGTTCACGAACCCTGTCGGCAAGAAGATTGAATACATTCTCCTCAAAATAGACTAATACACCCGAAACGGGTATCATGAACACATAACACATAACACGTACCAAGGACTTATTTTTTGTCTAATGCTACGTGCTACGTGCTACGTGATCCATGTCTTTAGAAGATATTCGAAACGACCGACTAAAGAAGCTTGCCACACTACGCGAGTGGGGTATTGACCCGTACCCGGCTGTGTCTGATCGCACCGTTGCCATAGGCGACCTACTTACATCATTTGATACTTGTAAGGCGGTAGCTGAAACACTTACTATTGCAGGGCGCGTCATGGCGATTCGTGAGCACGGTGGCACTGTCTTTGCTGATGTGTACGATGGCACAGGAACTATTCAGGGGTATCTCAAACAAGATACACTTGGTGACGAAGCATTTGAACTTTTTGCAAAGGCGATAGACATCGGCGATTTTGTTGATATCACTGGAACAGCAGTGCACACAAAACGTGGCGAAGCATCGGTGCTTGCAACATCGTGGAACATTCTTTCAAAATCACTTCGGTCTCTTCCTGAGAAGTGGGTGGGTATTACTGACTCAGAAGAACGTCTCCGTCGGCGCTACTTGGATATTCTTACAAACCCCAAGGCGCGCGAAATAGTGGAGAAGCGTTCAGTATTCTGGAACACCGCGCGCCGTTTTCTTCTAGATAAAGGGTATGTTGAAGTTGAGACTCCTGTTTTGGAGACAGTGCCCGGAGGAGCTGATGCTGAGCCGTTTGTAACGCATCATAATGCGCTTGATATTGACGTCTATCTCCGTATCTCAGCAGGTGAATTGTGGCAGAAAAAACTAATGGTTGCCGGCGTCCCCAAGACATTTGAAATTGGACGCATTTTCCGCAATGAGGGAATGTCGCATGAACATTTACAGGACTACACACAACTTGAGTTCTACGAAAGCTATGCGGATTATTTGTACGGCATGAAGCTTGTCCACGATCTCTACATTACGCTTGCAAAAGAAACATTTGGCACAACAGCTTTTACGATTGATGAACACGAGGTTGAATTGGATACAGAGTGGCCGGTATATGATTTTACAACTCTTATTTTTGACACGTATGGCATAGATCCTCTTAAAGCTTCAGAAAAAGAGGTATTCGCGTTCTATGCAAAAGCAAATCCTGACGCAAAGACACCGGAATCACGAGAGCGTGCCATTGATGGACTCTGGAAGAAAATCCGCAAAGATATCTGCGGCCCTGCATTTCTTACGGGTGTTCCTGTCTTTTTGGAACCGCT
>JANLIJ010000216.1 GCA_024653575.1 Candidatus Kaiserbacteria bacterium
CGAGCATCGACTGTGAAAGTCGTGATCTTGTTCTTGATATTGATATCAGATTCAAGACGCTTTTCCTGACGAGATTCATAATAGAGTTTATGAACTGACGAGTTAAGCAAATACCAAGCTGTGTTTGAACCACCATTGGTGGACTCGAGGAATTTGGATGTAACTATCGTAGAAGATCCCTTGTACACGTTGATTGCGTTGTTCGCATTCTCTGGTGTAAGTTCTGAACCTACGAGTTCCATTGCTGTTCTTTCAAGGATGAGAGGCACCACAAGTGATGTCTTCCCTGCCATAGTAAGAGCGAGACCATTGTCCTCCTTCTGAAGTTCAAGTGCCAAACGACCCGTCTGATAGTTATCAACACTAAGGATGATACTTGTAGACGATGCGTTAGACTGAGTTGAACCTCCTGGAGTCGTGGTTGAGTGAACTGTGGAGAAGAGAGGTTTTGAGTCTCCGTACCAAGTCATGTCCCAACCATTAACCGTAACCGTTGTTGCGAAACCACCGTTGAAGAGCTGCATAGAGCTTTCATCAACAGAGTAATTCGCAGAACGAGACAAATCTTTCATTTCGTCAAGTTCCGCGTCAAAGTCTCGGTCTTCGATTTGGTTCTTCGTAACTTCGACAGACCCACCGTAGTTGTTGTAACTTACGGAAGTGGTGTAGGACTTGTCTCGACTGATTGTCGGAACATCATCCCCATCAGAAAACTTTCGAAGTTTCCCGAATCCTGTCTTACCACTATAATTCTTCTGAGCACCAGTTCCTGTCGTAACATGAAGGACACTACCTACACCTGGGGTATACAAATCATTACCTTGGTCAAAGACCTCGGAAATGCGTAGACCCGTATCTGGGATAAGGTCTGTCCACTTTGCGCGTGATTCAGCCATATATGATTAGGTGTTAAATACTATACTTTCTAATATGTTGACGACTGCTTGTGCCGAATTCGAGGGATCAACTCCCCACGTCCCATACTGAGCCGTAGAAGTTGTCGCTGTATCTTCATCGAGAGTATCCTCATCGGCGAGATCCATGCGGTAACCCGCGAGATTCGAACCTGTCGTGGTCGCGATAGTATTGTCAAGCTCAGCAGAGTAAAGTGTAAATTGAGACACATCTACTTCCGCGCGAACCATTGCTACTGTCGTGTTATCGGAAGCAGTAAGGAATGTCCCTACGAAACTACCGAAACTTGCACCTGCTACCCCAGTTGACTGCATACCAGAACCGAGGTTTGTGCGAATACCACTAACGTGACCAAGCACGACGACACCTGCTGTACCGAGAGAAACAAATCCCGAGACGAGCTTCACACTATCCATAACGGTAAGTGTAACGCTGCCTGTAACGATTTGACTTCGGAGAACTGGGCCACCGTAAGGAACCAAACTACCAATTGCGCTAAATGCCATTGTATTGATTCTTTAGTCTAAATAAATTGGTCGATTATAATGAATACTGTAGGAGTGTTGCAACGTAATCTGGTCTCTTTGCACGAATCTTGAGATATCGTTCCTTGTCCCCATCGAATGTTCTGTCGATAATATTCAATTCCTTTGCAGAAAGAGTCTTATCGTCTTCC
>JANLIJ010000012.1 GCA_024653575.1 Candidatus Kaiserbacteria bacterium
CTTCTGTCGTAGGCGTTGAAGTTGCTTGAGTCGTCCAGGTTCCAGGCACGAGTTGATTTGTTTGCTTATTCTGCACATACACATACGCTCCGCCACCGATGAGGAGGACGGCGATGAGCGCGAGGAGGAGGGGTGAGATAAAACCTTTTTGTGTGGTTTTCATAATATGTTAATCACTTCTCGCTTAATAGGGGTCCGGTTGATTGGGATAACAAACTAAATTTGTTACGGAAATCTCCTCAAATCTGGGATTAGGAAACTGTATCCTCCACGCCCGAACAGGTTGTATGGTCGTATTGAGATCTTGATTTAAGTATTCCGTCTCGTCAACTAAGTCTACAATATGAGATTCTATAACCTGAGATCCAGGCGTTGCGTTTGCTGAAATAGCAGAGTCGCAATTGTCAATTGCGAGGGTGAGACCGCCCCCAACGGGAGGGAAGCTCAGAGCATCTTTCACGGTATATATCTGTGGAC
This sequence comes from Candidatus Kaiserbacteria bacterium, assembly GCA_024653575.1. Classification (GTDB taxonomy): domain Bacteria; phylum Patescibacteriota; class Minisyncoccia; order Phycocordibacterales; family UBA918; genus Damh-18. Next base: position 478 of record JANLIJ010000012.1, read on the forward strand.
AATCCTTCGTATGGTTAAGAAATTCTTTGCTCTGATCCAGAGTATCGAGCGCCCACAGTTCTTCACCATCTTTTGTCATGACAAGATGCAACCTACTATAGCTTCCTATTGTTTCCGTACCACTTGGTGGTGAATTTCCACAGTAACTCGTTCCAACCCATTTTGATTTTTGCCAATCAGAAATACCAGCTGTCGTCGAAGTTGATTGAACACTCGGACTTATTACTGCCGACTGACTCGCCTGTTTGTTTTGTACATACACATACGCTCCGCCTCCTATAAGGAGGATTGTGACGAGCGCGAGGAGGAGGGGCGATATAAATCCTTTGTGTGAGTTTTTCATGTTAAGGATTGAATTTGAAGGTCGAAGCTATCTTGTCCAAAGTAGACTGCGTATCCGAATCTGAACCTACCAGTACAAGGTCAATATTTTCTGATGAATATGAAATACTTCTCATGGGTTCTGCGCCATTCGTAGAATCGGAGTTGACGATCTTCCATTCTGTATCAGATGCTTGGAGATTATCATCTAGTGCGCCTATATTCCTAACCTCAAAATAATTCGTCGGGAAAGCAAATGTCTTCCCTCCATTACTACTGCAATTATCAGAAACTGTTACATATTCAGTATCACCTGAGACCTTTTTGCAAACAGACCAACTTGGTGGATATTGAAACGAGAAACTCACTTGAGTTTTAGTATCCGTGGTTTCACTATAATCAATCAGTCCGACAGTCGTCGTTGCGAACGTCTTCCAATTCGCAGTTTGGGAATTTGAAGTCTGTGCTGTTGAAGGAGTAAATTTAAAG
>JANLIJ010000041.1 GCA_024653575.1 Candidatus Kaiserbacteria bacterium
AGAGGTACGAAGTTGACCACTCCCCTCGGAGCTTCCCCTCCGCACATTTTTTGAAATGCGCTTCATACCACTCCTTCCCCTCCGCGTATCGGGGCCGACTAAAAAAATGAATCTCCTTCACGGGAATACATACCTCAGGATGCTCGTAGAGACAGGTGTATGCCCATGACGTCCCTGATTTTTGCGCTCCTAATCCAATGAAGTTAATCATATTCTAAAGATTCGATGGGTAAATGTATGTAAGCTGTGAGAGGCAACAACTGCCTCGCGAAGTTTTTGAGCAAGTTCGTTGGTGTCGTTTTGCGATGCTCTCATAATCGTCTCAGCATATAGTTCTGGGGTCGGTTTTTCAAGGTAAAGCCCATGTGGGTCTAACATCTCACGAAATGCCCGATTTCCTGTAACTGGTATACAACAGCCCGACAAGATTGCCTCGAGCACTACCTTATCCATACTGTGCGTCATCGAGGTGTTGAGGAAAAATGTTGCATGATGGTAGAGCGAGACGAGTTCTTCTTGAGTTCGTGTCCCCACAAACTGAATACTCGATGTCAACTGAAGTGACTCACTGAGTTTTTGCATTTTTGCGTAGTAGACCTCGTCGACAACAGGACCAACAATGGTACATGTGTACGGTGTACCCCTTTCATGAAGAACTGCTATGGCGTGAATTAAATCTTCGATTCGTTTTATAGGGGTAATTCTCCCTACAAAGATAATTTCATTTTGGGAGCGTACATTGCTTGAACTATTCTCTGAAGTGAAGAGTGTTGTATCAATAGCCTGCCCGACGACCACTCTTTTTTCTGTTGCAATAGGAAATCCACTTTCGGTCGATGTGTACACGCGGTCTACACACACGAGAGCAAGCTTCCCTACCCAATTAATATGACCATGGGCCTTCCACCAATAAAATTTGGTCCTAAATAATTTTCGAAGTAAGAAAAATGGAAAGGCGAGAATATTATAGATTGCCCCCATGTGGAAGAAGACGTACTCAACTTTGATACCAAAAAAAACTTTAGTGAAAAAATAATAAAACCTGACAAGATATTTTAAATTGTTCTCCCCATGCTCTTTCCCAAGTGAGTGCACGTAAACGTGGGCAGGCAAGCTATGTACACCCTCTCTGAGGCAGATAACATCGATACGCTCAAAATACTTTGCAAATTCATGGAGCCACCCATGGAAAAAGCCCAGTATTGGGTCGTTTTTATCAACAACCTGCGTCGTGATGAGCAATTTCATACAGGAATATTCACATTACATTACTACGAAAAGACTCCGAAAGATACGCTACTCCTTTGAGCTAGAATCCAAGACGGCACAGGTATTGATACTCTTTGCACACGCGTCGAGGTATCCACTATAATCATTCTTGAAATATTCCTGAACGACTTCATGAGCCCTCTCGGTGAGTGCAGAGAGCGCATCGTCTTTCACGAGACACGCATCGACAGCCGTAGCGAGACCCGCCCCATCTTCAGCTTCGCAAAGATGTGCTGATTCACCGTTGCGGAAGAGTTTCCCTCCAACGCCAACCGCATCGGTAATAATGGGTATCCGAGCCATCCCAGCAATAAAAAGCGGTTCACTCTCTCCGGCGTCGTGAGAAAAATGAATGAGCATGTCTGCCGTCCTCACGTACGATGCGGTATGCAGTGAACGAACTTCAAAGGCAACTTGTCGTTGTGCTCCAAGCGAAATGACCAAACGCTCAAGCATAAGGCGCTCTGGCCCGTCACTTAAGACAACAAGACCAGCTTCACGATGACCTCTTA
>JANLIJ010000056.1 GCA_024653575.1 Candidatus Kaiserbacteria bacterium
AAAGAGGAAGCCCGCGTACATAATATAAAGAATGATAATAGGAAGTGCAAAGACGAGAAGAACATCAATTATTTTTATGATAAATTCTTCAATTGAATCTATCCCAAGAGGGTTCTTGAGTCTGGTTGAATCTCCACCACTTACCGACGTATTGTTTGCGTTGTCATTTACTGATGTGTTGTTTGCATTGTCACTCACTGACGCGAGCATATCATCCTCAACAGCAAGTACAGACGCGAGGGGAAAAATGAGCCCAAGACAGAACGAAAGGACAAGTATTCCTATATAAATATCCTTCTTGAAAAACGTAATCATAATTTATATCTTAAAATAAATTTTCTAATTCCTGAACGGTATCGAGGATAATACTCTTTGTCCGTGCCTGACCCTTGTGCATCTCGTCAATCATTGTACGAAAAACTGCATTACTCCCCTCAGGTGATGGGTCGAGCCATCCTCGTGCGGTGAGCGAAGCCTGATAGATGACATCCCTATACGCATCACCCGTTTCGCCACCAAAGAGCGCTCTTCTCACTGGTGCAAACCCGAGGCTATTTGTAAGCGCTTTTGAGTTCACCTCATCTGCAAATAGAGTTGCTACCCCGTACGCCCCTTGAATGTTTTTTGAGGCGCGCGGTATAGCAAATGCATAGAACGTTCCAAAATTACGCTTAATTGTTGAATCACTCCCCTGTGGTACCTGTGCTATGTCATAACTCAAATTTGCATTCTCACGTTCAATTGCTGTACGCTCGCTTCCGGCGCCAAAGTAGAGTGCGAGGTTACCCCGTGCAAATTCAGTGCGATCGAGTTGCTTTGATCTGTTCCATGAATATGTCTCACTGTTTGGAGAAGAAAACTGGATATAGAATGAAAGTACGGTTTCTCCTGGGGGGAGCGCATTCTCTCTCCCCTTATGCAGAGTGACTGAATAAGTACCCTCGCGCTCATCGACAATTGAGCTTCCTGCCTGAAGGAGAAGCATTGAGAGAATGTCCTTCGCATGTCGCACATTATCGTATTCACCAAACGCAACTGCACTCTGGGTAATTTCAAAATTACTATCCCTCTCTACGAGCGACCGTGCGGTCTCAGACATCAAACCTTCCCATGTCTTCGGTGGTACAGCGAGTCCTGCCCCTCCGAAAATATCTTTGTTCCAGTACATGACGAGGGGGTCAACTGCAAACGGAATGCCGAAGATGCCGTCACTTCTCATGAATATTTCAGCTCCATCTATGTAGCTATCTCGAAAGCTCCGCTCACTTATCGTCTCAAATGAAATTGGTTGTAACTTTGATCTGTAGGTGACGAGCAGTGTGTGTGGTAAAAGTACAAGATCGGGCGACTTCCCATCTGCGATAGCGTTAAGGAGCTCGTTCTCAAATGTCCGCTCGTCTTTTTGAATATACTCAACAACCTGAACAGACTTATTGGTATTGCTGAGCTCAAGTATAAAGTCATTAATTTCCTTCTCATTGAGCGTTCCCCAAATCTCGACACTGTCACCATATAATTTTGTTGAGGCATCTGGCGTCGATTGATATGAGGACAAAATGAAAAGCCCCGCAACTCCCGCGATTGCAAAGATGGCGATAAGTGCTATTTCAAATGGTCGAATATTCATACGCCTATTTCCGATATACTATCCCATAATGATGGTCACCAGCTGGAAAAGTGCGCTCAAATGAAAAACCGGCACGCTCAAGCAATTTACGCGCCTCTGGCTCGGTAACCACGGCACCCGACTGAGGACCGAGACCACCAAATGAATCTGTCCAATCAATAACAATGAGTTTGGCGCCCTTTTTCAATACTCGTGCTATTTCTCTGAGTGCAGATTCCTTGTTGGTAAATTGGAAAAGTACATTGGAGAGTAGGCCGGCATCCAACACACCATCACTGAGTTTGATTCCACCGAGTGCCTCAATGTCACACCAAAGTGGAAAGACATTGGGAAGCCGTTGCTCTCGCGATGATACTC
>JANLIJ010000060.1 GCA_024653575.1 Candidatus Kaiserbacteria bacterium
CACGAATTTTTTCAGAATCAACATCGGGGGATGTACGCGTCGATTGAGTTGCGGGAAGCATCTCTATTTCTCCACCAAACATTTGCGCAACCTCGAGGAGCGAAAAATGCTCATCGGTACCTATACCATAATTATCCCCCTCGCCTTTTTCACCAGCAAGCATTATCCCCTCTACAGTGTCGAACACATGAGTGAACGCACGGCGTTGCGTGCCTGGTTCGCGTACCTGGAGTGGTTTCTCTTCGAGCGTTCTCCTTCTCCATGTCTCGATCACGGTACCATACTCCTCAATACTGCGTTCGCGAGGACCATAGACATTATAAAAATAGGTTACCGCATACGGGAGCGAATACCATCGTCCATAATTCACCACAAGTTCAGAATTCACCGCCTTTGTCCACGTATATGGTGAGAGGTCCTTCCCCGCAACACCATCTTCGCGTTCGCCCACTTGTTTTGTCGATGAGCCCGCATACACAAGTTTGCATTTTGCCTTTCTCCAAAACTCAAGCACCCCAAAGGTGCCCGAAATATTCAGATCATATACAACCTCTGGTTCCTCAAGACTCTTTGCGACACGTGAATACTCCCCGAGATGATAGATGGTGTCGGGGGTCTCAGAAATATGTTCTGCAATGTCTTTTGTGTGACCGGTCCGGTACTCGACGCCTTCAATATGATTTTCAGGTGAGCCGGTGAAGTAGTTGTCGAGTGAAATAACCCGATATCCCTCACGAACAAGCCGTTCACAAAGGTGCGAACCAATAAACCCGGCACCACCAGTTACGACGGCTAATTTATGCTCATTTGTAGGCATTTCCATTGCACTATAGTACCAAAAAACTCAATAAATTGTTACAAATCACCTCGCGCCCATAATGATGCTCATATCCTTCGTGTCGACGGAACCATCCTGATTGAAGTCAAAGCGCATATTATTTCCCAGAATATTGAGCATGAAGATACTAATATCACTGAGCGTCTGCTTGCCATCCCCGTTCACATCAGTACTCGGCTTCTCGGGGGTCACCACAAGGGTTGCAGTAGTCGTTTCTGGCGAGGAGACCGTCTCTGAGGCAATGACCGCCTCCTCGACGTTGAAGAGTGCGTCGATTGGTGTATTGAGCGGAACATCGGTACCAAGCCCATTGTGCTCAAGAATGCGGGCACCTTCAAGATGGAGGAGCGTTGCACCACGAGCAGTCGTGCGGAAGGTAATAGTAATGAGCGAACCAGTTCCAAGGAATCCTCCTGGGCGAGTTGTTCCTCCCGCAAATGTCACTCTTCCATCTCCATTTCCATACCACGGAAGTTCAGCCCACAAATCGGCAATCGAGGTGTTGTAGTCAATTGATTCAACCCAGAGAATAGAGTTATCAAATATCACCTCACCCTTGAATACATTGACTGGAGTACGCGCACCCACCATTACATTGACAACGAACGTATCTCCTTCTACAACAGCTTTCTGGGTTGGTTCAATATACATGTCAGCCAAGGACTCAACTCCTGATTGTGTGGCCAAGAGCCCAGCG
>JANLIJ010000207.1 GCA_024653575.1 Candidatus Kaiserbacteria bacterium
CGACTAATTTAGTATGTGACACGCCACTTGTGTTTTCTTCACGCGCTGCGTATATAGGAAGAACAATCACTGAGTCAGCATGTCCCAGTGCTTCGACGAAATTATCAAAAAGTTCATGTGTGCGTGTGTACGTATGCGACTGGAATACGAGCGTAATTTTTTTATCGGGATAAAGCTCGCGTGCCCCTTGAAGCGTTGCTTTAATTTCAGTCGGATGGTGCCCATAGTCGTCATATACCTTTGCGCCATTAAGTTCTCCTTTATATTCAAACCTGCGCCATGTGCCGGCAAAATTTTGAAGTGCTGTCTTTGCAACGTCTCTCTCTACTCCAATGAACTCCGCGACAGCCTTCCCTGCAGAGGCATTCATTTGATTGTGCATACCAGGGATTTTCAACTTGAGCATTGGGTCAAAATACTTCCCATAGTCAATTACCTTCGCCCGTACTCCCTCAAGTATTGGAGCAATATTTTGCCCACCAAAGTTTACAATGACCGCACCCCCTTCACGCACCTGTCCTGCAAACTCAGTAAACGCATCCTGTACGTCTTTGAGACTCTTGTAGTAGTCCACGTGTTCGTGTTCGATGTTGGTGATGACGAGTACATCGGGAGTGAGTGAGAGGAAATCGCGCTTGTACTCACAGGCCTCCACCACAAAGTATTTACTCTTCCCCGCACGGTAATTGCTTTTCGTCTTTGCGCGGAGTGAACCCACAACTCCCGAAGGGTCGAGTCCTGCCTCTTCGAGAATGTCGATAATCATCGCAGTCGTCGTCGTCTTCCCATGACTTCCCGCAACTGCAATGAGGTAGTACTCGTTTGCCACCATGCCAAGCGCATCGAAATAATTGATGGTAGGAATTCCAGAATCGAACGCTTTTTTAAGAAGCGCTGGATTGAGGTTATGCCATGCCTCGCTATATACATACAAATCTGTCTCGGGCAGTACTGAGGTGTCGAGAGAAATAGAGATTCCCATTTCACAGAGTGCGTCGAGTGTTTGAGGACTTGGATTGTCATTGGTACCCGTTACCACCTTCCCCTCATGATGACAGAGCCGTGCAAGCGCAGACATACCAATGCCCCCAATGCCTATAAAATGAACTTTTTTGATGTCAGACATTAACATATTTTTCTATGAAAAACTTTAGGTCTTTGATCGTGAGATCGGTAAGGTCAAGATTGAAGACAGTATTGAGCGGAACCCAATCAAAATCTGCGCCCTCCTGCAAATTCATCTCTTCCTTAGGAATTTCTTTTCTCACAAAAAAGACATGCCTGTGTATACCAAGGACATCATTCCTATAATCACAGAGTGGAATTGCTTCAGATAAACCAAGAGTAACTCCTATTTCTTCCTCTATTTCTCGCACAAAGGTGTCGACAGGCTCTTCACCGTCCTCACTGCCCCCACCAAAAAACGCCCACTTGTTTGGATTTATTTTTGTGTTGTTGTCTCGCTTATGTAAAAGGACACTTTTTTCTTTTTCATTATAGAAAAACCCACTCGCAAAAAATTCGTGTTCTGCTCTTCGATGTTGTTCAATAATTGCTACAAACTGATCGTTCCGCTCATACTCATTTACAAACATCCCAAAGGACGCAAAGCCAGGAGAAAAGAGAATGACGTCTCCCGCGCTCGCTGCGGCGAGCGCGGCTTTAACAGCATTCAGAAGCACCTCCCCTCCTGTCACACTCTCCACACTATTCCCATTAATGGGAATAGTGTGGAGGGACTCTTTAAGTTTGTCTGTACCTGTCCCCGGAAGGAGGACTACCGCTCTGCAGTGTTTTTCAATCACGGAAACGAGTACGCTCGGGTCAACTTCCTTATAGGCTCCACCCGCAATAAGAACGACGTTCTTATCTTTAGCAACAGCCTCAATGCCCCGCACAGTTGCGGTGGGTGTTGTTGCGTTGTTGTCGTTGTACACTTTTACACCGTCAATCTCTCCGAGATATTCGAGTCGCCCAGGGACTCCGGGGAACGTCGTCAAACCTTCAAAAATTTCTTCATCGGTGAGCCCCACAGCGCGAAGCGCTTCAAGGGCAAGGGCAGCGTTGAGGCGATTATGTTCCCCTGGCATCGTGAGGAGGCAATCATCGGGAAGAATCGAGGTATCGACAAGCCGTATGTCCTGTACTAATTCAAAACCTTTTTCTCGCGCAAACACCTCCGCACTGTTCAAGACTTCCTGCGTCGTCACCAGCGTATCCGGCTCATCTTGATACATGAAGACATTTGCCTTGTCTTTGAAATATGCACCCATATTTCCTTTATAGTAGTTCATGTGATCCTCCATGAAGTTTGTAAAGACAGAAATATGAGGACTGAGTTTCTTTTCTCCAAACCCTTGAAGTTGCCACGAGTCGAGTTCCATGACCGCAATGGAGTCTTCTTCAACCTCCTTGAGAAGTTGAAGGTTTGAAATGCCACGCACATTCCCTCCGAGAATCACCTTCCCGCCCTCAGTCATTTGCGTGAGCACGTGATAAATCATATGTGTCACCGTCGACTTCCCTCTCGTGCCCGTAATACCGATAATTGGAATCTTGGAGAGCGATGCAAAAAGCGCACCACTCATTGCAATTTCAGCACCGTCATTTCGTGCACACAGAATAAAGGGAGAGTCTTTTGGTACTCCTGCCGACATGAGAATCATATCGCGCCCTTTAAAATCTTCTTCATTGTGCCCACCAAGACGATAGGTAATATTCGGAAATGCACTCAATTTCTCAATCGATTCCTTAAGTGCGTCCTCTGACTTCATGTCAGTCACGATAATCTCAGCTCCACATTCAGCAAGAAAAGCGGTGTCCCCCACCCCACGTCCAAGAAGCCCCAACCCCATGACGGTGATTTTTTTGTCTTTGAAATACTCTTGATGTAGGCTCATATATCGCATCATAACACAAAAAAGGACCGTCGGAGTACGACGGCCAAATCAGTGTGTGAGCCAATTTCATGACACAGGCTCGAAGAACTGGTGAGAAAAGCATTTACTTCCCCACCCCATAAATGTGACACCATTACTATCATGGGTCTCTACCACAAAAACCGTAGCGCGGTGCTCTTGCGGTCCCTTGCCGGGCACATACTTAACCCTCTGACCACGACTCCAGTACGGAGAATTACTCTGTGGTGGCACCTTCTGTTTCGAGCGGGTGCCAGAAGGTTTTGCCTTCGGCGATGCCTCTGACCGAGACCGACCCGTACGCTTCTTGCCTGGCTCCAGAGGCGGAAAACTGGTACCGCCTATGGGTTTAAACTCGAACCATTTTCTCATCTCAATCTCCTGTCATTAAATGTTCAATTACAAAAATTTCTAATCGCATCATAGCATACAATATTAAAATGTATCCCTTTCGATTTTTGAGTTCTAAACACCTCTCACAATACTCTATGGCAGGCACTGTTATACTTATTACCATATGAATAACACATTAGAATCATCGAAGTTCTTCCCGTACATTGCATGGGCCCTCGTTATTGGTTTTGCACTTTTTACTTATTTTTTAACTGTACAAGTACAAGGCGAATTGTCAGGGCTTTCGACAAGCGTCGAACGACTTGAACAGAAGATAGATACCATGGGGGCTACAAAGGGAGGAGAAGCGCGGTAGAGATTTAAAATCATCAAAAGCCCGAGACATTCGTCTCGGGCTTTTAATATGGCAATTTGCATAATTTG
>JANLIJ010000094.1 GCA_024653575.1 Candidatus Kaiserbacteria bacterium
ATGGTGTCTCGCGGTTTAATCACACACTCACGCCACTCCTTGTCGGTATTGCAACATTTTTTCTCCCCTGTGGGTTCACGCAGTCAATGCAACTTTATACACTGAGTACCGGCTCATTCCTCTCTGGCGGTTTAACAATGCTCGCCTTTGCTCTGGGGACATTCCCCGTACTCGCGCTTATAAGCTTTAGTTCATTCAGTATTCAAAATAGTTCAAAATCTGGGATATTCTTTAAGAGTGCAGGTCTCATCGTCATTATGTTTGCACTCCTCAATCTCATTAACAGTCTTGTGATAATTGGGTTGATTTCTCCAATATTCAACTTCTAGTATACTTAACACTTATGAAAGGAATACTCATAGCAATTGCAGTATCGGTAGTGCTCATCGGAGGCGCAGCCATGCTCTCAAATGGCAATGGTAATGCGCCAGTAGCCCAAGTTGTAAAAGAGAATAATGTCTCGATTGTTGATGGAACCCAGATTGTTGAAATTGATGCGAAGGGTGGATATCTTCCACGAAAGAGCGTTGCGAAGGCTGGGGTACCAACCATTATTCGCTTTAATACGGTAGCAACATTCGATTGTTCATCTTCGGTACGCATTCCGAGCATGGATATATCAAAGATACTTCCACAGACAGGTTCAACTGATATTGATGTGGGTGTTCAAGGTGTCGGGCCACTTGAGGGGAGTTGTGGCATGGGGATGTACCCGTTTGAAATCGTTTTTGAATAAAAATGTGCGACGTCGGACGTCGCACATTTTTCAATACGTCCTCTAGTCTGGTATGTGTGGGCACGAGACGTTATTACCATAGGCAAAACCAGTATTTTTATATTGGTATATACTAGGTGTAATAACGCGGTAATTTATAAACTCACTTTATTTGGTATGGAGCTATTTATTTTTATTTTCTTTGGGGTGTGGATGTACATAATTGGCAGTAAGATTGATGCTTTGACGGAGGAAGTGAGGAGGACACAACAGGCTCCAGGTGTGGCGAAAGTGCAGGCTATGGAGATGCCAAAGACCGCTCCTGTTCAAATGCCACAAGCTATCCCGATGCAATCAATACCTACACCTGCGTACACAGCAGAGCAAAGAGAGGTCCCTCGGCAAAGTACAGCCATGAGCTATAAGGAAAGTGAGTTTGAGATATGGCTCAAGAAAGACTTTATGGTCAAGCTGGGGGCGTTTCTCTTCCTCCTCGCGCTCGGATGGTTTGTGAGTTATGCCTTCGCAAACAACTGGATAGGGCCTGTTGGACGAATCACCTTCGGTATACTTCTCGGAGTTGCCTTCCTCGCGCTCGGTACGTGGCGTATTCGAAAGTATGAACATCAGGGAGGTATCTTTACCGCCATTGGTTCAACTACGATTCTTCTCACCATAACCGCAGCGCGCCAGTTGTATGATTTTTTCACGCCAAGCGTGGCGCTCACTATTATGTTCATGTCGATAGCGTATGTCGCATTTGTGAGTGTGCGGTATGACCAGAAATCACTTGCAGTTACCGGCCTCGTACTTGCCTCGATAGCCCCGCTCCTTGTTATTGATCCAGAATTTGGCGTTTTTGAAATGTTCTCGTATCTTCTTGTTGTCGTTCTCGGAACATTGTGGGTGGTGAATGTCAGACGATGGAGTATTCTCACATTTATTTCACTCATTGTTGTCTTCCTGTATGGTCTCCCGTATTTGAGTGTGAGTGGTGCAGATCAAGATATTGCACTGTTATTCTCCTTTATATTCACAACAGTCTTCTTCATTGCGAATATTGTGGGTGTCATATTTAATGAAACAAATGAGACAAAGCAAATACACATCACGATTGGGCTCGGTACTGGTATGTACCTCATCATGTGGATACTGGCAGCGGCATCTCCTGAGTGGCAAAGCCTCCTCTGTGTGGCCTGGATGCTTGTCTTTGCATTTGGGAGCTACATTGTCTATAGAAATACAGAGAAGAGTATCCTCTTTTATATCTACACTGCGATAAGCTTCTTACTACTCGTTGTTGCGACGGCAATAGAGTTGGATAGTTCTGTCTTCACCATTGCGCTCGCTACGGAAATTCTATTTGCGATATTACTCACGTCATATGCGCTTGATGACCATCGGGTGACTACAAATGTGAGTCTGCTCTTCTTCATTCCCTGCATTCTTTCATTTGAGAGTCTTATGTCATACTCGTGGAGAAATGGCATATCCTATGATCATCTCTTTGTACTACTCACTGTAGGACTCGCTTTTGCAATCGGCGGACTCACACTGCTTGATTCGGCGAAGCGCCATATGAAAGAGTCCCATCTTGGTGCAGTATTCCTTATCCTCGGTTCAGTGTATGGACTCACTCTCATATGGCGAATCTTCCACGCAACTATGGCAGACGACATTGCGACGACGTTCTCACTCATTATCTATACACTCATCGGTATCCCACTGTTTGTTATGGGTCGCTTCCATGGGAATAAGATATATACGTGGTCGGGAAGCATCCTTGTTGGTCTTGTCATTGCACGGCTCCTCTTCATTGATGTGTGGAATATGGCACTCACCGAGCGTATCATTACTTTCTTCGTTATTGGTGCACTCCTCATGTCGACAGCATTTATTAAACAGAAAAGCGCTAACCCAGAATTGCAATAGATATGAATATGGTATTTCGTATTGGTGTTTTCGTACTTTTTGCACTGACATGGACTCAGACAGTTTCTGCTGTCGATGATACTGTCGTCTCTGTGTACCACGAAAATACTACCGTTGGTCCTTTCCAAATTCTTGTACCGACTGTTGTCGAGGTTCCACTCGAGGAAGGTACTGCGGTGTCACAGAATGCGTATGTTGTTGTGGAAAATGGTACGAGTGAATACATCTATTCACTCGTTCATCAGTCGTATCAGACTGGTGTGACAAGTGGACGAATGGAACTTTTTCGAGGCCTTCGATTCCTTGCGCAACCAAAGACCGTCTATTTCATCTATCGCAATCCCGACAGATTTGTAAACGTCCCCTATGGCCCACACGGAGACCTTGTAAATGATGTCGGTATACAACCAATTCTTCCACCGGTATGGGTAAAGAATGTTGCTTTTCTGCAAGCTGATTCAGATGGTGATATTGTCCCCAACCTCAATGACAATTGTCCTTTGGTAGCGAATGCTGATCAAAAAGATATTGACAGAAACGGTGTTGGGGATGAGTGTGATGACTACGACAGGGATCAGATTCTCAATGTAAATGACAATTGCATCAATATTCCCAATCAGACCCAGCGCGATATTGATCACGATGGCATTGGAGATGAATGTGACGATGAAGAGAGTCGTCTCACTGAGCGCCTTCCATGGGTGCCATGGGTGGGTATCGGTATTGCACTCGCGGTACTTATTGTACTTTTCATTCTCGTAGGAACAGCACCAAAGCGAAAGGGCGTGTCTAAGTAGGGGTGAAATACAAAATATCCCACAAGCTCCAATTGGAGCTTGTGGGATATTTCAGAACTTCCTTAGAAAAAGCCTTCGGTGAAGAGACGGGTGTGTTCTATTCCTTCTGTCTTCAGTGACTTCCACATGTCTTTGGTGAAGTCTATGGAGCCACAGAGGAAGAAATCGGTCTCGTGAAGGTTTGGAGTATTTGCCGTAATAAAGTCCGCAGTCATTCTGTCATAGGTTACCGACTGCCCATTCAAGGCCCGGCCTTGAATGGGTTCTCGAGTGATGAAATAGTGAATTTTAAAATTGGAGTGTTTTTGTGCGAGGGTGTCGAGCGCGTTTTTAAAAACAATATCAGCCTGCGTTCTGTTTGAGTAAAAAAGAGTAATTGGTTTTTGGTAGTCGTGTTCAAGGAGGTCTCCAATGATACTCATACAGGGGGTGATACCAATGCCACCGATCACAAATGCAAGACCAGATGATTCGTCTGGTTCTGGGTAGAAGAAGCCATAGGGAAGTGATGTGGTGATCGTGTCTCCGACTTCATGTGCGAGTATTGCGCGCGAAAATCCGCCCATTTCTTTTATGGTGAGTGTAATATTTTTCTCACGTGGTGTGCTTGCGATGCTGTAACTTTTTCCCTCTACTGGCTCAAAGTGGGGAAGGCGGACGGTGAGATATTGTCCTGCAAGAAATGGTGGTCGTTCACCTTCTACTCTGAGCACAAGTGAAAAGACATTGGGTGTTTCATTCCGCTTCTCAAGAATTGTGCAGCTAAGGGTACTATTGCTTTGCATGGTTTGTCTCAAAATCTAGAACAGCTTCACGCAATGCTTGGTGACCGAGAACTGAGCAGTGATACTTTCTATCGGGAAGTCCACCGAGACGGTCGAGGATTGCTTCGGGACTGAGACGTTTTGCATCACGGAGCGTCATACCTCCGTTCTCAGTCGCCATGACAGACATCATTGAGGTGGATGCAATTGCAGATGCACATCCAAAGGTCCTCCAGACGCATTCGGTGATTCGCTCTGAATCCTTATCAACCTTAATCCACACCACCATCATGTCACCGCAGGCGGGGCTACCGACAATACCGATGCCGTCACTCTCATGCTGTGTGTCATTAATAAGAATATTTCGAGGATTTAGAAAATGTTCTTTCACTGTATCGTTATAGAGCCACGAAGAACTCTGCCCACATGAGGTTACATCAGGAATGTTTTTTGTTTCCTTGTTCATAGTTTGAGGGGGAGTGGTGAAAGTGCTCGTAGTCGCTCGACACACGCGATAAGCGTTTTTAGTGTTATTTCAAGTTCTTCCTCAGTTGTACTTCTTCCCAGTGTAAGACGGAGGCTTCCGTGAATGTGTTCTCCTGCCCGCTTTGTAGCACGGAGGACATGAGAGGGAAGAAGATCGTGTGCATTACAGGCCGAGCCGGTTGATGCACAAATGCCATGACTATCGAGGAGTAAAACGAGCGCCTCACCCTCGATGGCAGGGAAAGAGAAATGAATATTTCCAGGGAGGCGTTCTGTTTCGTGCCCATTCAATATAGCCCCAAAACCTTCCATTCGAATGGAATAGATAAACGTATCTCTGAGTGAGGAGAGATGGACTGCCGTTGTTGCTTGCTCTTCTGTAGCGAGCGTGAGCGCTCGAGCGAAGCCAACAATTCCAGCAACGTTCTCAGTGCCGGCGCGCAGGTGTCGTTCTTGTTCACCCCCAACGATTTGTGGGGTGATACACACTCCCTCACGAACATAGAGCATCCCAACACCCTTGGGACCATAGATCTTCCCGCTGTTGAGCGTCATGAGGTCGACACCAAGCTCATGTGGCGAAACTTTGAGCTGGCCAGGTGCTTGACATGCATCGGTGTGGAAGAGAGGACGTGCGTTTCCAAATTTTTCATGGAGTGCCTCTGCAATTTCAGCGATTGGTTCAATAGTCCCTATTTCGTTGTTTGCATACATTATAGAGATGAGTAATGTGTCGTTTCTTACGCGAGTTACTACGTCTTCAACATGCACCATACCGTACTCATCTACCGGAATATATTCAACCTCAAATCCTTGTTGTGAGAGTGTGTGAGCAGTTTCGAGTACGGATTTGTGCTCAATTGCAGAAACAAGAATGTGCGACTTCGTAAGTCGCACATTCTGCGCGACACCGCGGAGGGCAAGGTTGTTTGCTTCGGTACCGCCACTTGTAAAGATAATTTCATTCGGACTCACCTCGAGTGCCTGTGCTATCTCAGTCCGTGCCTTCGTTACAGCATCATACGCTTCTCGTCCCTTGTGGTGAATCGAGGAAGGATTCCCATACACGTCTTGTAAATAAGGAGACATGGCTGAAAACACCTCGTTTCTCACGGGTGTTGCTCCTGCATGATCGAGATAGATAGTCCTCATATCATCGAATAATACACTCCTTTACATACTTCTGCATGTTGACTCTCATACGCTCAAGTTCTTCATCAGTGAAGGTGGTCTTGCGAAGAAATGCTGGATTGAGGGTCTTTGTGGGGACAAATTTTTGTAGGTAGTAACGCTCCGCCCCCTGTATATCGTTCCCGATACCATCAAGGTCCTCAGGGGTAATAAGGCTTTTTACAAGTGTCGTCCTAAATTCATACTGAGTATTGCCATGTATGAGAAGGTCGATACTTTTTCGAATAGCGACTGTATCAACCGGCCTGTTGGCCGTTTTCTCATATGTTGCAAGTGGAGATTTGATATCCATCGCGACGTAGTCGACGAATCTTTCTTCAAGTGCTTGCGCGAGGGTACTCGGGTTAGTGCCATTGGTATCAAGCTTTACGAGGAATCCAAGGTCTTTCACTTTCCGTATGAAGGACAGGAGGTCGTCGTGCATTGTCGGCTCTCCGCCGGTGATGGTGACGGCTTCCAAGAGCCCCTTTCGTTTTTCAAGGAACGCGAATATGTCTGCTTCAGGTATTTCATCGGCAGTCTCATCGACAAGTTCAGGATTATGACAGTAGGGACAACGAAAGTTACACCCAATTGTAAAGACAATCGCAGATATTTTTCCTGGGTAATCAATAAGAGAATTCTTTTGGAGTCCACCTATTCGCATACGGTGGTTTCCGTAGTAGGAACGCCAAGCGCTTTTTGATCTACGTGCTTTCTGTTGCCGTATTCCGCACGCTTACCTTTGTTCCACTGCTCAACGGGTCGCAGGTAGCCCACAATACGAGTGTACACCTCGCATTCGCTCTCACAGGTTGGACAGGTGAAGACTTCACCATGAAGGTACCCGTGGTTCATACAGACACTGAATGTTGGTGTGATAGTGAAGTAGGGGAGATGATATTCAGTACAGATTTTTTTCACGAGCGTCTTCACAGAATTCACATCCTGAATTCGCTCTCCGATGAAGAAGTGGATGACCGTACCGCCGGTGTACTTTGTTTGGAGAGTGTCCTGAAGTTCGAGAATTTCAAAGACATCATCGGTGTGCTGGACAGGGAGATGTGTTGAGTTTGTGTAGTATGGGTCGGCAACATCAGTTCCAACTCCGTTTGCAAATATCATGTCATCGAACTGCTTTTGGTCGATGAGCGCGAGACGGTATGAAGTTCCTTCTGCAGGGGTTGCTTCGAGGTTGTAGTTGTTGCCTGTTCCTTCTTGATAGTCAGAAATTCGTGTACGCATGAAGTCGAGTACATCCTCAGCAAACTTTGAACCCTCGGGTGTCGTGATGTCGGTATCGAGGAGGTTTGCGATTGCCTCATTCATACCCACGAGACCGATGGTAGAGAAGTGGTTTTTCCAGTATGACCCGTAGGCAGTCTTGATGCTTTCGAGGTAGTACTTTGTGTATGGGTAGAGATTTTTGTCGGTCATGGACTCGAGTACCTTTCGCTTTATCTCGAGACTTTCCTTCGCAGTATCCATGATTTCTCCGAGTTTCTTCATGAAATCAGCCTTGTTCTTTGAGGTTTTTCCAAGTCGTGGAAGGTTCACCGTCACAACACCAATTGAACCGGTGAGTGGGTTTGCGCCGAAGAGACCACCACCTCTTTTTTGAAGTTCACGATTGTCGATACGGAGACGGCAACACATTGAGCGGGCATCGTCAGGGCTCATGTCAGAGTTTACGAAGTTTGAGAAATAGGGGATACCATATTTTGCTGCAGATTCCCAAAGCGCCACAATATTCTCATTGTCCCAATCAAAATCTTTCGTGATGTTGTACGTAGGAATAGGGAAGGTAAATACGCGACCAGATGCGTCACCCTCGCTCATTACTTCGAGGAATGCTCGATTGAACATATCCATCTCCTTCTTGAAATCACCGTACGTTTCTTTCATCTGCTTTCCGCCGACGATGACTCGCATTTTTTCGTAATGCTTTGGTACGTTGAGATCGAGGGTAATGTTGGTGAATGGTGTCTGGAAACCAACGCGTGTCGGTACGTTCACATTGAAGACGAATTCTTGGATTGCCTGTTTGACCTCATCATACGAGAGGTGGTCATACCAGATAAATGGAGCGAGGAGTGTGTCAACATTTGAAAATGCTTGGGCTCCCGCAGCTTCACCCTGAAGGGTATAGAAGAAGTTCACTACTTGGCCGAGCGCTGTCTTTAAGTGCTTTGCGGGTTTGCTCTGCACTTTTCCAGGGACACCACCGAAGCCACGCATAAGGAGGTCATAGAGATCCCAACCAACGCAGTACACTGAGAGGAGATTGAGATCGTGGAGGTGGAAGTCACCGTTCTGGTGTGCATCACGAATTTCGGGAGGGTATATCTTGTTGAGCCAATAGTTCTTTGAGACTTCAGAGGCGATGTAGTTGTTGAGTCCTTGGAGTGAGAAGGCCATGTTGCTGTTCTCTTTCACCTGCCAATCTGCAACCGCAAGATATTGGTCGACGAGATCGATTGATTCTGTTTGAATCATTCGACGAATTTGCGCATGTTGCTCACGGTAGAGAATGTATGCCTTTGCGGTATCAAGATACCCCACCTCCATCAGAGTCTTCTCAATGATGTCCTGCACCTCTTCAACCGATGGTGCAACTTCCTTGTTGCCTGCGTAGCGGTTTTTAAGTTCAGCAATAACCGCCTTGGTTATCTTTTCTGGGATTGCCTGCTTGTAGACACCGGTCGCATGAAGCGCCTTTTCAATTGCGCGTGCAATCTTTGCTTTGTTGAAGGATACTCTCCGCCCACTTCGCTTGGTGATGTGTGAAGGGAACGAATTCTCTGATGTTGTATTTGGCATAGTGTTTCTAAAAGGCGTTGCTTCATTCGCAACATTTGCTACTATTAATAGATACTAATCTATACATAATATATAGATAGCTATCTATATATTTTATCACACTGTGGAAAAGGCAAAAAAAGGTATAAAAACAGAAAATTCCGAAACACGAATGCATGGGCGTCCAGCGTGGGTTAAGCAATCTATTGCGAGCGAGGAGTTACTCTGCCCAGATTGCTTTAAAGTGGTCGGCGTGGAGAGTCGATATAAACTCGTCTGTCTTCTTGGAAAAGCAGGGAATGGTGAGACCGTCGGTGCACTCACAAAAGTCTTAAAGCTTAAACAGCCAACCATTACGCACCACCTCAATGTCCTCAAATCCGTTGATGCAGTCTCGGTGCGCGATGAGGGAAGGGAACGTATCTATACCTTAAATAGAGGAGCGCATTGTTTCGAGGAGTGCAAAATTCCATACTGATAAAAAACACCTCAAGGCGACGCCTTGAGGTGCTTTTTATTCCTGAGACCCCCGCTACTTTAATTTAACGCGGACGCGTTAAATTAAAGTAGCAAAGGTCTGACCTTTGTATGAGTTACCTTATCGCTCACGGTCGGAGAGGGTGAAGGTAATGGAAGGCACAGGATGTTCTAATGAAATGCTTCAACAAAGAATGAAGTATTTTGTGGGTTGGTCGCTTTGATTTTTTCAAGAAGGGCATTGCAGGCTTTCTCTTGTCCGCACATATAGATATCAGAATCATCAAATGAGAGTCCTTCAAGATGGTCTTGTACGTATCCCTTGAATGGATAGCTCTGGTCAAGCGGGTCTGAGATCACATATTTGACGGTGACGTGAGGATTGTCTTTCGCAATTTCATCAAAGTATGATTTATAGACAATATCCTCCTCATTTCGACTTCCTGTGGTGATGGTCATTGTGGTGACGGTAGGATTCTGAAGGGAATATTCTGCAATTGCTTTTATAACTCCCGCACCAATACCGTACGCGAAGAGATGTACCGTCGCATGAGAAAGTTTATCTGCGGTATTGAGTCCCAATGGACCCATGACACGTACTGTACGTCCGATGATGTCATCTTTCCAAAACTCTGGTGTTACCACGCCGTTTAAAGTGTGACGAACTGAAAAGGTAACCGTTTTCTGTTCAGCATTTGCATTGACGACTGAATATGCACGACGCACCGGTGCACCGCTGAGTTCAATGAAGAAATTCACAAACGATCCTGGTGGGCACACAAGCGCATCAGCGAGCGTAATGATAACCTCCTTTGCAGTTTTGGTCAGGTCAGTGACGTGTGAGATGATCCCTTCTTGTATTTGTATGCTCATACTGTTGTTGCTTTTATTACTTCGATTTTAAGGGTATTTTTGACGTATGCCACAATGGTTACTATTGTCACAATAGCCATGAAGCTGAGTATTAGATTTTCACCGAACGAAAGGTACACATAGAGTGCGCTCGCATAAAAATACACGTATGAGAGACGCTGGATTCGCTTCCACCACGCTCCGAGGACGCGCTTAGAAAATTTATTGGAGGTGATAAGGAGGAGAATTGCGGTAACGTCAGCGAGGTGTGCAAAAAGTGCGTAGTTTTCGAGTGACCAGTACGCTGTGGTAAAAAAGTTCTGTATGTATCCGCTTGGGTCTGCAATTATCTTTGCGAGTAGGAACGCAACAACAATTGATGCTGAAACCACCCCGAAGCCTTTGCGGAGTATGACGAGCGGTCGTACGTACTGACTGCTCGTCCAGATGTCAGCAAGTGGGCGAATGACCATGACGAAAAACAGTGTGATGTGCACCACATCGTACAGTGCCAGTGATCGTGAGGTGACCGCCTCGATGTCGTATAGAACAGCGAGGGGGAGTGCCATGAGAATAAAAATACCGAGCCCTAAAAGAAATTCCTGCGTGTATGAGATTGCTTTAATATAATATTTCATAGTGATGTGTGTGCTGTTCCATCTGAATAAATACGTGCGTATTGTAACGTTTCGCTCGTCATAGATTCGAGCATCTCTGGGGTAAGTGTCATGAGTGTCTTGGCATAGGCTTCTGCATGTGCGCCATACTCATGGATGACGCTCGATGAGACAATGTCCGTCTTTGGGTTGTGGGTGCCGTCGCGCGCAAGTATGTGGTGCATCCGTTCTTTGTCGGTGTCCCATGCATGCCTATAAGTACCACTCGTGGCGAGGCTCGTATTTTCAAGGGGTACATCGATGCCGTGTCCGGTGACGGGGTTTTCAATCTGAAACACAAAGACGTTGCCATGAGCATCACGACCTCGTGTGTGGATGTCGCCACCGATGTTTACAATAACGCCGTGTACGTCCTTGTGTGTCTCCATGATGTGTTTCGCTTCGACTTCGGCAAGGTACCCCTTAAGAAATCCACCAAAATCAAGTTTCTGATCATCAATGAGTGTTACACGGTGGGTCTGTTCATCGATTGCAACCATGCTGAGATTGGTATTGTAGGGAAG
>JANLIJ010000099.1 GCA_024653575.1 Candidatus Kaiserbacteria bacterium
CTCCGAGAAGCGTGGAGTCAGGATACTCGAGAAGTGCGAGGAGCGTGTTGCTGAGAATGTACTCCATTCGCGCAGACCATTGATCAACGAATATCTTCTTAAACACGGACATGAGTCCAGACACGACAAGGTGTCGCTTGTCGGGCCCAACGTCTTCCATGATATTGAAGGAAACGGGATGATCGGTATCGGATGGCGCAAAATAGAGCACATCTTTAATGCGGTGCTCGGGAATGTAGTTGAGGAGTGTCTCAGCTGATGCACCATGAGGGTCAATAAACGCCATCCCTTCCCCATTTTGAATGTCTTGCACTGCCATGTTTTCAAGGAGGGTCGACTTACCCATACCTGTCTTTCCGATGACGTAAACGTGTCGCTGGCGGTCTTTTGCTTTAATGCCAAACTGCACTTCTCTTCCTCGTGCATCGGTACGCGCAAAAAAAGTAATTTTCTCTGAGTCAAATGACATGCGTATAGTATAACAAAGAAAATGTATTACTCGGCGAGCAATGCGTCACGGGTGTATATATTACTTGGCGCCCATATCATGAAAGATTTTACTCCCGCATCGGCGCTTGCCTGAATTTGATTGCGTACATCGGTGGCATCATAGTCTCCACCATAATCAAAATCCTGTATCCACGTGCGGAGTTTCTCTGCAGTATAAACGGGCTTCGCGTACACGGCTGGTGTGCTTGTACCAAGGCGCTCATGCGCGAAGCCCGCCACCACCGTCGTCGTCGCAGTCATACGGTTCACCCCACCCTGCATTGCGTAGTGCACCACCTTGTATGGATAGTCATTCGGATTACTGAGCCCAATAAATCCATTCGGATAGTGCGATGGGTATACCATTGGTGCAATAAAATCAAAATATGGTGCAGAACGCTCAATAACCTGTCCGATGGAGAGGTCGTCGGTATTCGTGGTGGTCATACCAAAAAGGTCGACTGACGTCCACGGGGTCGAGGATGCACGACCAGTATTTTCGTGTCGAACTTCTGCAAACAGAGTTTCGTCATCAAGTTTTTCATTGAGATATTTAAAGAATGCTTCGAGGTTTGCTTGCTTATCGCCCCCATACTCACCACTCAGGCTTTTTGG
>JANLIJ010000143.1 GCA_024653575.1 Candidatus Kaiserbacteria bacterium
GTAATTACATGCCCCTAAAGATATACATGCTCCTGCGTTTTCTCCCGAAGGTGTGTCAGGAAGGAAGCAATCATTGATGGATGTTAGGAGGCAGGGGGATGGGGGAGCAGAGACAGTCGTTCCAGCGCTCACAGTGCAATTTGGCACTTCCACAGATTCGGCAATAGCGTTGGTTGAGTCGACACAGTGTTGAATGTATAGCGTACCTGCTTGTGTTGGTGTATATGTGTCCACGTCTGCTGATGTTGCACCGCTTGTAAGTGCTGATTTTGCAATGTTGGGAAGGTTTGTCCATGGTCCTGTGTTGCTCGTGAATGAGTAGCTGAAGTTATCACTGAACCCACTGCCGGTTGTATTGTTTCCGATGTTTGATACGATTGCAGAAAGATTGAATGCCGTATTTGTTAGTGCAGAACTCGGAACTGAAAGGGACTGAGAGGTGAGATCTGGGGTGGTGCAGATTGCGGTAGCACAGGAGGTACCTCCCCACCTCGTTGCTCCATGTTCACCACCGTAGATACTGGTACAGCTTGCACCACCAGAGGCTGGGGTGGTTTGAGTAAATGTTTGTTGAACGCTTCCTGTCTGACCACATGCACCGGTTACACTGCAGGTACCGTTGTTATTCCAAGAGCCGACGCAGGAGACTGCGGGGGCGATGACGGTGATGGGGATACTAGCAGAGCCACAATACCCTCCTGCATTATAGCAGCCATACAATTCTATATTGTAATTCCCTGGGATCGTTGGAGCAGGAATGCTTCCTGAAAAATAAAGGGTAGTCCGTCCTCCTTGATACGTATTTATAAGAGAGGCACTCACCCCATTAAGTGTTGCAGTTAATGTATTCGAAGGAGTTCCATTTGAACAAAAGCTAGCATATGCCGACCCGCTCAAAACCACGGTTTCTCCAGGAGCATACGTGACTTTATCGGTATTGACCGTATATAGCATATAATTAATATCTATCGATGCTGCTATGTTCCAATCAGCAGCTTTAAACGTCACCGCCTCCACCTCCCCAACCCCACCAAACACCGAAGTGCCTGCAATGACAGTGAAGATAAGTGCCTTGAGTATGGTCGTGGATGTATTGTTCTCTGATGATGTGCTACGAACGTGGAGCAACATACGAATAACTACAAGTAGAATAATGAGTGAACTGATGACGGCAAGAAGAATGGCAATATTCAACATGTTCCAGAATGGTGTTTCTGTTGGTTCAGGTGTGACGGTTGGCAATACTGGTGCCGGTGGTGGACTTTCAATGGTGCGGGCGTCGAGGGTGTTCCCCTGCTCATCCACAAGAGTGAACAAAGCCTGTGGGGATATACACGGAGCAATGACTGGTGCCTGTATGGTGTATTCCGTTTGTGCTGGATTGAGAGTTGTACTGATGGGTTCAATGCATGCAATACCATCGTCATTCGTGACACTCATGAGCACTGTGGTTGTTCCAATTTCAGTGCCACTTCCTGCACGGGAGTCGGCAAAGCCATCGGCTGATGGCGACCAGAAGAAGTGTGCGCTCAGTGTGTCACCGACTCCGTATGAATCCCTATCAAGGGTGACAATCTGTATGGTGGCACTCGCACCACGGAGGACGTAGTGAGCCACAACCTTGTTTGAGAGAGGTTGTTTTGATTCTGTGGAGGTGAGTTGCATACTCACGTCGTATGCCTGTGGTTCTGATGCTTTCGGAATGATGAAAGCTGTGGTTTTTTCCTCATTTCCGTTGAGAGTGACTGTTTCTGATGATACAGGAGTAGTGATGCGCTCCCCATACATAGTGCGACGGTGTGTTTCGAAGGTTGGGGTAACAGTAACGGACTCCTCGGATGGGTTTATGACGGTACAGGAGAGAGAAAGTGTTTCTTCTGGTGCAACATCCACTCCTTGGTAGAGTGTGTATGTATCGGTTTCACCACTCACCGTGACGTGACAGGATTCGGGGACTATTTCGGTGTATGATGCGCTATTCGTGAAGGTGGTGGTACCAACAGCAGAAAGACCAAGCATGAGTCCTCCGGTGGTTCTGCTAATGACCCAGAGTTCATACTCACCAGAAAGAAAGGGTGGGATGGTGTATGTGAGGGTTTTTGACTGTGTTTCGTGTCCGGCAAGAGTCAGTGTCCCCGCTGATACAAAGGAGTCAACGATGGTCTGCCCTTTTATGGATTTCTTTACGATATCGATGCCGTATTTGATGTCTGACTGTGTGGTGTCTGCATTGTTGGCGATATCAAATCCGATGGTAATTGAGGTGTTGTTTTGTGAGGTGATTTTTGAGTCGTATATTGCGATATTGGCAAGGATGATTGCTTGGGTATTATTTGCTGTCTGGCTCACTTGGCTCTCCTGTGCGTGTGTATATGGAGTAAAGAGGAGTGTGACTATGATTAAAACAATGAATCGCCATGAAGACGAATAGGTGTTGAGTTTCATGAGTATATTGTATCGTTCTTCGTTCTGGGGAAGTTGGGGCAGTGGGTATAAGTAATCTAAACTATTTTTCTTTTACTTCTATGAAACGAAATTGCGAAGCGATGAGATTCAGCATTTGCGAGTAGTATCAGTTTCTTATATTCTTCAATGATCTTTTTTGAGCCAATAAATCGTACTGGCTTGTGATGTTCATCCTTAACAACTCCCACAACAGGAATAAATTTACCGGCGAGTTTTAGTGCAGTTTCTGCAGTACGTACCTGCGCAGTGCTTCCATCTACGACAATAAATGTCGGTGACATCCACTCAGTATGTGCAAGTCTTCGCTCGAGCACCTCCCTGAGCGCCTTTGTATCATCCGCAATCTTTGTTGAATGAATGATGAATTTTCTATACTCACTTTTTGCTGTAATGCCATTTTCAACGACAGCCATGACTCCGACCATATCACTTCCCTGCAAATGAGCGATGTCATACGCCTCAATGCGAATAGATTTGTCATCGGCATATGTTCGACTCTCATCTTTGATGAGGGACACATCCTGAATATGTTGGAGTGAAAAAATCTTTCGCTTTACAACATGTGCCATTTCAAACTTCTCCTGCTTCGCGAGGCGCCTCATTTCTTTCTCTAGGTCTGCAATGATTTTTTGCTTTTTCCCTTCAAAGAACAGGCATACATGTCGAATCGTCCGTGCGTATTCTGCTTTTGTACACTGATTTGGATAAAGCCCAATCTGTCTATTGAAATCTATCTTTCCTTTCAATAATTTACTTTTTGAAGATTGGTACGAAAAATCACTGTCATAAAATTGAAACAGCTTTCTTACAATCTTCATTGCATCTCTAAAAAGTACACCGCTTGGGTATGGGCCGAAAATATATTGATATTCATGTTCTGTGGTTTTATCTATATCTTTCCCACGCACAATGAGGATGCGTGGAAATTCATCTTTTGTGATGACCACATGATTGAAACTTTTATCGTCCTTGGAGCGAGTGTTATAAAAAGGTTTATGAGTTCGTATCAGATTTGTCTCAAGCAACATTGCTTCAAGAACTGAGTCTGTGGTGACCCACTCAACATCCTTCGCTTCACGCACCATCTTCTCTATTAAAACACTTCTTTTTTCTGAAATGACTGCATCAAAATAACTTTTTACTCTATTTTGAAGTGCTGTTGCTTTTCCTATGTAGAGAACTTCTTTTCTTGACCCACGGAAAAAATAGACCCCAGGTTCCTTGGGTATTTTTCTCCACATGAGGTCAGACTTTTCCATACAGGTACCATGTTATACTAAATAATTAGAAATAGTACCTCCTCCAACTCACTCTACACGGGAGTTCAAAATGACAACGAAACGTAGGCCCTTCGAATCTGAGCACAGTAAAAAAATGACTCTCGTACGCATCATGCGTCGAGAACTTCACAAATTTGGTGCGCGAAGGACTACTCCCCATCATGCACTCGGTGACGTCTGGATAGCCGTTTTTGAACGAATCTTTGGCGAAAAGCCAAAAGGACACAGCGACCAACGCTGGGATGTCCTCATTTCGAGCTTCAACGGCAGTCTCAATGGGCTCAAGGTGATGCGTCGTGCACGTCACAGCCTCTGAGTCATGGGGGAAAACCAAAAAGGCCAGCGCTTGTGCTGGCCTTCACTTCTTTCTTGTGATATTACGACTCACTAAAATGTGCGACTTCGTAAATCGCACATTTTGACTTTTTATAGCATCTTTTTCAGGTAACCTCCCGTGAAGGACTTTCCATTCTCTGCAACCTCTTCTGGGGTTCCTTTTGCAACGAGGACTCCTCCCTTTTCACCACCCTCCGGTCCAATATCAATAATGTAATCTGCACATTTTATGAGATCGAGGTTATGCTCAATAACCATGACTGTGTTTCCTCGGTTGACGAGCTCCTGGAGAATCTCAATCAGTTTTTTTACATCCTCATAGTGAAGACCGATTGTTGGCTCGTCGAGGAGGTACATGGTTTTTTGTGTATGCGGTCGATACAGTTCTGAAGCTATCTTTACACGCTGAGCTTCACCGCCAGAAAGTGTTGTTGCACTCTGTCCTAATTCGAGATACCCGAGCCCCACTTCCAGAAGAGAATTTAATTTCTCATGAATTGAAGGTATATCAATAAAGAATTTATCTGCCTCCTCGACAGTCATGTGGAGGACATCATCAATGTTCTTGCCCTTGTAGTAAATTTCAAGCGTTTCCTTTGTAAAACGTCGTCCGTCACAGATGTCACAGGTAACATATACCGTCGGTAAGAAGTGCATTTCAACAGCAATTTCTCCGTTCCCCTGACATGCTTCACAGCGCCCACCCTTTACATTAAATGAAAATCTTCCCGCCTTCCATCCACGTGCACGGGCTTCACCCGTTGATGCAAATAGGTCTCGTATATGGGTGAATGCGCCCGTGTATGTCGCAGGATTTGAACGCGGTGTTCTTCCAATTGGTGATTGATCTATAAGAATACTTCTCCCGAGGTATTCAGTACCCGTAACGCTTGTTGCGTTGTATGTATGCGGTGTTCTAAATTTCTTGTCGAGCCGTGAGCGAAGGTTCCTGTGCAAAATCTCATACATAAACGTTGATTTTCCACTTCCTGATACACCGGTAACTGCAGTGAGTCGTCCAAGTGGAATATCGACATTGAGATTCTTAATATTGAATGCCTTCCCACCTCGAATTTTGATAGACCCTTTTTCAGACGACCTTCGTTCAGTAGGGATTTCAATCCTTCGCTCCTTTCGTAGGTAATCAAGCGTGATTGATCTCGACGGATTTGTTTTTTCTGAAAGTAACTTCGGAAGATAGTCTGACACCACAACGTTTCCTCCATGAATTCCGGCTCCAGGGCCGATATCAACAAGGTAATCAGAGGCAAAGATAGTGTCCTCATCGTGCTCGACGACAATGATGGTGTTCCCAAGATCTCTGAGGTGTGTGAGGGTTTTAATCAGACGCTCATTGTCACGCTGATGGAGGCCAATCGTTGGCTCGTCGAGCACATACATCGCTCCCACGAGCCCTGAGCCAAGTTGTGATGCGAGGCGTATACGCTGTGCCTCGCCTCCTGAGAGCGTGTTTGCACGCCGATTGAGCGTGAGGTACTCGATTCCTACATTGACCATAAAATCAAGTCGCTCGATGATTTCGCGAAGTGCAGGCCATGCAATATCCTGATCCTTCTTTGAGAGTTTTAGCTGTGCTACAAAATCGACTGCCTCACCAATCGTCATGTTGGTGAAGTCAACAATATTTTTGCCTAAATTTTTCTTTCCATCTCCTCCTATGTACACACGGAGGGCTTCAGGTCGCAACCGATTGCCGTTACAGGTAGGACATATGTCTGTATTAAATATTCCAGTTGTGCCGAGTCCATTACACTCTGTACATGCACCATATGGTGAATTAAATGAAAAAAGACGTGGTTCAACTTCAGGGAATGACGAACCATCAATTGGACAGATGAACTTTGCGGAAAGGATGCGTTCCTCACCATCAGGAGTACGCACCTTTACAAGCCCACCAGATTCCTTCAGTGCGAGCTCAACAGCCTCTGAAAGTCGTTCTCGTGAATTCTTAGGTGAATGTGTAAATTCACTGACGTATATCTCATCAACAAGCACATCGATATCGTGTCGCTTATTCTTTGTGAGAATTATTTTCTCACGGAGTTGGCGAATCTCACCATCAATGCGCACCACCTCATATCCTTTCCCAAGTAAATCATAGAGGAGTTGGTAGTACTCCCCTTTTCTCCCCACAATAACTGGTGAGAATATAGCGACGCGTGACGAGCTCACCTCCACGCCGAGTACATTTTTTGTGTCAGTCTTTAGATGTTTGATTTCCCTATCTTCAATAGATTTGAGCACTATGCCAAGGATTTCATCCTGTGAAAGTTTCTGGATTGGTACATCGGTATCAAGACAGTATGGTTGTCCTATACGTGCATATAAAATTCTTAGGTAGTCATAAATCTCCGTGATCGTTGCAACTGTTGAACGAGGATTTCTTGATGCAGATTTTTGGTCAATTGAAATGGCAGGTGAAAGGCCTGATATTTCATCGACATCTGGTTTTTGCATCTGCTTCAAAAACTGTCGCGCGTATGAGGAAAGTGATTCAACGTACCTGCGCTGTCCTTCAGCAAAAATAGTGTCAAAGGCAAGTGACGATTTACCGCTTCCAGAGAGGCCAGTAAAAACAACCATCTTGTTTCGTGGTATTTCAAGATTGATATTCTTCAAATTGTGCGTCCGAGCACCACGAATAACGATCTTTTGATCGTTCGGGTCTATCCATGTTGTTTTAGTCTTTTTCTCTGCCATACCATGAGGCCACATGTTGGCGCATGTGGTTGTGTGTGAACGTTCCGATTATACAGGAAATATCTCTAAAAGATAAATCTCTTGAAAAACTAGGTTTTAGGAAGAGTTACCACGACATGTGTTCCGACTCCTCGTATTGATTCAACCGCTATCGAGCCTTTCATGAGTTCGATGAGTTGCTTTGTAATCCACATACCAAGTCCCGTACCAACGGTATTGTCGACGTCAGCATTACTGACTCTAAAGAATGGTTTAAATAGACTTTGCTGATTCTCCGCACTGATGCCTGAACCTGTATCCTTTACTCTAATCTCAATCCTATCATCGCGATCCTCTATAGCGAGGGTGATCGACCCTGACTTTGTATACTTGATTGAATTACTTACAAGATTTGTAAGTGCCTGGTGAAGTCGCATGGGGTCAGCGTGTATGCGCAAATCGGGAATAATAACCTCCTGTGAGAGAACAATATCTTTCTCACTGGCTGACTTTTGCATTATCTCTAAAACTGAAGTGATGATATCTTGCACATTTGTCTCTATTGGTTTCACTGATAATTTACCTGAATGTATGCGCGCAACATCAAGAAGATCATTGATGATAAGTACGAGACGTCCCGCAGAGTCCTCTATCTTTTGACCATAGCCACGCACATCATCGGGAATATCTTGTCGTTCTCGCACCATACTTGCATATCCCTTCATTGCGGTGAGTGGTGCACGGAGCTCATGGGCAATCATGTTGGTAAACATATCCTTCATCTCATTTGCCTGCTTTGTCTCTCTGTATAGGTATGAGTAGTCGATGAGCTTCATGTGCCGATAGAGCAAAAATAGAATAACTAGCATCACAATACCGAGTAGGTAGTATGTCTGTTCAATCCCCTCACCGAGGGCCCTGTCGACTCGCTCAAGCGATGTTTGGGTATAGATATAGTATTCTACGCCGTTTGGTGCATTGACCAGTCGATAGCTCTGCCAGAAGCGAATTCCATTTTCTGCGAATGGTAATGAAATGGTGTGATTGGGGTTTGTGTGTGCCAACTGAAATTTAGACACATCACTTACCGTAGTCCCTATATCGTCAACATTTTTCGAGGCAAGGACAAAAAAATCGTTTGCCTCCTTACGAATAATGAGAAATGTAGTTATGTCTGGATTTTGTTCAGTGACACGGGAGAGTTCTCTTCCGACGGATTCAATATTTAAATCAGGACTCTCAATACGCGATGCAAAAATGTCATGAAGTATCCCAATACGTTCAAGCTCAAGTAACTTTTGATTATCTCTCGCAACATCTAAAAATTTTTGACCTGAGATGAGAAAAGAAAGTGGGATAATAACAATGAGAAGAAGTGTGAGAGTAAATTGTGGATGCATCACCACATAGCGGATACCATCATGGAGACGTTGTCCAAGTGCATGAATCATATCGTTCTCGGAACCAGTACATCATCTTCTCTTCTCAAATGAAGGCCGACGAAGATGAGTATAAGGCCGAGTACAAGAACCAGTATTGACCCAATGGTAAGAAGCGCCTCATTGTTAACAAGCGAAGGTTCAACAGACTCAACTGGTTGAGACGTTGCTGTTGTTTCTGTTTCTCCTTCGAAAGCTTCTGCTGTCTTTGTAAATGAAATTGGGTTACTCTTTGCGACAATCTTTCCTTCATTATTTGTTATTCCAACATACACTTCATGATCACCATTCTCAAGTGTTTTGTCGAAAATATAATTCCAATTTCCGTCAGCATCTGTCTTAACAGTAATAACGACAGGCGTACTGAAGATGTAGAGTGTTACGAAACTGTTGGGGAGCGCCTTTCCAGAAATGAGTGCTTTCGGTTCTGTGCCATCCACACCTCGCTCAACAGTATGTATAGAATCAACAATGAGTAAATCCTCACGAACCATACCCATTTCTCTTGGTGATTCATAGACTACGGGCGCTTCTGCTTCAGCATCAAGTGGATTAAATCCCTGAACAATTTCAATGTTGTCATTGTGTCCATCAGCATCAGAGTCTGCACTAAATGGGTTTGTCTTATAAAGATTTATTTCATCATAATCAGAAATTTCATCCTTATCAGAGTCATTCATCACCGCGTCACCAACACGTTCTCTAAGAATGGTTTCATTTTTGAGAGTAACTTCAGTCAGTTCAAAAGCAACCTGAGAAAGGTACTGTCCGATTTCCTCGATAAGCTCTTTCTTTTCAACTCCCTTTGGCAATGTAGAAATAACATCATTTCTCAAAGATTCAATTTCCTCTTGAATACGCTTGAGCATCTCGACATCATTCTTACGCTCCGCCTGTGCGAGGAGAATGAGTTTTTTATTGAGATCCATCCTAAAGATATCGAGCGAATTCTCAATGTCATTTTTTATTTCAGTATCAACATCAAAGGTTTCAACAAAGCCAGAGACAGACTCAATGTAGGTAACTCGCCCCGTATCAGAGACAGGTGATTCATTGTCAGACTCACCTTCTGGTGCGCTGTCTACAATGGTCACTAACGCGTCGTCTGCACTTTGAAGCGTTTTGATTTTTTCTTCTTGCTCGTTTGTAAAGTCATTTACAGATTCATTGATTATTGAAACAAATTTCTTGCCACCCTCTGTGTAACCATAGGCAGTTTTTACTCGAGCGTAGATATAGTATTCACCATTTGGTGAGTTTGTTGTCTCCCATGAGAATCTCCACCGCCCTCCTGTCTCGCTCCGAGCAAGTCCAAGGAAGTGTGCGGTTAGGGATTTTTGTGGTGTGGCGTATATCTCAACCGAAGTAACCTCTGGAGCTGTCGCAATAACCACATCGACAAAATTTGAAACCGGGTTCGTCTTTGAAACGGTTGTTACAATATCTGGGACAAGAGGGGCAACTGCGTCCTCTGTTACTTCAGATAACTCTGTAGACGTGCTAGGAACACTGCCCGCAGTACCGTTCTCAACTGTAAGTATCTGGCCTTCCCCCTCTGTCTGAATATCAGAAATATTTGCTCTCGGAGTAAGTGCGTATTTACCATCGGGAACTCTCGTTGAATCCCAGCCAATCTTCCACGCGCCGTCACTCTCTTTGTTAAGGAAGCCAGTCGAATAGACATTCCCATTTGAAAGATTCTTCAATCCAACCTTAACTGAAGTCGCATTATCAGCATCAACTTCAATAGGCACCGTACCTCTGGCTGAATTGGTATTTGGTACATGAATAATGACAGGTGCATCGTTACTCTGTATTGCAACTGCCTCAGTGGGAGCATCACCCACAGTCGCAGGGTTGGTGTCAGTTGAAGAGCTCTCTGTGGTGGTTTGAATAATTTCTTGCTTTTGTTCATTACTGATTATGTACGATGTCTGATCGGTATAGTCATAGGTCCCGTATGCATTCTTGATAAGTACTTTAAGTCTATACTCACCGTTTGGATATTTGGTTGTGGCAAAATACGCCTTCCATGTTGAAGCATCGATGTTCTGAGCATTTCCAAGTGTATAAAGTTGATTATTTGTACGGCTATCCAAAAGTACTCGCACCTCGGTTGCATGCGGGACATTTATCGCAATCTGTAAATTTCCTACAAGAGTGCCTCCCGCTCCAATAACAGATATATGTGGCTCGGGCCTCGCCTCCTCACTTGAGATTACGCTTTCAGTAAGACTCCTTGTCCCTGAGTGAATATCTGTTGTGGTAGTCTCCAATTTGTTAATAGGATCTGTAAGAGATGGCTCAATATATGTTGAAAGCGTATTTGCAACCATTGAAATTTGTCCCGCTCCGAGATCAATTGGAAAATGTACTGCAGAGAGCATCGCTCCAAGTGCCATGAAAAAGAGACCAAATGAATACGCAACCATTGAAATGGATTTTGATGTCGGGACAGGAAACCTAAATGGAGATGGAACTGCCGGATAGATACTTGTCCGCTTAGCAACGGCTGTCTTCGGTTTGGTGTTATCAACGATACGCAGAGATACTTTACCTTGTTTTGGTACATCCGAATTGAGTTTCAATTGTGTGGAAGCTTTAACCGAGCGAGCAGAGACTGTCTTTTTAGTCTTAGTATTTTTGATTGCTTTTTTTGACACACTCTTAACCACAGCAGGTTTTGAGGCTGGAGTTTTCTTCACTAATACCTGTTTGGTTTTAACAACCATATCTATCAGTACATTATATAGCCTTTAGCACAGTTTTGCTCTGCACAATGTCAATAACTATTTCTTTTTGGTCTTTTTTCCCATCGCCTCGAGAGCTCTAATCTCATCGCGAAGAATTGCTGCAGTCTCGAAGTCGAGTATCTGTACCGCATCGCTCATTTGAGCACGTTTTTCTGCAAGTACTGCTTTTGGATTCTTCTTATATAACTCAGCGTCAATGGTCAGGAGTACCCCGATTGCTTTATCATGCTCTGTTTGCATTACTTGGGTGATATCCCGAATCTCTTTTGCGATTGATGTTGGCGTAATGTGATGTTTTATATTGTAGTCAATTTGGATTTGGCGACGCCTATTTGTTTCATCGATTGCACGTTTTAATGATTTGGTAATCTCATCGGCGTAGAGAAGTACTCTCCCTTTAATATTTCGGGCTGCACGGCCGATTGTCTGTATGAGCGCCGTCTCAGAACGAAGAAATCCTTCTTTATCAGCATCGAGTATTGCCACAAGTTCCACCTCTGGAAGGTCCAGCCCTTCTCGAAGGAGATTCACACCAACAAGACAATCAAAAATACCCCTTCTGAAGTCTGTGAGTATTTCGATACGCTCCATTGTCTTAATGTCACTATGTATATACTTTGAACTAATGCCACGGTCAGTGAGGAATTCTGAGAGGTCCTCAGCCATCTTCTTTGTGAGCGTCGTCACAAGCACGCGCCCACCTTCGCTGATGCTTTTTTCTGCCTGTTCAATAAAGTGCTTTACCTGACCCTCATACTCACCCTCAGCAGTGACGCGATGAACATCCATAATTGGGTCAACGAGTCCAGTGGGACGAATTATTTGCTCGGCAATTTGACCATCCTTTGATGATTGTTCAAACTCATACTTCCCTGGTGTTGCTGAAGTGTAGATGCACTGTCCTACTCGTTCTTCAAATTCACTGAAGTTGAGTGGCCTATTATCGATGGCACTTGGAAGTCTAAAGCCATGCTCGACGAGTGTGAGCTTCCGTGATCTATCACCAGCATACATTCCTCCAAGCTGTGGAATAGTGACGTGCGATTCATCAATAACAGTGAGAAAATCTGGAGCACCATCTTTTGTATGCGGAAAATATGAGAGAAGTGTGTACGGGGCCTCCCCTGCACTTCGTCCATCAAAGTGACGTGAGTAATTCTCAATACCATTGCAATAGCCAATCTCGCGAATAAGCGCAAGGTCATGATCGGTGCGTCGCTGTAATCGCTGGAGTTCAAGCAATTTTTCCTCTTTCTTAAAGAGCGCAAGTTGTGACTTGAGCTCACTTTTAATATCTACCATTGCGCGCTTTCGTTCAGCCTCTGGTGTCACAAAGTGTTTAGCAGGAAAAAGATAGAAGACAGACACCTCTTCGATAATTGAACGTGAAATAGCATCGATTTTAGTAATTGCAGTGATAGTATCGTTTGCAAATGAGAGACGATATATCACCCGCTCATTGGTAGGCATAATTTCCACAGTGTTCCCAACTGCTCTGAAATGTCCAGGGTTTAGGTCGGCATTGGTGCGCTCAAAATACATTGACACGAGAAGACGCAGAGCCTGGGCACGCGGAAGCGGTGTTCCAATCTCAATCTTCTTATGAACCTTTTCATACTCAATCGGCGAACCAAGACCGTAAATACATGAGACTGAAGCGACGATGATAACGTCTTCCCTCGTGAGGAGTGCCTGTGTCGAGGCATGACGAAGTCTATCAATTTCTTCGTTAATCATTGCTTCCTTTTCAATGTAGGTGTCTGAGGTCGGCATATACGCCTCCGGCTGGTAGTAGTCGTAATATGAAACGAAGTAATGCACTGCATTGTGCGGGAAGAAATCACGATACTCCTGTGCGAGTTGCGCTGCGAGTGTCTTATTGTGGGCGATAACAAGTGTAGGCTTCTGAATCTGCGCAATAACATTTGCAGCGGTAAATGTCTTTCCTGAGCCGGTCACACCTAAAAGCGTTTGGTGTTTCATACCACTTTTAATTCCCTTCACAAGCTTTTCTATTGCCTGTGGCTGGTCTCCAGCGGGAGTTTTATCTGTTGCGAGTTCAAATTTCACCCAGTGAGTATACCGCCACACGAGATATAAAAAAAGTGCCCAGGTTTCCATAAAGGAACCCTGGGCAAATTCGTACGTGCATCATATTGCCTGAGATGCAGAAAGCCTGCCCATCACCTCCTCGAGCGCCGCTTCGAGCTCATGAATGAGGATTATATGCGTTTCAGCAAGTGGCAGGTAGAAGTCCTGTGTCTCACGAACTTTCCTACGTTGCTTATCTTCACTCGTCACCCACAGTGTGATGATGTTGTGGAGCCTGTCAGCAAGCTTGATAATGATTGCTTCTCGACTTGCGGTCGCGAGCTTTCGGTGGTACTCGCGGTTGCGAGCTTCCTTATCGCCGTCGTAGAGCACCACGTCATCCTTTGTAACCAGAAAGACGAGTTGCGCAACCGCAGGATTGAATTCGAGAGCGATGCGCTCCTGATTCCAGAATTCAATATCCTCGACAATGTCGTGAAGGAGTGCGGCTGCAATAACGTTTGCATCGCGTACCCTTAGGTACAAAATGAGAATGAGTGCCACGGCACGAAGGTGTTCAAAGTACCGTTCCCCACCCTCCCGCACCTCAGACCGGAATGCATCCTTCGCTGTCTTGTATGCCTTTTCAATGAGTAAGTACTCTGGACTGAATCGTGGGAAGTACCGCCCAATGATACGAAAAAACGCAGCGCGATCAGGATGCTTTGTTAAGAACCCTCTAATCCTCTCAAGCATGATAGACCTCCATCAGATGAGTTAGAATGCCCTGATACTACATGAAACACTGACAAGTGCCAAATCTTAATTTATACTGTAAGCAACACCTGTTTCTTACAGTATAAGCAGAAGACTATGAGGAAAGGATTTCTTTACGAAGATTTGCAGTAAATTGGACTATGAAATGGAGATTGTGGAGGGACGCGAGATGTGCACCAAGCATTTCATGTGAACGAAAGAGGTGAGCAAGGTACGCCCGTGTATAGTGTGTACAGACGTAGCAATCGCACCCTTCATCGGGCTTTCTGAGGTCAGTCTGATATTCTGATTTTCGAAGATTGAGCTTGCCCGTTCCGTTATGTGTATGTATATAAATTGTCCCCGTTCTTCCGAGACGGGTGGGAAGTACACAATCGAAGGTATCACACCCCATATGAACTCCAGCAACAATATCTTCTGGCTCACCAATACCAAGGAGGTGACGAGGCTTGTCCTCCGGAAGAACATCGTTTACGACTGCGAGTGAGTCACCGAGGTCATCTTTTGAAAATGAGCCACCAATACCAAACCCATCAAAATCCATATCAGAAAGTGTCTGTGCACTTTTCTTTCTGAGGTCGAGGAAACGACCGCCCTGTACCACTCCATAAATGCCTTGCTTTCCGAGCATGTCATGGTTTCGTTTGTGCGCAAGAACAGAACGCTTCGCCCATCTATGTGTCCTCTCCATCGCTTCCTCTTGGTATGCATAGGGTGCGCTCGGTGACGTACACTCATCAAATGCAACGATGATGTCAGCACCAATTCTGTGCTGAATCTCAATGGAACGCTCTGCGGTGAAGCGGTGCATGCTCCCATCGATATGTGATGTGAACGTAACGCCATCTTCATCAATAACACAGAGTCTTCCCTGACTCTCCGCAAGGTCTTTTGAGTAGACCGCGAGCCCTTCCTCAATCTGGTCACTGACATCGCTTTTTGCGAACTTTGTTACACCCTTACCAAATGCAGCACCGAGTGAAAACACTTGGAATCCACCAGAATCAGTCATCATTGGTGTGCGGATGTTTGAGAAAGTATGAATCCCTCCTGCTTTCTCAATAATTTCATCACCTGGTTGTAAATAGAGGTGGTAGGTGTTCGAAAGAGCGACCTGATTCCCAACGTACGTCTCAAGGTCTTCTGGCTTTATAGATTTCACGGTTCCCTTTGTACCCACCACAACAAATGCCGGTGTTTCAATATCCCCATGGGGAGTGTGAATCACACCGGCACGTGCTCGTGTTCCGTGTACACGCTTTTTTATTTCAAATGTGACTGGTGACATTTACTCTATCTTGAGGAGCTCAATTGCAAACACAAGTGTCGCATTTGGTGGGATGACACCAACCTGCCTATTGCCGTATGCCATATCGCCAGGAATAACAAGTATTCGCTGACCGCCGACTTTCATACCCACAAGTCCCTTATCCCAACCCTGAATAACACTTCCTTTCCCAACAGTAAAGAAGAACGGCTCTCCCCTATCATATGAACTGTCGAAGCGTGTACCATCCTGAAGTGTACCAACATAGTGCACTGTTACCTTATCGCCTTCCTTAACCACAGCACCCGTACCAATACGAACATCGTCAACAACAAGATTGAGGAGCTCACCATCAAGTGAAAATGATTCCTTGAGTGCAGTTTCAAGATCAGCTGTATCCTTCATGCTTTCACCACTGACTGCAACGATTGCGCTCTGGGTACTTGGATCAACTTCGGTAAGAGTTGCAAGTGTGTCTGCCTTAAAGCGGATAACACTGAGCGCGAGAGCCATCACTGCTATACTGAGGAAAATCCCCACCGCTTCGTACTTATTGAATGAATTCATAATTAGATATTTATGCTGACTATAATAGCCGTGTCACGGAAAGATGCAAGTTTTCTAAAAGGGTGCCGTAAATTCTCCCACACTCACGGTCTGGTGATTGAGAGCATCAAAATCAGCAAAAATCCTTTTGAAAAGAGTATCTTTACCCGTTTCACCCATAGGTGACGGCTGACTTCTCACCATAATGCTCGTGAGTGGAATGAGAGAATATTTGATTGTGCTTGTCCCTATATTTATATTGAGCGCAACCATTTCTTGCACATCCTTGCTGAAATATTGGTCAAAGATAAAGTTTCCAAGAGAATAGAATATTGGCTTTCCGTTATAGAACCCCACATCTTGAACTACATGTGGGTGATGTCCGACAACAGCATCGATGCCGTGGTCAATCAAAAATTCAGAAAGAAGTCTCTGCTCGTCATTGTGAATGAGTGCATATTCCTCCCCCCAATGAATATAGGCAATCTGAATCTCACTTTGTGTTGTACTGCTCGCAATAAGTGCTCGTAAAACTTCCCTGTCTGGTTCCTTGTAGAGTGTATGGACAAATATAATACTTACCGTTCTTCCACTGACCACCTGTGTATGCACCGAGTCATGATCAAGAGTGCTCGGTGAACCACCGCAGACAAGTGCATACTTAGAGCAAAGTTCCTTGGTATATGAAAATGCCGAAGAGCCATAATCATAACTATGATTATTTGCAAGGGATAAGACGTCAAACCCAATATTCTGAAGAATACCCAAAAACTCCTCTTTTATCGAGAATTTAAACGTCATCGGCTCGGCCTTCTCATGAACAGGTGAGACAATTCCCTCGAAATTTCCAATAGTCAAATCTGCGGACCTCAACAGATGCTCCGTGTTGATAAATGGATAGAGAGCACCACCACGCTCCATAAGTAACTCTACATTTCTTCCGAGCATAATATCACCCACAAAAAGCAGGTTTAGCGAGGGGACAGTTTCCCTTTCTTGCTGCGCAACATCAACAGCTGATGTTGCTACTGGTAATACAACAAGCACATCAGTTGTTGCTCGATGTGCAACGAGTAGCAAAAAAGTACTTGTAAGCAAGATGATTGCTGTAGCTGTACGTCGCTTCATTTTCCACATTAGTTATTTTGTCCCTGCTTTATATGAGAGTGGTAAATTTCAAGGAGAACGAGGAAGAAGCTCAAGATCACAGGTCCAAGGATAAATCCTATCGGCCCAAACATAGCAATGCCACCGAGTACTGACAAGAGAATGAGAAATGGATGCACATCGTTCCCACGACTCATCACATAGGGACCAAGGAGATTGTCGATAAGTCCAACCGCAACGACGCCCCAGATTCCAAGAAGCAGTGCTGATAGCTGTGAACCAGTCATAAGGAGAAAGAGTACCGAAGGAATAAAGACAATACTTGTACCGACTCCGGGTACGAGGGCGCCAACCGCAGCGATACATCCCCAGAGAATTGCTCTATCGAAACCAAAAATAGAAAGGCCAAGTGCAGTGAGAATTCCCTGAACCATTGCAACGAAGACGGTACCGATTGCAACGGTGCGAACTGCAGTAGCGAGTCTATCGAGGATGCGCTCATCATAGCTGTCTCGAAGTGGGCTCAGCTGTATGACATACTTCGTAAAATATCTTCCATCTCTAAAAAAGTAAAATGATGCAATGAGCGCAATGAAGAAGAGAAACACTGTTGACGCGGTGGCTGTGAAAAGACCGACAAAATGAGTGACCACGAAGCTTGCCGCTTGCTGAATAACCGAGGCTATATCAAGCGTAAAGCCTGGAATAACTTTTTGAACGACCCCTTCAACAACCGAGAGCGAATGGATTACGGTGACCTGTTCAGATGAATTAATTACTGAATAGACCGATACGGCCTCACGAAGTATTAAAGAGGAAAGAATTGCAAGCGGAACGACGACCACAATAATTACAAAGAGGAGGGAAAGGAGAGCTGCGACAGTCTTGTTTTTCACTATCCTTTGCTTAATTTGTCTATGTACGGGGTAACATACCGTGACCACAATAGCAGCGAGTGAAAGCGCCCCGAGAAATGGAGCAAAAAGTAACCACACAAGAAAGGCTGATACGCCAAGAATGCTAAAAAAGAAAACGTGTTCAATAAGTTTTTGAGCCGATATACTCATACTAGTGTTTCTATTGTATACCCGTATGTCTAAATCAACAAAGGCCAGAAATTCAATTCTGGCCCTTTATTTATTTCACGAACTGTTTCTGTGAGGAAACAGCGACTGTCTCGAGTGCCTTGAAGGATGCGGTGAGGGCATCGTCCATAGCACTGAACGTCTGTGAAAAAAGTGATGAAAGGTACATGAGTACAATCACCACTCCGATTGATCTGAACATAGATAAGCTTTGCAACGTTTACTACACGCGACTGACATGTAGCCCAAATACTATTGGTGGTTGCAAAAGGCTATCTGAACATCCTCTTTTATTATGCCACAGGCTTCACCATTGCACAATAGTATTTAATGGCTCTACTCAAGGATATTTTTTGTATAGGTCTCAAGTTCTTCTGCTGTAAGAACACCTCGCTTATGAGTACTCAGCGTACCATCACTCGTATAGAATACTGTTTCAGGCATTGCATAACCGCCAATAGCGCGATAGAAGTTGTCTGTGGGATCAATAAGAAATGTAATGTTTTTCTCAATACTGTAAATATCTAAATATGACTTCACGAGTTCCCTGTCTTCCATTCTATTTATAGCAAGGATTTGAATTGAATCGCCATACTTTACTTTAAGCTCATTAAGAAGCACGAGTTCATCCTTAGAAAACGGCATCCAGCTTGCCCATGAGTTCACTATCAGGCTTTTTCCTTTCATTGAGCTCAAGAAAACTGGATTGCCATCGAGGTCGAGGTAGCTTGATTCCAGACTTGGTTCGATAGATTTAAGGTCATTTTGGAGTCCAGTAAATGGACTATATGGGGAAACAAGGAGAAATGTGCCGACAGCAAAGAGGAGCACTATGGATGAAAGTATAACGACTATTTTGATATGCTTCCGCTCTATGTGATACATATTTCCCATTCCTCCTACCCTTTAATGAATAACTCGAAACTATCAGGTGTCTCCCCCTCACCAGCGGGGATAAGATTAAGCTCAACGTCTCGCCCCATAAAACGCGCTTTTACTCTGGCACCTACACTTGCGTCGAAAGAGACTTTGAACCGCTGTGGAGTGGCAACCTCTGCACATCCTTTTGTGCTATTCACCACATCAAAATCAATGATGGCAGTCTCAGGCATTGACTCTTGCACTTTGGTATCCCAATTGAGCAGGTCGCACTGTGTCGGCATCACAATCTCACCAACAAGTGTGTGCGTTGTGTCGATGTAAAAATGTTTTGCGTCGATACGCGTGATGTTCCTATATGGGTCTTGCTCCTCAACGCTCACGACAGGAGACTGTACATCTGAAGCAATTTCTTGCTTCTTAATGTAGGCAAAGACAAACATACCAATGATAATAATTGACAGGACCACACCAGCAAATATTGTAGATTTGTGATTCATTGTAGTTATATGAGAGCTACTAATACGCTTAGTATACCACGTATAAAAACCCTCGTGTTATTCTGATTTTAACTCTTGTATATCACGCACATCCTCATCAGTAAGTGTTGTTGTTGAATCGCCCTCACCAATAATAACCTCATACCCCTTCCCTCCCTCAACCGCATTTCCAACGTATAGCACGATTGCAATGAAGATACAGATGAGTGCAATGACTGAAAGGAAAAACTTTTTATATTGCACCACAAAGCTCATCACTGTGGCGAACGTGCTCAAGGACTCCTCTGTAGTAGTAAGCCGCTTTCTTAGATCGAGAACACCGTCTCGAATAGGTGCAGAAACGGTTGCGTACTTTTGCTTCCCATTTTCAATCTTTGTTTTTGAACCCTGCGATTGTGCGGGCTCGTTCACAGCGCCACCCTGTCTCACTGGAACACCCGCAAGCTCGAGCATTCTCCGAACATACGCTCGAACCATAAGAACAATAAGCCAAATAATGAATGCGAGGGCCCCTAGAGTGATGAGTGTCCACTTGACGGGGATTACCCAAAAATAGCTAATTGCGCTCACGCTCTTGATTCCATCACTGCCATAGGCAAGCGTTACTTCTGCTTTGTATCTCCCGATATCAGTCACCCTAAAGTCACTACTCCATGAAAACGAAAAGTTTCTAATTGATTTAGGGAGAACATTTCCATACTGTGTTTGATAATTAATAGGAATTGTGCCACGTTCTGTCCCCCACATATTTGAGATGACAATTTCACCGCGTGGTTGTAAATGGACATTTCCCTTATTTTCAAATCTCAAAATAAATTCAGCATTTGGTGTGTCGAGGAACGAATCGCGAAGGCTAAATTCCCGAATCGTTCCCACTTCGTCCACATCCCCCTCGACCCGAAGAAAAAGCAATGAAGTCACTGCCTGTGAGGCAAGCACCGCAAGTTCACCAGTACCCTTGGGCTCTTCTGTCGAAATCATGATAGCTGCGTAATGGCCACCGGGTGCTGCATTTTTAGGAACATCCGCAAAGAAAGTTATGTCTGTTGTTTGCTCAGGAGGGATAACAATGGGACCATTGTTTATGACAATCCAATCTGCGAGTGTTGTTTTTTCAACTAAATCCTTCGGGATTGGAGTAAACTTCCCCTGCCCACCCTCACCTGTCGCCTCAAAATTAACCACTTCAGCATACACGGTAAGCGGGTATGGATTTCCATTTACCGCCTTCACACTACTCTGCCACACGTCTCCAGGGAGTGCAGAAATTTGAAAAAGTGGTGGCGTGACACTCAGAACCTGTTTTGTTTGTGCGGAAGTGCACGGAGCAAAAGAAAGGAAGGTTACACATGCAAAAACTGCTATACATACTTTAGACATTTTCATTTTTTGGTTTTAGGTCAATATCATGATGTACTGATTCACGAACACCATCTCGCACATGAACGGTGATTCTTTCACTATCGTCAACTGCTTCATCGAAATATTTCTTGTGGAGGTGCCACGCAAAGGCACCA
The DNA here is from genome assembly GCA_024653575.1 of Candidatus Kaiserbacteria bacterium. Taxonomy (GTDB): domain Bacteria; phylum Patescibacteriota; class Minisyncoccia; order Phycocordibacterales; family UBA918; genus Damh-18. The sequence goes on from JANLIJ010000143.1 coordinate 20,684, forward strand.
ACACAGACAATCATTATTGTCATAATAATCATTATAGTGCGCATTGGAAATATGTAGAAAAAACTCGTATCCTGCAGTGAGGCACGTTGCTCGTTTCCATACTCAACTGAAAGGAAGGCCTTGTATTTACCAAATAGTCCATCAGTGGGTACTGTGGCAATAAATGAGTGCTCTTCTCCCTGCCTAATGACAACGGCATCTGGATTTATAGGAACTGTCCCGACCTCCTTCCCGGTACCATCAAAGAAAATGATTTCACCATCAGGGACAAGATCTTCGTCCCCAGGATTTGTGAAGGTAAACACCGCTGCCTGATTATCGTTCGACGTTACAAACTTATCAACAATAAACCTCGAGAGCTTTAGAAACGCTGTCGTGGTGTCCTCTATGGTTACGGTAACTACCGTGCCTGGAGCTTCCCCGTTCATAGTCTGTCGTTCAGCCTCGTCTCGATTGCCTCCATTTCCGAAACTGATAAGGGCGTGGTAAGTTCCTGGCTTTGGATTTGGATTGATTCGAAGTGTAAGAGGAAATACTTTTGTCTCGCCGGGTTTCATATCAACTCCCAACCGACTGATTTCAATCCACGAGGCTAGGGATGTCGTACGATCACTTGCAACTGCTTGTACGAATTCTTGTATTTCTCCGCCAGCATCAAGCGATATGTTATTGACAGAAGGATATACTGTTATTGGCTGACTCCCCGTGTTTACGAGTGTAATATCTCTTGTGACGATGTCTCTGCCTTCCAATTTTTCGTCGATAACACGCGGAGAGACTGTATAACCTTGCATTGCGTATACATTGTGAAAAGAAACAAGCGTGAGGATGGCCATCAATATGTATTGGATGTTCTTTTTCATATTAAAACATTGGTACAGAAATATATCGTATTCGTGCCTCATAAAGCCCTGCCTCTTGTAACTCTCTACGAATGATTCTAAATATAACATCGGTTACTTCACCAAATGCTGGCTGGGTACTGTATGCGACTATTTCCGGTGTGGTCGTATTAACTTGCGCATATGTATCAATGGCAGAAAATCGAGTTGACCCACCCTCTAGGGTATCATCACTTGTATGATATCCAAAACAACTCGGCGCAGAGGCACTACACCCTACGGCCCACGAACCTGGTACAGCATTTGTGCCTGTTATTGGCTTAATAGTTGACCCAGACGAGCTCATCAAATCACCATCCATATACATAAGCAACTGGTAGCCCTCTGTACCATCAGTATCAACAGCAAGTCGGTGTGCCCCCTCAAGAGTTGAGCTCGCAATAAGAGAGCCAAAATCAAGAGATGATGGTGTCGTGTCAATATCAAGGGTAACACCCTCAATAACCGTTGATGATGCAAGTCCATCCATAGCAAAACTGAGACTCGCGCCTTCGGTTGCAAGCGACGGGTATGCCTCACCGGTATTTGTGACCACAGGAATATCCTGTACAACGTCATATAATCTAAAATAGTAGACACGATTCACACGTGGTCCAGCAGACTGAATGGTGAATTCATATTCAGTGGGGACACCGGCACTGTGGCGGAAACCGGTCATTACATCAGGTGATTCATTGTGGGTACCACATCCGCTACCAACACCTGCGACACAACTTGCGCTGTCAGAGAGTGTTGAACTTGCGATTTTTGCATTATCGGTACCACCGCCATTTGCATAGCACCAGGTGGAGGTAGCGATACAGGTTGAAGTGGCGACAACATCATCTGCCACGTTGAAATTTGCATACTCTGAATATTGTAATTTAAACCTCACATCATCACGCGAGATATTCTCAGTCTCTTTTACCGTAACACGAAGCTTCACCGCCTGCCCATTTGCAATATTTACAGGGGTAACATTCTCAGCGGAAAGTGTCGTAGTCGGCGTGATACTTGTCTCATCATCGTACCATCTCCAATTTTGTGTCTTTGGTGTAAAGCTTGCAGTACGAATTTGTGGGTAGTATGCATAGTTTCCAAGTGGCGTACCATCCGCTTCCGCCATACGAAAGCAGTAATACGTTTCAGCATTTGCACCATTCTGCTCAATAAGCCAATCGTACTCAATATCCTCACCCTCGGGCACTGCGTACATGTTTACCGCTGTGTTGTTTGCCTCTTCATATGTGCCTGCTCTATCAGAAACACTGAGAAGGAGGTCACCGCCTGTGGGTGGGTTGCCTGATAGCTGAGTTTCGTCAGCAAGATTTGTTGCATTCGAGCCACGCCAAATGGTGCTCGAGCCCACATCACCGAGCGTGTTCCAACTGTCTTCACTAATCGCGCTACACGTAGTAGGCATTTGACCATACTGGAGTTTCCATGATTTTGTATCTGCAGGGAAATTTGCGTTCATCGCACGAATTGACATACGAATACGCACGGTTTCATTTTCCCCAAGTGGCTCGTCTGCACCGGTAAGGACAGTATTCTCACCGAGGTCTGCGCCCCCCGCAGGCCACGGATCAGTTGGCATCAAGGCATTGTTGTCGACGTAGAACCTATAGTAATCCTGACGAAAGGTAAGCCCTGCGGTAGGCCACTCAACAATGGCGGTGCGGTATGTGAGCATAGTACCCGTATCAGAACGCCATAACTCATAATGAGTTGATGAGGCAATCGTCGCTCCAGCAATTGGACGCGGATAGAGTGTGCCCGTGCCAGCACTTCGCGAGTTCATAAAAATAGACGCATTCGTGAGGTCGGTTAGCACCTTTCCAATAGCAACACTCACCGTGAGCGGTTCTGTACCTCCGTTCGAGCTT
>JANLIJ010000165.1 GCA_024653575.1 Candidatus Kaiserbacteria bacterium
GATCAGTGCACATACTCAGTTGCGACAAAGACGCTCGTTGTGAGGGCTTCTGGCATGCTTAAAACGGAAATCGTTCTTCAGAAGAAGAACATCATTGATCACCTCAAGGGACGACTGGGAGAAAAAAGTGCCCCGCAGGAGATTTTATAAAAACCCACGCGGATAGTGAAAAAGCATGGGGTGCTTTTGCACGAGGTTGTCGACATAAAAGGAGTCTGCCGCAGCAGACTCCTTTTATGTCCTACAACCTGAACTGCGCATGTAATGCGTGGGTTTTTATAAAAGATTATCGTTAATTTTGAGGATTTTCCATCTGCCCCATAAGTGAGCTCTTCCAGAGTGAGACGGGGTATTCCCAGAGTGGGAATTGTGGGTCTGTTTGGTTTGTTGGCTGTGGACCAAGAGGGTCGTTTTTATCAACAAAGTAGAGGATGGAGTGAGCGCCCGCAACCGCGTTCTCAACATTGATTGGTTTAGAATCAGAAGAGTTATTTTCATTTTGGGTAACGAGTGAGACAGGATCAAACCACACACCACGGAGTATTGGTTTGATTGTGTCCGAGGTTCGTGGAGGTGCATTAAATGTTTCAGTTTCTCGTGTTGGTAGAGCGACATCCATAAATGCGCGCCACAATGGACTAATAACCAGTCCAGATATTTCACTCATTGAACGATTGTCGTTGTTTCCTGCCCACGCCCCCACAACAAGATTGGGGGTGTATCCTATGACCCACACATCACGCTTGTCGTTCGTGGTACCGGTCTTTGCTGCCACATCTCTTCCAGGGAAGTAGAGTGGTGAGTTGGCACCGAAGAGCGGGGTGCGCGCTTCGTTGTCGGAGAGGATGTCAGATATTTGAAGCGCGACGGTTGGGTCGAGGACCTGTTTAGATGACGGTGTGTATTCTTCCAAAACATTTCCTTCAGAGTCTTCAATACGGAGAACACTACTCAGTTCGTGTCGAATCCCCTCATTTGCAAAAGCTCCATAGGCACCAACCATTTCGAGAAGTTTGACTTCACCACCACCGAGTACAAGGGTGAGCCCATATTGGTTTTGGTTGGTGAGTGTGGTTATCCCAAGGTCACGAGCCATTTTGATAGAGGCGGGGATACCTGCGAGGTAGAGTGCCTTTACCGCGGGGACGTTGAGGGATTGCGCGAGGGCATTTCTGAAGGTGACAGGCCCACGGAACTTGTGGTCGTAGTTGTCGGGGGAGTAACAGCCATCGTCTGAGGTGAAATTGTCGGGCTCACAAGCAGTCGAGAATTGTGTCTTGAGATCAAAGACAACAGTTTCGGGGGTGTACCCCTTCTTAAATGCAGTTGCGTACACGAAGGGTTTAAATGATGACCCCGGTTGGCGTTCTGCAAGTGCGATATTGAAGTTCCCATCAATCTCCTTGTCGAAGTAGTCGCGAGAGCCAACCATGACAAGAATTTCGCCATTGGTAGGGTCAGTTGCAACAAGGGATGCATTCTCGGCATTGTATGTTTTTGCATTGAAGAGTGCTTTTTCTTTTACAATGTCCTCAGCTTTCTCCTGCAGTTCCCAATTGAGTGTGGTGATTACCTTAAGACCTCGCTCTGCGAGAGATTCTTCACCATATTTTTGGGTAAGGTAATCACGTATGTAGAAGACAAAATGAGGTGCGCGAATCCCTGTCGCAACTTGTGGTTTGAATTCCACCCGTTCATTTTTTGCTGTATCAAATTCTTCCTGTGTGATAAATCCGTGTTCGAGCATTTTTTCAAGCACGAGATTTTTTCGCTTCTCGAGATCGTCGATGTGACTTCCATAGGGCGAGTAGTATGTCGGGAGTTGTGGTAGTGAGGCAAGGTATGCTGCCTCAGAGAGTGTGACGTCTGACGCTCGCTTTCCAAAGAATGAGAGGCTTGCTTCCTCGACACCGTAAATAGTTCCCCCGTACGGAGATTCATTGAGGTAGTGGGCGAGGATCTCTTCCTTGGTCAGTACCTGCTCAAGACGGAAGGCAAGAATGGCCTCTTTAATTTTTCGCGTCAGGGTCTTCTCATGTTGGAGGATAGAGTTTTTGATTACCTGCTGGGTAATCGTCGAACCACCTGCTCCACTAAATGGCCCGCCCCCTTTTTGGATATTGGTAATCATTGAGCGGAGGATAGCGAGCGGGCGGACTCCGGCATGTTCAAAAAAAGTATCGTCTTCAATAGCGACCGTAGCGTTTTTAATATGACGGGACATGTTCTCATAGGGAACTATCGTGCGACGCACATCTTGGTGAAGGTCGTAGAGGAGAATCTCACCCGTGCGGTCATAAATCTTGGTTGATTGCTGGACTCGCCGTTCTTCAAAGGAAGAGAGGTCGGGTATGTCGAGGGTGGCAATCCAGACGAAAAGCGCACCGACGCCAACGAGGCCAAGTACAAAAACACCAATAAGAATATCAACAAGAAATTCTTTCGTGTGCTTCTTTATCCATGTAGTTATTTTCGCCATATTGCCAATAGTAGCACTGTATTGTGTATATATAAATATGACGCGAGTGTGCTAAAATCGAGCATACGACACTATGAAAATAAACACCGACGCACAAAAAATAGAAGAACTCCTTACGCGCGGAGTTGATGAAGTTATTCATAAAGAAGTTCTCCAAAAGAAACTCCTCAGCGGGGAACAGCTCCGGGTGAAACTCGGTATCGACCCAACGAGTGCAAACCTCCATCTCGGGCGTTCCATACCACTCCTTAAGCTCCGCGATTTTCAAGAGTTGGGACACCAAGTAGTTTTCATCGTCGGTGACTTCACGGGAATTATCGGAGACACATCTGACAAAGACAGTGAACGCCCAATGCTCACTCGCGAAGCAGTTGAGGAAAACAAAAAAACATACTTTGCCCAAGTTTCAAAAATCCTCGATATTGATGCGGTAGAGTTCAGGTACAACTCTGAATGGCTTGAAGGGCTTACCTACCGAGAAATTGGTGAACATGCAGACCTCTTCTCAGTTTCAGACTTTATTGCGCGAGACAATATCAAACGACGTCTCGACGCCGGGAAACGCGTTTCGCTCCGGGAGACACTCTACCCACTCATGCAGGGATATGACAGTGTTGCCATCAAGGCCGATGTGGAACTTGGGGGGACTGATCAGCGATTCAACATGCTCGCAGGAAGAGTGCTTCAGCCACACTTCAAACAAGAACCGCAGGACATCCTCATGACCCCGCTCATCAACGGAACCGATGGGAGGAAGATGAGTTCGAGTTGGGGGAATACCATCAATCTTCTTGCGCCCGCTGTCGATATGTATGGAAAGGTAATGAGTATGCAGGACAGCGAGATTGTCACCTATTTCACTATGTGTACACGGGTACCGCTTTCAAAGGTTGCTGAGGTGCGCGAAGCCCTTAGTGGCGAAGCAAACCCACGTGATGCAAAGATGGAGCTTGCCTTTGAAATAACTCGTATGTATCACGGAGAGGAGGGGGCAAGAGAAGGAGAATCGTATTTCCGAGAGACCTTCCAACAAAAACAAGTTCCTGAGGACGTCATTGAAATCAGTGGTGACTATGTCGAAGCGCTCGTGCGAACTGAGGTGGTTGCTTCAAAGAATGAACTACGGCGCCTCCTCGAGGCTGGTGGGGTTCGTGACGCAGAGACTGGAGAGAAGTTTACCGAGATGCCGACATCCGTCACGGAACCGAGAGTCCTTAAAATTGGGAAGCGAAGGTTTGTGAAACTGATGCCATAGCAAGAACAAAAAATCCGGCGACTGCCGGATTTTTTGTACATATTGGCCGGGACGGCCTCGTCACAAAATTCATTATGGATAGAATTTTTTGGTCTCCTTTTTCATTACGAAAGAAAAAGGAGACAGACCAGAAGTTATAATCGCTTGCGCTCATTAACTTCTAGGCCACAGACTCAGAAAATATAGTCCTTACAGGACCTGTCCACTCATTGGGCTTTTTACTTCGCTTCACTCGTAAAAATTCTCAATGAGTCTTGCGAAGCTCCATGTATTCGCTTCTCACGCAAACGCTCCTTATTTTCTGGTCACATCTCGTCATGATCGTCGAACGAATCGTAGTCCATGTCTTCATCATCTTCCTCCTCCTCTTCAAAAATTTTTGCAGGATCTTCTGCGCCCGCTTCCTCGTTTCCATCGACGAGGGTTTCAAACACATCCGCTTTGAGAAGTGGGTCGAGTTCTACGAGGAGTGCTTCGTCGTCGAGATCGTCAGCATCGAGCTCCTCAAGGATGGCGTCATCAAGCGCCTCTCCTATTTCTTCTTCCTCTTCTTCCTCTTCAAGAATATCTGATACGTTGTGTTCTGCAAAAAAGATC
>JANLIJ010000166.1 GCA_024653575.1 Candidatus Kaiserbacteria bacterium
CGCACGATGACAGCAATTTCGTGATGTGGCACGCCCTCTGCAATCAGCTCTTCGACTGTTTTCACAAGACATTCGTGCTCAACAGCCTCGTGGCTAAATGCTCGCTCCTCAATGCGTGCGGGTTCATTCTTTACCGCGGTAAGCGCAATACGGAGCTCTGAGGCTGGGCCTTCTTCTTCGGTGATGAGTTCGTGTGAGAGATCGAGGACTGCCTGCACCGAGCGGTAGTTTGAGGTCAAAGCAACCGTCGTCGTGTGCGGAAACTTTTCTTCAAAGTAGAGGAAGTTCTCGAGTGAGGCACCCTGAAAACGATAAATAGATTGTTTCTCATCTCCCACGACAAAGATATTTGGTCTGTCGTGGAATGAAGCGAGGAGTTCCAAAATTCTATTTTGACTTCCGTTTACGTCTTGATGTTCATCCGCGAGGACGTACTGATATTGCTCTTGGAGTGAACGCAACATATCCTCATCCTTCTCGAGCGCTTTCACCGTCTCAAATATCATATCGTCGTAGTCGACGTATCGTTTCTCTGCGAGTTCCGCCTCGTAGGCACGATACACGAAGAGTAGTTCACGATTTTTTGCGACTCCTTTCTCTCGGTCGATATACTCACTTCGAATTTTCCCCTTGTGAGCGCCCTTCTCATGCATCTTCGGTGTCGCATCGAGTGTCTTCTGTTGCTCATCAATAATGATTGAAAATGCATCAGGAGTAATCCACTCACGCTTCATGAGTGAAAGTGCACTCATGACGGGTTGCACATAGAATTGTGGATTTCCGCGTGGTCGTAGAAGCGTGATGCTCGGCGTCTCAAGAATTGATTCAATGAGCGACACTTTTTCGAGATCAGTAATTGGTCTTCCGCCTACCGCACGCTCATAGGCATCGGGATAGGTGCGGATACACTGCCCCGCAAATTCATGAAATGTATGGATGCGTACTCGATATGCCGGCGCACCGATGTACAGTGCAAGGCGTTCTCGCATCGCTCGAGCGCCTGACTCGGTGAATGTAAGTGCGAGGATGCTTTCAGGCTGTGTATCGGTGAGTCTGAGGATATTTGCAATGCGAAGGGTAAGTATCTGTGTCTTTCCTGTCCCGGGACCCGCGATGACCATCACCGGCCCTTCAATGGTGTCTACAGCCTTTTTCTGCTCATTATTGAGACGTCCGTACGCACTATCAAAATCACTTTTTTGCATAATAGAAAAAGTATACCACGACACCCTGAGACATTGATTTTCATGAGAAATATGTCATAATACCGCCAGATTGCTCTACCAACATTTCCGCGAGGTGCTCTGCCATGAACCTAAAAAAGATGCTCAAAGACCTAGGATTCGAAAATCCAGGCCACATCCTCACAAG
>JANLIJ010000180.1 GCA_024653575.1 Candidatus Kaiserbacteria bacterium
CAGTTCATCAATCCGTCCATCAGTCGAGACGCCACTGTCCAACTTGCACGCTTGGAGATCGAGATGTTCGTCAACCTGAAAGTTTGTGAAGCGTTAAAGCTTCCGCCACCTCGAGACGAGACGACAGAAGCTTATTTCGACCGCTTGGTGTATACTTGTAACATCAACATTTACGAGTTACGCAAAGCGATACAAACATGCAAAACCTAAAGGAGAACAACAGAATATATTTGTCGGGGGGTGGTAATGAAAAGCAATCATTCCCCCTCGACAAATTTTTTTTTGATACATTGCCCAAAAATGGACGCTTTTTATACATACCTATTGCCCTTCGTGGGCACAAACTTTATTCCACAGCACATTTGTGGATGAAAAACATTACAGAACTTCATGAGAGGACTGATGTTCAATTTGAAACAGTAGATGATCCATCAAAATATAATCTCGAAGTCATCAAAGAGTTTGATGGGATATATATTGGTGGAGGTAACACATGGAGCCTTATCCAGGAGATTCGGGAATCTGGATTTGCCGATGTTTTAATACAATATATTGAAGCTGGCGGACAAGTATATGGAGGTAGTGCCGGTGCAATCATAATGGGAAAAAGAATTGATACTCATGATGATGAAAACAAGATAGGTTTACAAGACGTATCAGGATTCAATCTTCTTAATAACTTTTCAGTAGCTTGTCATTTTAAAGATGAACAAAATGACCGATTCAAAGCATGGGTAAGTGATCATAATTTGCCGATTGTTTGTCTACCAGAAGAAACCGGTTTAGTTATAGAAAGTGGGGTTGCATTATGCGTTGGTACTAAGCCTTGTGTTATTTATTTTTCTAATGGAACAAAAAAAGAAGTTAGTCCCGAAGAATCATTTGATCTATAAATAAAAAAGTACCCATGCCTTTACGACATGGGTACTGAGAACCTTCTCTCTTCAGAAAAGGTTCAGTTCACCCCTCACGATTTTTTGGGTGGTTTCATTGGCGTTGGCCAAATTACGTTCAATGATTTCTTCGATCATCTGACGTTGTACAGGTGTTGCGTTTCCACCACAGATCTCTACACATGCGGACCATGGGTCTGACAGGCTCCTGCCCATCTGAGACGTCAGATACACATATGTCTCAAGTCCTACGAGATGATGAATCTCCTCGGAAATGAGAGAACAGATGGCGGTATAGAGCTTGCCTACATGGTAGACAGGATTCTTGCCGCAGCAAGCTTCCATGCTCATGTGTCGAGTGAACGGGATGACCCCGTTGTATCTGTTACCTCGTCCGACAACACCTTCATCGCCACTCTCGATGGCACTTCCCGTCAATGTCAGGTAGTAATCCGATTTACTCGGATTGTCCCTTGTATTGAGCGAAACAGCAACATCGAACTGTCCGAACTGAGACACAACCAATTGCTTGATGATGCCCTCCAGGAACTTCAGCTTCTCGAAATAGAAGTCCTTACTTGGGGTGTGGGCAGCGATAAACGGAATACAGACAGTGATGTCCATTCGCTTTTTCATGCGTCTGGCCATCACTTTAATATCCGTGCCGACATAGGGATAGAGCTTTTTGAACTCCTTCCCATTCAGCGTGGTCTCAACGAGCATCACGATCTTCTCGGTGGCACTGAGCGGACTGTACGCTACTGCCGTCGAGGTATCGTTCGAGCGCAGGCTGTTGTCATGGAAAATCGCAAACTCTTTTTGCGGGATCTCGAAGAAGAACTGGCGTTCATTCTGTGTCGATCCATCAGCTTCGTACACGACACCAGGGCCGGGTGCGAAGTGCGTGTTATCCACGATCATGAGCCATTGGTCCAAATCGAGAAGTGGCAGAACATCTCCAAGGTGCTTGTAGACCGTATCCTTGACGATCTCAAGATAAGGGATGGTCTCCTGCTGCCAAGTTCGGGTGAACCGACAGTTGAGATAAAGCCTGACGTGCTTCTGCATTTCACCACTACCGAATTTGACCTTTGCAGAGCCGCCAGACAGAGCGATCTTGTCGACCATGTGTCGCAAGATGATGCCGTAGCGTTTCAAGCAGTACTGCGAGTATGCTTGGGACACCTTCTCGGCGATTGTGTCGCAGAGCGTGTCCGGATGGCCGATGCCCTTGCGTTCGACGACCTCG
>JANLIJ010000195.1 GCA_024653575.1 Candidatus Kaiserbacteria bacterium
GTTGCGGTTGTATAGGGAATTGAAATACACTCCTTGCGAATTCCAGGAGTCTTGATGACCAAGTCATACTCACTCTGTATATCAAGATATGCGGCGCCATCTCGCTCCTGATCTGCAATTCCGATCGTCGCACTGGGTACAAATCGGTTGAGAAACGCAAGAGTCGCTTTTCCCTCAATGCCATATCCAGCAATTAAGATCTTCTTGTTTTCAAGGTCATGAATATTCATAAGATGTGTGAAAACTGAGGTGGAAGAATACCGTCATCAACGTGAGTCACCGCTTTTCGAATTGCATTGAAATCAGAGTAAGGAAGCACTTCGGACGCAAACATCTTCATCATACGGGTCTCTTCAAATTCACCCTTCTGATGCATCTCAAAAAATGCAAGTCGGACCTCGTCAGGAGTCCCGACACACTCAAACGGCTTCATTCCCTCGAGTCCGAGAAGCTCACGATATGTCATGACAAGGTCTTGTTTTTCAAATAGGTTTCCTCCAAAAATACCCAGTAATACTGCCTCTGAAATATGTGCTCCCAGTAATGCAAACACAAACGCGCATTTCGGGCACGCTCCACACCACTTGTGTTCTGCGGTATGTGTCAGGCTAAAGTTTCTGTTGCAACTTGAAAACGTTTGAAAATACTGGGGATATGTGACAAATCGTTCGACAATACTGTACTCAGAAAGGGGACGAAGCAATGACACATACTGAAGTGTCGGAGAAACAAATTCTTTCAGATACTCCTGAGTCAGAAGCTCGTATTCTCGCGACTTGCTCCATTGATGATTGACTTCCAATCCGAGGTACTCGATGTTCCCAATACTTGCACTCCGTTCATTGCTTGTGATAAAGCCATCAAAACCGTAGAGCACTGCAGAAAGAATCCCTAGCCAGGAATAGATTGCTGATATGGGGACATGTCCATTATAAACATCATCTCGTTTGTTAAGAGTAAATAATGTAGGATCAACAATCCGCATACAAGCAAGCGATGATATCTCTGATGCCTGAAGCATAGAATCCACAATCGGATACGGCTTCTGCGTCTGCAGGACAAAGCCTTCAATTGCGATTTCATGTTCTTTCAAAAGCTCGACAGATACCGCCGAGTCTTTCCCGCCCCCAATTCCAACAAGCAATGTATGGTAAATGGGAGAAGCTGGCATCGTTGAAACCGTTTTTTCTTCGGTTGGAAATGTCAACAACGTGCGGAAATCGATTTTATTTTTATAAAAAAATTCTCCTAAACCTTTCACATATACCGATATCCAGTACTCTGCTTGCTTGTGTGAGAGCTTACTTGTTAGGACGAGTATTTCTTCGGGACAAAAAAGTTTCCAGTAACTA
>JANLIJ010000200.1 GCA_024653575.1 Candidatus Kaiserbacteria bacterium
TTGAGAAGACAGTGTTGCCCGTTCCCGTCTCATCGGTGAGTGCAGTCAAGAGGTTTGAAGAAGTAAGTCCATCAGTATCGAGTGAGGCTGTTCCTCCACTGTATGAGAAAAAGCCATGGTCACCGTTTGCGATTTCAGCTGAGGTGATGTCAGTGCCGAGAGATGCAGTGAGGACACCACCGGTATTGGTGAGGCCGGTACCGGTGAGGCTCGTGAATGGTGAGTTGTTGATGACGAGGATGGTAGTGGTGGAGATAGAGGTGGTGAGGTTCGTGATAGTCGAGGATGAATTTGCGATGATGCCACCAGTGAACGTGAGGAGGCTTGAGGCTGTGTCTGCTTGATCACTTCTGAGGAAGGAGGTGGTGGCAATACCACTGAATGTCACGGTGTCTTGGGCAACAAATGCCGACGGCACGGTACCGAGTATCTTGCGGGGACTCATCTCACCGTCCCACCCTGGGGTCGAGGTACCGCCCACCTCCACACCGAGGTAAAGGGTTTGGTTGAAGTCGACTCCGGTGAGTGGTGAGGTACTGCCGAGCATGACGCTGAAGAGACCGTTCGTGACTTGGACCTTGTTGGTACTCGTGAGGGACTCCGTCCAGATGGCGCTTGTGGTGGCGATAGTAGGAGAGGTGAGAAGCCAGAAACGCATGTTGTATGTGCCATCTGCAACGGCGACGTTTGATGCGTTCGTGAGTTTGCCTTGGTAGTTGATCTCAGGGTTGATGGCAGCATGGGTAGGGGTGACGGTGGAGAGGGCGAACACAATGATGCACGACACAAAGAGCGTTGTGAGGAGGCTCTGTTTTTGTGTGGTGAAGGAACGCATAGATTATTGGGGAGTCACGGGCACAAGGAGGAAGCGATACTCGCTTCCCTGCACCCCGTCTCTGAAGATCGGGGTGATAATACCGGTATCGGTATTCTCAGGATCAACGGTGACAGTGACCGGATCGGAGAATGAGTCCTGTATGTCGGCGACCATGTCTTCGGTGAAGGTGGTGGTGGGAGCGACAATGAATGCAGGAGTTTGCTCTTCTTCGGGAGTAACGGCGGTATAGAGCGAGAGTGCGACTTCTCCGAGGAACTGCTGTGCACTTTCCTCGTGGACGGATGCTCGCTGGATGTCACTCCCCACGTATCCGGTTACACCGAGTGAGAGGCCGATGATGACAATGACGAGTGTCTCCACGAGTGCGGTGTGGTGACCGTGAGAAATCTTCGCGTGGACACTTTTCTTGAGTTCAGCTTTTCGCTCGAGGCTGATTGCCTTCCTCCGCACCTCGCGCACTTCTTGTGCCGTACGGAAATGTTCTTCGGCGGAGGGTATGTGCACATACCACTTATGCCCGATTTTTTGTCCGTCTATTTTTCCTCCCTTGATGAGCATGAGGAGGTAGTCCTTGGTGTACCCGAAGTGCTTCCCCGCGAGAGTTGCGGGTACGAATTCTTTGCCGTCGACTATGAGTACATTCGTCATGTATAAAAAACTAAAATGTACTTATATTTTAAAGGTTTTTCGTGTCACATGATAGAAAAAAATGTGTATAACTTTTTATGTCTATCCACAAAATAAAAAATAAATATCAAAACTTCGGAGCGACCGATAAATTAAATTTTGAACAAACTTATTTAATATATTTCAAAAAAATTAAACTTGGGTATATTCATGTATTTAGAATCTGCCTCAACTCAAATTGAACCATTCAAAATGCAGTTCACCATTTTACACGCTCAGCTTCTCTCATAATCAAAACAATGGCTACAGCAGGTACTAAATCTCGACGTTCTACGTGAGATGAGTTCTAGAAAATAGAGACTGCAATCTATTTTTGCTAAAACTTATATAAGGATAGCCGAGATATCTATATTTTTAGCCCCAAAACTTGAGCGACAAGATCAGTTGACCAATTATAAGAGCTTCTTTCGATAGCGGTGGTTCCACCTAAATGCGTGAAGTCTGTTGTTTTTATAATCAAAAATGAATTGAATACCAACAAAATAAGAACGGTAAGGAGTACCACGCATGTTGCAAGCGCTGGTTTTATCTCTATGTCACCAGCACTAACCTCAACCTCGCTGACTTCCCCCGTTTCAACAACAACCTGATCCTTCGGTATCTCTAATCTATCAATGAATGACATTCTTTGAGGCAATTCTTGTACAACATCATTCTGTATAATTTTTTCAATGTCGACTTCATCATAAATATTTCCATGGACAGCTTCAAGAATTTCTTGTTTGTTCACAACTAGTCGTTCCGGCCTTGGGCTACGGACAATCTTTGGACTAAGAAATGTTGTCTCGGTATCTGCAGGTCCGTCCGTAACATCCTGGACTTCAATATTACCAGACATTACGACATGCTCGCCTTTATTAAGAACCTCCATTTCATCACCATCAACTCTATCTTCATATGCAAATTCCTTCCTTACTGGTTCTGATGTTACTTTAAGATTCTTTGTTTCAGGAAGGAGTGCTCCAGCATCGCTTTCATAACGAATATCTATATTTTTATAGATATTTGTACTTTTTTGCTTGTAGTCTTCAATTGATCTTTTTGCATACTCGCGAGCTTTTACCCGTGACATACGTTTTTTTTCAGTACGATGAGTACTTAACTCATCTTTATTGACATACCACGTGCGTCCAATAAGGTGTGCGTCAACTTTCCCACCACGACAAAGTTGACCAACGTAGTCAGTTGCATAACCAAGATCCTTTGCGGCCTTCGACGCTTTTACATAACTCTTCCCATCGAGAACAAGTACTTCCATATACAAACAAGTATCCCACACACTAAAACTACTGCATAGTGGCCAAACGTGCATATCGTCATGCCGAGGACACCTTGATTTGAGGCATTTTTGAATATCAATCTTGTCGGAGAGAGTATGGTCAAAAGCACATCAGACAAGGTGAGAAGCGAATACATGGAGCTTCGCAAGAGGTTGTCGACAGTTTACTGTCATACAACCTGAACAGTCCCTGTAAGGGAGGCGAATGAGGAAATGCGAGGCGTGAGAAGTGACTCAACGTCACTTCGCAAGACTCGTTGGGGGTTTTTGTGAGACGAATGTCGAAACAAAAGACCCAACGAGTGGACAGTTTCTGTTAAGAAATTCAATATACGATGAGTGTTTCCGATTGAAGCACAACGCAGTATGATGGGTTTTTGGACATACTCTAACCGAGTATTTTCTTCCTAAGTAGACTAGCGAGCAACTGTGGATTTGCTGAACCTCGTGAGGCACGCATACATTGACCAACCAAAAACTGAAGCGCAGAGTCCTTCCCAGTCCTTACTTCATCAGCAACTGCTGAGTGTTCAGCCAAAACCTTATCAATTATCGCCATAACGGCCTCCTCAGAGTTGTTTTGCTCCAATCCTTTCTCTGCAATAAGCGCTACAGGATCAGCACCATCAATTACAACATCTCTAAGCAAATCCTTTGCAATACGTGAATTTATCTTCCCGGAATGAACAAGGGCCATCAGTGACACAAAATTACTCACACTACAGTTTGCAAGCTCAGCCGGTGAAGAAAGGAGCGGCAGCAAATCAGTAGTAAGATAATTAGCAGTTAGCTTAATTCTCTCAGGTTCAATACCATCGATTGAGACAGCATTACTGAAAAAAGTATCAATAAATTTATTCGATATAATCACCTCAATTTGCTCTCTTGCCAATCCGATATTTTCATATTTCTCGCGCTTTTTTGCTGGCAAAACTGGCATTT
The DNA here is from genome assembly GCA_024653575.1 of Candidatus Kaiserbacteria bacterium. GTDB lineage: Bacteria > Patescibacteriota > Minisyncoccia > Phycocordibacterales > UBA918 > Damh-18. The sequence goes on from JANLIJ010000200.1 coordinate 3,747, forward strand.
TCTCTTGTATCCGAGATAGTGATAGTTCCTCGCCTATTCTGAGGTCAAGCTTTGGCAAATCTGGATCGGGGAAATAACGATAATCGTTGGCTGTCTCCTTTATACGCTGAGCGAATGTCTTACCTTTTACTTCATCCCAACCTCTTGTTTCCTGTATAACCTTTTCTCCCCTTTCGAGTTGTTCTATCTGTCGCTTTATTTCAAAGGCGATGGCGCCCTCGACTGACTTGAAGGAGTTGAGATTTTTTACCTCAACCTTTGTACCGAACGAATCACTGTCACTTACCGATATGTTTGCCTCAACCCTCATTTCCCCTTTTTCCATATTTGCGTCAGATGCACCGAGTGTGCGGAGAAGGAGCTGAAGTTCTCTGGCAAAATCCCCTGCAGTTTTTGCATCATGAATAACAGGTTCAGTAACGAGCTCCATGAGGGGTACTCCCGCTCTATTGTAATCAACGATACTTCCTTCTCCCTGATCATGGAGTGAGCGAGCTGTGTCCTCCTCAAGATGTATTCGGGTGATGGCGACATCACAAAGTGAACCACCGGTCACGAGTGGATATGCGTACTGACTTATTTGGTACCCCTTCGGTATGTCTGGGTAAAAATAATTCTTACGATCGAATTCTGTGTATGATGCAAGATTGGCATTCAGTGCGACGCCGACCGTGAGAACATGCTCGACTGCTCTTTTATTGATGACAGGAAGCGTCCCGGGGTGGCCCATACAGATTGGACAGATGTGTGAATTGGGTTCTCCGTGATGCGGATCGTTTTTTGAATCACAAAACATCTTCGTTTCTGTCTTTAATTCAGCGTGAATTTCGAGTCCTATAGTTGGTGTGTACGTTTTCATAGTTCTCTATACTACTATTTCAGTATAAAACAACAAGTTATAAACACACGAAACAGAAATATGTCAATACCCTGCTTTTTTGAGATTTTATTCAATATTTGTAGCAAAAATCACCACACTGGAGATTTCCTCCTGTGTGGTGATTTTATGGCTTAGACACTATGCATTTTTATTGCGAAGATGGAGCACGAGTGCGTCTGAGAAGGCTTTTACCCCCTCTTTAGTCACTCCTGAGAGTATGTGTACGTCAGTCACTCCATGAGTTTTGAGCAAAGCACTCGCCTCTTCCGCTATGCCTTTCTCACACAAATCTGACTTTGTGAGCAGTACCCACTCCTCCTTTTGGAGTAGTTCGGGGTCATATTTTTCGAGTTCACTCCTGATACTCTTGTACGCATCGAGTGGATTCTCCTCCTCAAGTGAGACACAGTGGAGAATCATCTTGGTCCTTGAGATGTGCTTTAGGAATTTGTCACCAAGCCCCTTACCTTCCGAAGCTCCCTCAATGAGCCCCGGGATATCTGCCAAGATAAACCCGTAGAGCTCTCCGAGGTGCGGTTCCGTTGTCGTGAATGGATAGGCGCCCACCTTTGACTTGGTATTAGTAAGTGCATTTATCATGGTCGATTTCCCCGCATTCGGGAACCCGACAAATCCAACATCCACGATGAGTGAAAGCTCTATAAGGAAAGTCCCTTCCTCTCCAC
>JANLIJ010000202.1 GCA_024653575.1 Candidatus Kaiserbacteria bacterium
ACGTACGCGTGTCTCAGGGCTTTCGCGTGCCCCACGACTTGCGGTTATTACCTGTGCTCCAAATTTTGAGACACAAAAGTATCTTGCGCTGAAGGAAGCAAAGGCACACGACGTTGGTATCGAGACAAAAATAATTGAACTCACCGAAGAAAGTACGACTGATGACTTTCTGCAAGCGGTAAAGTTTGCGGTGAGTGAATCGGATGGGGTTATTGTGCAGTTGCCCCTGCCTCCCCATGTCGATACCGACGCTGTGCTCAATGCCATTCCTTCATCCCATGATGTCGACGCGCTCAACCATTCGAATACGTCGGTGCTCTCACCCGTCGTCGGCGCTTTTTATGAAATATTATTATTGAACGATATCGACGTACGTGAGAAGTATGTGACCATTATCGGAAGTGGACGACTTGTTGGACTTCCTGCCTCACGATGGTTTATGAGTGCTGGTGCACATGTAAGTGTAGTTACCAAGGACACCGTAAACATTTCTGAGTATACAAAAAATGCAGACATCGTTGTCTGCGGGGCAGGCGTGCCCGAACTCCTTAAACCAGATATGGTAAAAGATGGGGTGATTATCCTCGATGCAGGAACCTCTGAAGATGGGGGCGTGCTCCGCGGGGACGCTGACCAGTCCTGTGCAGAGAAGGCGTCATTATTCACACCAGTTCCTGGTGGGATTGGGCCTATCACTATTGCCATATTGCTCCGAAATGTAGTAGACCTTGCGGAACAAAAATAAATGTGTCCTCATAGGGTAGCCCTATGAGGACACATTTTAGTGATGTTGACAAGCGCTGTCGTGCGAAGTGTTGTGAATTTTTCCACACATGATAGATATGGTATAGTGATGCCCATATTAATCGTGTAGTCAGGCATCTATGAGTCACGGAGAAAATGAGGGAAATACAGAAGGAGTTATCCGCATCTTTCGCGCGATTGCTGTTGTGATCTGCGCAGGGTTGCTCGGATACTTCGTCTACGCAACGACTGTTGATACAGAGTCAAAATATCCATTTAAATTGGGGCTCGATCTCGCGGGGGGAAGTCATCTCGTATATGAGGCAGATGTCTCTTCGCTTCAACCAGCTGAGGTTCCTGAACTCATGAATGTGCTTCGCGAGGTCATTGAGCGACGCATCAATGTCTTCGGAGTTTCAGAGCCAGTCGTTCAGGTAGAGCGAAGCAGTGTCGTCGCGGAGACGAAGCGCGAGCGACTCATTGTTGAGCTTCCTGGTGTTGCAAATGTTGAGGACGCAGTACGAGAAATAGGGAAGACCCCGCTCCTTGAGTTCAAACTCGTTGATCAAACTGCAATGGAAGCGATTCAGGCAGGAGGCGCATCATCGACTGAGACTGCAGGACTCGAACCATATATTGATACAGGTCTCACCGGTCGCTATCTCACACGGTCAGAACTTGTCTTTGGGAGCGGGAATGGTGCAGGACTTTCAAACGAACCGATTGTGAGTATTACCTTCAATGATGAAGGAGCAAAACTTTTCGAAGAAATTACTCGCGACAATGTCGGTGAGAGTCTCGCTATTTTCCTCGACGGAGCAATGATGTCAGCTCCCCGAATCAATGAGGCCATTGGCGGAGGGAAGGCAATCATTTCGGGCAACTTCACCCCCGACGAAGCACGTGAGCTTGTACGGAACCTAAACTTCGGAGCGCTCCCCGTACCGATTACGCTCGTGAGCACACAGACCATCGGTTCATCTCTCGGAGAGAGTGCGCTTCATGCTGGTGTCTACGCAGGGGCTGTTGGTTTTATCATCCTTTCAATCTTCCTTATTCTCTGGTATCGACTCCCGGGTGTTATTGCGGTGCTCTCACTCATTGTGTATGTCACTATTATGCTCGCGCTCTTCAAGTTCATCCCCGTTGTCCTTACCGCTGCGGGTATTGCAGGATTCATTCTCTCGGTAGGGCTCGCGGTGGATGCCAACGTGCTCATCGCTGAACGTATGAAGGAAGAGCTTCGTGCAGGAAAGCATATTGATGATGCAATCAAAGAAGGATTTAGCCGAGCATGGCTCGCTATTCGAGATTCAAATATCGCGCACATTATTGTGGGAGTCATTCTCTTCTGGTTTGGTACTGCGCTCATTAAGGGGTTTGCGCTCGTGTTCAGCATTGGAGTTCTCGTCTCAATGTTTTCAGCAATTACCGTGTCCCGAACACTCCTTATTGCACTTCCAATCAATGAAAAGAGTGCAATCGGTAAATTCTTTATGAGTTCAGGTATTTCTCGCTAATATGAATCCCGTTAGAAGTCTATAATTTGTCGTATAAACTATGTCACAAAATAACACACAAAACTCTGGAATACAGAATAAAGTCTCGCAAACTTCTAACGGGATGAATCTAAAAAATAAACAACACCTCCTCTTCATTCTCCCTGCATTTGTTGCGCTCCTCGCACTCATTGCGATTGCGCAGTGGGGACTTCGCCCTGGTATCGACCTCGCGGGGGGCTCAATGCTTCAGGTCTCGTACGAAAGCCTGCCGGTTGTTGAGGATGTAAATACTCGACTTGCAGAACTGCAGTATGGAGAGATTCGTGTGCAGACAGCAAATGAACGAGAGCTCGTGCTCCGTCAACGCGAACTTACGAACGATGAAAAGCAAACGCTCATGAGTGCGCTCGGTGAATTTGGTGCCGTGACAGAAGTGCAGTTCAATTCAGTCGGCCCTTCAATCGGTGCTGAAATTGTAGAAAAATCATGGTGGGCAATTGTGCTTGTCTCCATTTCTATTATCCTCTTCATTGCATTTGCATTTCGCCATGTCTCGAAGCCAGTCGCCTCATGGAAGTACGGGGTCGTCGCTATCGTGACCCTTCTCCACGACATCCTTATTCCAACAGGCCTCTTTGCATACCTCGGGTACTCTCGTGGTGCAGAAGTCGGCGTATTCTTCATCGTTGCGATTCTTACGACACTCGGTATATCAATTAATGACACCATCGTTGTCTTTGACCGAATCCGTGAGAACCTTCGCCTCAATGAGGAGGGGCGGAAGCACGAAATCTTTAGCGATGTGGTATGGAAAAGTATCATGCAAACGATGGCACGTTCTATCAATACCTCAGTGACCGTCATCATCATGCTCGTTGCGCTCTTTATCTGGGGACCTGAGTCTACGAAAGATTTCTCGCTCACGCTTATTGTGGGTATGGTCGCTGGTACCTATTCTTCAGTATTTCTCGCAAGTCCGATGCTCGTTTACCTTGAGAAGTGGCAGAAACAAACTGAAAAAAAGTAGACAGTATGATAATTGGCATTACGGGGACAAACGGTTCTGGGAAGGGCGAGGCTGTGCAGTACTTGGTGGAACAGAAGAACTTTGTTCACTATTCTGCGAGTGGCTATCTTGCCACAATTTTAAATGAACGAGGCATTGAGCCCAATCGTTCAAATCTTCGTGCTGTTGGAAATGAACTCCGTGAAAAATATGGAGCTGGGTATCTTGCTCAGCTTTTTCTTGCAAAAAAAGAGACCGATGGTGTAAAAGATGTCGTTATTGAATCAGTGAGAAGTACCGGAGAAGTCGCTGAACTAAAAAAAGCAGGAGGTATCCTCATCATTATTGACGCAGATAGGGAACTTCGGTATCAGCGAATATTAGAGCGCCGTTCAGGAAAGGATTTCATTGATTTTGAATCCTTTGCTGAGCAAGAAGAGCGTGAGTGGTATGGTGCCGAAGGTCCTTCAGATATGAATATAAAGGAGGTTATGAAGCTGGCCGACTACACCATTATGAATAATGGAACACTCGCTGACCTCTACAGGGAAATAGAGAACATTTTTTAAGACACCGTCTGGCGCTTCTATACAAGCATAGTTTGTTCATACCTCGCTGGGCGTTGTTTGTCTGTTTTTTAAGGATGGCGTAGTATATTGGTATGATAGAATGTTTATCAGTTGAAGAAATAAAATGGAGTACTCAATAGATTCATTTGTAGATCGGGTATTGTCTGAAAAAGGTCTCGTTGGTGTGTCTGAGGAAGTTATGACCCAGTTAAGGAGCGACCTCGTTGCTCGTATTGAAGACCTTATTAATGCAGAAATTATTGCTCACCTATCCGAAGACCTGCTCCCTGAGTTTGAAAGTAAATTGGACAGTTCTTCAGATGAAGATATTCAGAGATTCTGTCAATCTCACATCAAAGACTTTGATGAACTCATTGCGGGTGTATTTGTTAAGTTTAGAAGGATGTACTTGGAAGGATCATAATTTTCACGGAGGAAACTCGTTATCATATGTCATTTGAAGCGTCTGCCAAAAGCTCTGAATCGAAGGATGTTTCTAGTGTGGATTCTGAGAAGAAGCGCAATTTTAAAATAGCGATAGTGAAGACTGGGCAGGCGCTTGAAGATCAAGCTCGCGATATTGCTGAAAGTAGGATGACTGCTTCAAAAGAAGAACTTCGAGGCGTCAAAGGTTTTTTTGAAAAAATCTGGAAACATAACCTTGCAAGGGAATATTATCGACAGCGAGAGATTGCAAAGAGTAAGGCTGAGATACAAGCCTCAAAGAATCTGTTTGAGGGAGAGGGCGGTGCTGAGCAACATGCTCATGCAGAAGCAATGAATGCTGTTGTTGATCGGTTTGTACAAGAGTATGAAGAAGCGATACATATTGATGCGGGCGAAGAGCGAAGAAAGGTTGGTGTAGAAAACGCAGAAGACACACGACTCAGTACAGAAGTACGTGCGCTCGTGAAGGAATACGCATCGGGAAAGATTGATGAGGAAGGTTTTAACGCCGAGCGGAGTAGAATCATTGCGTATGCAACAGGTCTTACAGGAGAACAGCTTGCGAGTGCAGTCCACCACACTGACAATATGCTCGAGATTGCAAAACAGGCAAAAATTGCTGTCGAACATGGAGTGAGCATTGATACAATTGATCAAGAAATTGAGATTGTCATTGGAAAAGCAAAAGTTGGAGTGCGCTCGGAGGCGAACATGAATAGGGTTGACCGTATTGTGGCAAAAATGCAAGCCTCAAAACTCGGTCGTTTTGTGAACGAAACAACAATTGCAACAGGTGTCGCGATTGCGTATACGGCAACTGTTGGTATTTCACAACGGCTCGCAAGTAGTCGAGCATTCGCATGGGGAACATTTGGCGCCTCAGCCCTTGTTGGTGGTGCTATTGCTGGCATGCGTGAGAGTGTGAGGGTTGAGGAGGAGCGAAGTCAGCATAGTCGAGAGCGTGCGAAGGGAGAGAAAAATGCCCCAGATAGCGAACGGCGTGAAGAGATGGAACAACTTATCTATAAGACAGAGACGGCAAAGAACCTAACTGAATCTCTTAGAAATATTAGAGACGATCTTCAGGATAGTGCTGAATTTCAAACGGCTCTGAGCACGCTTGCACAGGCAGAGTCGAGGATACAATTGTCTGATCGAGAGCGTGTTGACCTTATTTCATATACCGATTTTAAATCTATAGAACGAGAACGACTTGAGCTCGATATTGCGCGTGCAGAGGTGAAGGTAAAGCTTCGCAAGATTGCTGAAACAACCGGAGACGTCCTTCCGAAGGAGAGAACATTTGATGATTTTTATACGCTTCTGCTTAATATTCAAGAATCTGAATTGCGGGGCGGACATGAGGGGATGGAAAAGAAAGACGAACTTTTCAAGAAAATGAAGAGGCGGAAAATAGCAGGAGCGACTGCCAAGGCAGTCCTTACTGGACTCGTCATCGGGGGTACAGTACAAGAGGTGGGGGCATTCATGAATAGTTCCCAGGTAGGTTTGGCTGAAAACGCTCTCGGTATGCAGGGTAATAGGCCTCCAGAAAGTGTCACTGCACTCGAGGGGGTTCGCAGGTGGTTTGCGGGAGAGGAGGCTTTTGTTCGGCCCATGGGTCGACACGTGCTCTCTCAGAATATTAATCTCGAACTACCAGAGGGGGTAGAAATCACGGAGAACCCTCAGGGTGCTGGTGAGTTTACCTTTACCAAAGATGGTGAAGTACTTTCGGATAAAATTCAATTCGATAATGGAGTTTTGACACCTGCGTCTGAGGAGATCTTAAAGAGTCAGGGAGTTATCATTTCACAGAGTACCGCTCGTATCAGTGGACTCGTGGAGGGGAAAACAACTGGACAGGGATTCGTAGAACAAAATCCAGATCTCTTTCAGAAGATTCACAGGAAATTTTGGTATGACAATAACACCTCAGTATTTGATGAAAATGAATTGAAACTTCATTGGGGTGGTGTGAAGGGGAGTGGCGTTGATGCACGGGGGAATTATGTTTTTGATGTTGCGAAAATGACCCCTGACGGTTCTGCGTTCAAGGATTTGTCCATTGATGCACAGGAGACAATGAAAGGAGGCAAACTCAAGCTTCTCCTTTCATTGAGTAAAGATTCACAGTCGAGTGTCGTTGAGGTGTCTATAGACGAAAGAGGAAGAGCAATCATTGATCCAAATTCAGAAGTTGGAAAAATGTTCTTTAAGGTAGAGGAGGGGAAGCTCGCTTTCGTTGGTAAATTTGCTGAAGTTGCGCATGAAGCTGGCGTAGCTCAAGATGGTGGGAAACAATTTGAAGTTCTCGCGACACATATTGGTAAAGGAGTTGAAGAGGTGCCAATGCCGACTCAAATCACACAAGAAGTTCCCGTCACAACTTTTGAGGTTACTGATAAGGCTCCGTATGTTGAACCACCATTCGTTATACCAGTTTTTGGAAGGAGACCACTCGAAAGGATGGATAAAGCTATTCCGGAATCCGTAATAGAAGATCCAGATGCAGAAGAAATAGAGCATATCCCGTATGGAGAATCGAAGTTAAAAAGACATTATACTGAAATTAGTAAGTATAGAAATTCTCCAGCGGAAATTCAGAGACTCATAGATAGAATGCAACAGGGAGATGGAAAATTGGCCACAAAGTATGCTTTTGTCTTGGAGCGTTTGAAAAAACTTAATAATTATAAAAAGTTAAGTCACGAGGATAAGTTAAAAATTGACTCTGAATTAGAGGCATACAATTCTAGATTTAAGAAAGAAAAAACGATAAGTGAATATGTCAGCATAGAGATTAATAGGGTATATAATAAAATCGAAAACATCCTTCTTGAAGAGGCAAAAGTTGGGGAAAGGGTTTTTGAAAAAGAATTTTATGAAAGGTCTCCGCTTGTCCAGGGGCTAGAACAGGCAGAGGAGGTGGTACTTATTCTTGATCACCCAATAGGTGATGCTGTGCTTACCGTGCCGGTGATTAATGCACTCAGTGAATATTTTGGTCGAAACTCTTCAAAAAAGATAAGTGTAGTAAGCTCTTCGCCAAAACTTTTTATAAGCTTAGAGGATCAATTCCCTGGGATGGTAAAAATTGTTGATTATAAACAATTGCCCGCATATTTTAGCGATACAGGTAAAAGACGTTTTGTAATAAATGCTCATAAACATTTCGAGAACTACAAAGATGTAGGATTGAGTAAAGATCAAGTTGAGGACCCTTCCTATCTTATGTCTGTCGATTGGGCAAGTTGGAAGAAAGAAGAAGTTCCAATGAGTCACGGAGAAACGAAGAAATATGATCCTGTTCCTGCGCGTATTTTGCGAGGATTCGAAATTATGCTTGGTCAAAAACTTTTTCCAGAAATTAACGAGATGGATCATTTTATCGAAAAAGGACATGATTTTGACTCAAAAGAAGCAGAACTTAGAAAAAAGTTTGATATTAAGGATAATGAGAAAGTCATTACTGTCTCGGCAGGGTCTTCAATAGTACCAAAAGAATATAATCCAGAGCGATGGAAGGTACTTTTTCAAGGAATATTTGAGAGGTTCCCTGAGACTCACATTTTGTTCCTTGATGATCCTGATTCCGTGAAGAACAAACGGTATGGTGATATGGTAGATGAAATAGTAAGAGACAAAGGGTATCGCATCAGCCGAGTGAAATCTCAATTGGATGAAATGAACACTATCATGTCTATGTCTGAATTAACCATTACCCCCGATACCGGACTCGGCCATTATGCAGGAGCTCTTGGGGTACCCAACATCATGCTTTTCCTCAGTGATCCTGTATTGTGGTCGACTGCAAAAACGGCAAGAATTAAACATCGGGTTGCATTTGAAACGTATCGCTCACAACGGGGATCATATTCTGAAGCGTGGGGAAGCCCGAACGATTACCATGTTCGTGTTGGAGGCAATGAGGTAGGTGCTTCGGATCTTGAGCCTGAAAAAATAATTACCGAAGTTGAGCGCATCTTTAGTGAAAGGGGGATTGGGGATGAGCTTGTATTGGGAGAGCTCACCAAAGATTACCTAAAAGAGAAAGGTATGATTAAGAGCGGGAGATGGGATGAGCGCCAGTCGGCAGTACAGAAAGTTCTAAATGATGACGGTCATAGTAAGAAGGTAAAGGATGGAGCGGTAGAGCTTCTTAAAGCGTTGAAGAGATTGGAAGCAGAATACGTGGCAGGACACGAGAAGGTTCCCGTTGCTGGTGATAGTCACCGAGCAAAGGATGAACAACCCGACTTCAAACCTGAACTCTCGGTAGAGAAAGAAATGAAACCAAATCTAGAAAAATCGTATCAACACTCACTTCCCAAGACAGAAGCTCTTTCTCGTGTGAAAAAAATGCTTGAACAAGCACGCAAGGAAAATGCTCGAAAAATCACAAACCTAAAGGAGAAATGGGTAGGGAACAAAAATTCTTTCTCTTTCAATATCAATGGTCAGGAAATTAAAGGTGTTATTGAAGTTAAAGATAATGAGGTTCTCATACAGGGGGAATTGCCTCGTGTTGCTCTATTTTTTAAGAGTGCGATCATGAAGGTCCTTGATACTCAGGCGGAAAAAATATTGGCAAAGTAAAAACATCCGCCTCGCTATCCCTGTGGCAAGTCGGCGTGGCATTCTGGACGAACTAGTAAGAGGGAATTTATTACGAACAGTAGGACACTCTCTGAACTCCGCAAGGAGATAATGATATTTTTGAGAAAATGAAAAAGGTGTAGATTTTGTGCCCGCATATCGTGAATAGTAGGCAGAATCGACGTGCACTCGTGGTACCATATTACTAATATGGGAACTGAGGGATTTTTTGGTGGAAAGGAAAAAGGAAACAAGCCTTCAGAGGGAGTTTCTCGAGAGGATACTTCCAAGCGTGCATTTGATGGTGGTCCAAGCATATATGATATTAAAGTACCAATAAGACCATCACAGAATGGTCCAAGATCAGTGTTGAAAACAGGGACAGAACAACAAGTACCAAGAGAGGGAGGAAAAACTGAAGAAATTATAAAAGGGGAAGCAAATAAGAGAAAGGCTGATGAATTTGTAGAAAAAGAACTTCAAAGATTTGCCAATTTAAAAAAAGCACGTGAAGTGAATAAGGTTGCACCAGATGCTGTCGCCACAGTGTCGAGAAAAGGTACTGAGGTTGCTTCTGGACTTAGTTCAACGGAAGATTTCTATAGAAAAGCTATTGGTGAGTCACTACCTGAATCACTTCATGATACTGGATTTGGTCTTGCGGATGTTGATGAATTTAAGACGAGTGCTGTACTTTCTGAAGAGAAAATATTTTCTGAGGAAGACATAGCAGACTCATTAGAGAGCGAGAGAAAAATAGGGCAAATATTTGGAAGAGAAAAAGAAGAGATTAGACAGGACGCAGAGCAAGACTTGAAAGTTAAATGGTTTGAGAAGGAGGCTTATGAGTTTCCTGAACGAAGTGATGCCGTGTGGGATAAGTTTGTAGTAGCAAATCCCATCGAAGCGCTCTTGTATCGTGAACACAATCCTGGAATTCGTAGTGCACTTGAGCGGAAGGAAGCGGAGGTTGAGGTTCCTAAGAAAGAATCAAAATTAGAAAAGCAAAAATTCTTCGACACACGTTTTAAGACTGAGTTTGGTATTACTAAAGAGCAGATTTCACAAATTGAAGGATATGAACGATTGTCGGAAGGACAGCAGAAGCTTGTACTCGAAAATTTACAAGAATATGCACACGATACTCGCGGGGGAATCACAGCTCGCACATGGGAGGGGATTTTGAAAGCTGTAGGGCGTGACACAAAAGACAAAAATTATATTGATGCTACCACCGTACTCATTAGAAATACCGCACAGTTTGGTCCTAAAGTGCACGAGGAGAACGGGGAACTCCTTGTTGATCTTGTTGGAGATGTAAAGTTTAATCGTGAACATCGTGCAGAAGAAAAAGCTGTCGTTGACCGGTTTAATGCGCTCGCCCACGAGTACGCTAAAATTAAGGCAAGTAATTTTGAAGAGAACACTGGAACGAAACGGAAAATTGAGTCAAAGATAGTAACAGTCTTCAAGAATATTTTTTCTGATTCACGTCAGGAGTTTGATACAACTGAGCACCTGTACGAGAATGCAAAGCAGGAACTCGTAAAAGTACTGAGCGCACAAGGAATGAGTGAGGGGAAGATTGCAGAAAGACTCATACAGATAGACAGTAAAGTGCATGTTCTCCGTTTCCTCCAGACAGAGTTGGAGGCTGTTGGTGTTATTAAACAAGGTACTGAGCAAACCTTTCTTCAAAAGATTGGAAAAAAGTTTCTTACGAATACACCGTATGCGCTACTCGGACTTGTGGGTCGTTTTGCAACAGCAGAAACGATGGGTTTCTTTGCGTCTCCAGCTGTCGCTGGTGTTATTGGTGGTATTCGTTCGTGGGACAAGACATCAGCTGAGCTCCGCGAGAGGGATCGCGCTGTACGTATGGGTGAGGGAGGCGCAAATCCTAAGGTTCTAGAGCTCCAAAAGAAAATTAAAAATGTTATTTTGGAACGAAATACTCTTAAGCCCTCATCAAACATAAATGACAGTATTCGGGATATTGAATTGCGACAATGGCTTGATAGGTACAATGCAGACCTTGTGAGTATGGGTACTGAACTCAATATTGTCGATGCTACGAGAGAAATTAAAGTTGGGCAGGGTGAAAAAAAGGATGTTGGCCTCACACAAAAACTACGAGACCTCATTCATGAGTACCAAATTGAGACAGCCAAGGACAGTGTCACCGACGAGGAAAAGACAAAGACACTTGAGAGAATACTTGCTCGTGTTGCGTATGTTGAAGATAAGCTGAATCTAAACCGTATCAATTTTGGAAGTGGTGCAGAACGCTCCTTACATATGGCGAATCTTTTCGAAACGCTCGGTGAGGCAAAAATCTTACTTGCTGATGCTGAGATGCCGAAGGGAAGTGAACTTGAGGCTCGTCTCGAGCGGTATTTGATTAAACGTGAAGGACTTATACAGACAAGGAGAAGAATGAAGCAGATAAAGATTGCCGCGAAGGACACCCTTATCGCAGGTTCATTTGCTACTGCTGGCGCTTTGCTTAGTGATTATGTCTTCTCGCACGGCCTTTTTAGTAAAGATACAAGTATTGCGAGCGGGGTGGCTGTGGGTAGTAAAGCCCCCTCTCTTGTTGATACTGGAACATCTCCGCAAGCACAGGTTGAATATGAGTCTGGTATGGGGCAAGGAGCTGAATCTAGTAAACCAGGCTCAGTAGTTCAAGAGACACAGGCGCGTGGAGCTGTTCCAGAAAATGCACCTGAGATACAAAAGAGTGCACCGCATACAATAAAAGCAGGAGATACGCTTACAAAGATTCTTAAGGAGCAGGCTCCTTCTATCAAAGAGCTTGGCAATACACAGGCGCAGGAAAATGCCGTCGCGAACATCCTTCGTTCGCTTACATCTAATGAGATGGATAGTATTGGTCTTGGTAGTCACAATATCGATAATATAAGAGTAGATGATTCTATTGATGTTGAAAAATTGAACGCTATTATTGCTGAGAAGCACTCAATCATCGAGTCTGCGCAGAATCGCTTTGGGAATGAACCTGTTCGCTCATATACAGAAGCGTCGCCAAGGAGCGGAAGTCAGCAAATAGAAATATCAAAGGATATCGATGCGCCGGGCGCGTCACCAAAGCCCGATGAAGTAACGGCCCCAAACCAAGGTAGGGAGGAGTCTTCAGGGGGAAAGTTGGCAAGTGATGTCGTTCTTGAACAACAGGCTGAAGATAGTTCTTTGCGCTCCGAGGAAGAAGCTCCCAGAGCAGAGGCTCAACAAAAATCTCCTGCACCAAGTGAACCTATCATACAACCAGCATCACCTCCCGAGAAAATAATTGAAATAGAGGATGCCCCAGTTAAAAGAATTGAAGCCAATGACCATGTGCCAAGTAAGTTCCCCGAAGAGGGAGTGAGGATTCCAAAAGATTTAGAAGTGGGTGATATTTCCGTTGGTGGGCAAACTGACGGGGGTTCAATAGAGAGTGGTGCACACACACCCGAGTCTACTATTCCTGACTACTCTGAAGATGGAGGCACAGCACTTGATACGGAGAGTAATGCTCCAGAGGCTAAATCGACTCCTAGTGTACATAGTCCACAAGAGACTTTTAAGAATACATATGGAACAGAGATTGATCCGAAGAAAGAGGATATTTATGAATTGACTGGTCGAGGTGGTGAAAAGGTAATGGTGTCCTATGGTGGAAAAAACTTTGAGACGCGCTTCGACTTTGCTCAGGAGTATGTGAAAAAGAATCCAGATGCGGCGGTCATCGTAGAGGAAGAGCCCCGATACGGTGCATTTGGACAAAAACTTCCGCCGTCCTATGTGGAAGTGAGATATGTTCGAGGCGAGGGTGTGACCACAATCTTTTCAATACAAGACGATACGCTCCCTGCTTCATCAGAGAAGGGGATTGACCCGGGCACCTTCACCAAAAAGGTCACGAAATAAGCTATTTGGCAATATTGCATTATTTTAAATAGTGTGATATAGTTTTCTGTGAAAAGTAGTTCATCGTGACCCTTGAAGTCTAAGGGTTAGTTCGTAGTACAATTGTTGAAAAGGAGCTGTCATGAAAAAGATAGGAAGTTTGCCCATGGCGGTTCTCGCCATGTTTGTCCTGCTTCTGGCAGGATGCGCCTCGGTCACAGGTCCGTATGTGGGCTATGTGACAGGGACAGAAGACGACAAGAAGGTCGTCGAGAAGGGCGGGTGGTGCGAGGCTTGTGCTGCACAAATCGCCATTGTCGTGAATCCCCGTGGCAAGAACGGAGGTAAGCTCTCCGTGGAAGCGCTCAAGGAGATTCAGTTTCTCTCCATGAGCTGTCAAGGGCAGGTCGGCGCACAAGCTGCTGGTCCGGGACAAGCTGTGGCGACGGGGGCGGCAATCGGTTCCGTTGCCGGTGGTCTCGGTACTGGCCTCGGTGCGGAGGCTGCGTACCGGAAAACTCCGGGAATCAACAACTTCAGCTACTTTGGTACTTTCGGTGCCGTAGCGAACACGGTGACCGGCGGTGTCAATGGCTACGCCACGGGGTCGTACAACCTCGCAACAGGCATCGGATCTTGTACCGCTCAGTTCTGGGCAAGGGAAATCAAGAGAAGGCCAGACGTCTTCGATGATGATGTGGTATTGGTTTCCCTCCCATACGGCAAACGCGCAGGAGGCTCACTTCCACCCACGCTGAGCTCAGCGGACCGCGAGGCCGTCATCAGGAACTCCCAGCAGTAACACATGCTGGGGCACAACCAAACCGCGCGTCGGACCCTCAGGGGTACGACGCGCATTTTTTATTTTAAAAAATAGTTATGGATGAATTTTTGTTCCGATGAATGGCTCGTCGTTGAGGTATTTTTCAATCTCATCAATTTTTGCACCATTCACTATAGTCACTTCAATACGATGTCCCATTGCAGTGCGGGCGGCGACTGGGTCAAAGGGGGAAGAGAGGCCAGGGTTCCATTCAGAGGGAATGAGTTTCAAAAAATCCATCCACGTGATGTCTTCAATCTTGGTCGCATCGGGATTTCTTCGTGGGTCTTCGGTGTATACGTAATCAATATTTGAAAGGTTCATGAGTTTTGTTGCGCCACAGTGTACTGCTATTTGTACTGAACGGAGTTCGGTCGATGCACCTGGTCTGTATCCCGCAGCGACGACGAGATGTGCATCGCGAGGGACGTCGCTGATCTCATCGGGGTTCGTAATGATGACAGGGTAGGCGACGTCGCGGAAGATGGTGCGGAGGAGGTGACCATTGAGGCGTGTTGCATGGATGCCCATCCAGTCAAGGTCTTCAGGGTCGAGCTCGGTGACCGAAGCGGCGGCATCCTGATACCTGCGCGCCGTCCGTCCACCTCCCGCAATAATAATAAAACGTCGCCCATGGAAGGCGATCTGACGTTCGATAAGATTTTTAAAACTGGTGAGAAAGAGGGAATCAATTGCATCGGGGACGATGAGTGACCCACCGACCGATATCACGACTGTTTCATGTTCTTGCATTAAAATAGAGTATATCTCATAAAAGAGAGCCGTACAACGGAGGTTTTTGGTAAGTCGGGACACAAATTTGGGGGTCTAAAATCGGGATTTTAGACCCCCGAGAAGCCCATGTTCATTAAACTCATAAATCTACCCAGAGAAGCCTTGACCTTTTTCTCGCGACCTGTATAATGGCGGGCACTGTCTGAGCTGAAGGCAAATGGCCTTTACATATTGGAGGACAGCCGTTTTTTGAAATAACTCGCGTGCGAATTCTACTCAGCATTTCATGCTGTGGAGAACGAACACACGAGGTTTGTTGGGCAGAGGCTCGCAAATAATATATCCGGATCTACCTTACCTTTATTAGGTAGGTCTGGAAAACGTAAATGTTGCATAAACATTGTATCTTTATTGATGCAAAATTATGTGACGGATACGCATCAGCTAAATATATCGAAAGATATATTCACAAATAGATGAGGCAAAAGTCATCATGTCCCAGAGGATCTCTGGAACGTGCATTCTCTTTTGTCTTATCCTTGGAAATAGTTTGTTGAGTGGAGATAGTAAGTACAGTCTCCATATACTCACAAACGACAAGATCGCATCATTGATGTAGATCCTGTTTTAACTTAGAGTTTGATCCTAGCTCAGGGTGAATGCTGGCGGCGTGGATGAGGCATGCAAGTCGAATGGGTTCAGACCCATGGCAGACGAGGTAGGAACACGTAGGTACGTACCGGAGAGTCAGGGATAACCTGCCGAAAGGCAGGATAATACTTGATAGTCTCGCGAGAGTAAAGATTTATCGCTCTCTGAACGGCCTGCGTTCTATCAGCTTGTTGGTAAGGTAACGGCTTACCAAGGCTACGACGGATAGGGGAGGTGAGAGCCTGACCCCCACCGATGGAACTGCGACACGGTCCATACTCCTACGGGAGGCTGCAGTCGAGAATCTTCCGCAATGGACGAAAGTCTGACGGAGCGACGCCGCGTG
>JANLIJ010000003.1 GCA_024653575.1 Candidatus Kaiserbacteria bacterium
ATAATATTAAACCCGCTACATATAATTGTAGCGGGTTTAATAGATTTTGCCAGAATGTGTGTGGCGCTTTGTTTATTAGAAACCGAAGGTCCAGGTTGTTCCGCGGACGGGGAGTTTGCTCTTGAGCTCTGCGGATGCATCGACTCCAGTGATGTCAATTTTGAGTTGTTTTCCTAGGTCAGTGGCTACCGTGCTCGCAAGTATCGCCCTAATGGTGAAGAGGCGCATTTGCCCCGCGACTATAGGTACCTCAATCGGCACAAAAGCGGTACCGTTTTTGAATAGAGAAGTGCCATTGTAATCGACTGAATTGTGGAAGAGTCCTGAGTCATCGGAAACCGTAAGTCCGACAATTGCGTCGGTTGATGCGGAACCGTTTTGCTTAATGGTGAAACCTCGTAATGTCGCGCGGTCTTTTCCTATGTTAATGACTTGTAGATACGAAACAGGAATTGACGCCCCAGCGCGTGCTGTTCCACCGAGGAGGAGTGGTACAGGAACAACAGCAATTGTTCCTACCGTTTTTTCAGTCTTCTTGGCTGTCTTGCCAATAGTCAAAGTATCCTCAGTAATCATGCTCAGTACCTTGTCCTCCTCTGCGAAGAGGACGATGTCATAAGTGCCATTCGGTAGCTTCTTATTGACTTTCACATCCCATTCACCTTTTTTTACCTTGATAGACTTGCTGACATAAAATGGTTTGTCATTTCCTTCCTTGGATATTTGGATTTGTACAGCCTTAGTTCCTGATGCAGTACCAGAAATAGTTGGTTTTGTGGAAAGGGACTGAAGTGAAGAGTCTTCAAACGTACCTGAAACGATGTGTACGGTGACGGAACATGTTGTCACTAAGCTCCCATTACTGAAATGGTATGAGTAGGTACTCGTCTTCTCCGGTTGATGGGTCTTGGTCCCAGAGGCGGTGATGGTGTCTCCATTTCCGCGTCGTGCTTTCGTTGCATCAGTGCTCTCCCAACTAATTTCTACCTCTTTTCCCTCTACGAGAAAAATATCTGCTTTGCCACTGAAACTATGAGTCCCGGTGCTCGCTTCAGTTGTGAGTATGCAGGTTGGTTTTGCAGTTTTGGCATGTGTAAGGGCAGGTGCACTCACGAGAGAGAGTGCAAAAAGAATCATGCCTGCTCGCCCAAGTGATTGTATAAGGGTGTGAGAATTCATGAAAATATTTAGTCTTAACCATCGAGTAATTATAGGCTTCTTTATTGAGTACTCCTAGAATCTAAAAACCGAGCGTCCTTGGACGCCCGGATTTTAGACTATCGGGCGAGTTGCCTAGTAGCCAGGGACACTGTCTCCCACAATAGTGAAGTCAGATGCACTGTTTAGGAGAAGAACTCCGCTGTTCATGTGTCGGTTTGGCGCAACACTGATTGCCGTTTGCCAATCATTTGCTGTTACCATTTTGACATCGCCCTGCGCATCTACGTACGCGTAGGTCGCTGCTCCTGCAAATGCCGGAACACTAACGAGAACGAGTGCCATAACGAGACCTGCTCCTACAATGAGTGCGGTGAGGTTTGATGTTACTGATGTGCTTTTCATAAAATTGTCGTTTATGGGCTAAGATTATCTAAGTAGTTAGTCTTCACCTCTACATACAGAGCCGTCACCACCACGTTTCCATTACAGTACATTCGATACGTTGTGTATTTCACTAGTATAGGGTTGGTATTTTAGCAATCCTCGTAACGGGAATCATTACGGACATGTTCTTTATAGACGATATATATCTGGAGAGGTGCTGAGCATGTATAAGTCCTTCAATTTCTTCAGCCCACGGTGTGCCTGTACTGCGACCGTATTTCGCGTTTGTCCGGTAATGAGAGAAATTTCTTTCAGTGACAGGCCTTTTACATGCCGGAGACGCATAATCCTACGATATGCAACAGGGAGTTTCTCAATCAGCTCCACGACGCGTTTACCGTCGAGTGTGTCAATGAGTCGTTTCGTCTCATCAATTGTGGGTTCGAATCCGTTCTTAATGAGTACGTCGAGTGAAGTGACCTTGCGTTTTCGGTATTCATCAACAACGAGTGCTTTGAGAATGTGAAAAAGGAAGGCTTCCATCACCTCAACCTTCCCACCGCGCACGAGATACGCCCACGTTTTAAGGAACGTATTTTGTACTAAGTCTTCTCGCAACGCATGATCGTCTGTCTTTCCTGTTGCGTAGCGGAGCAAGCCTTTTCTATGGTTTATGTATGCTGCTGACAAAACGACACGTTGTCGTCTCATCTGCGCTGGTGTAATCATAGAGAATTGCCGTCCGTGACGGCTTTATATTACAGTTGCATTACCGCAACATTGCTAATGATTTGTTTTGAGCCGTAGAGTATGGCTTGGTGATTACTGTACTATTACAGTTTTTGAGTGAGTTTTGTCCTAGTACAACTGTACCACATTTTCTGGAGTGTTACGAGTGCATGTATTTTCGTAATCATTTTAGTGTACGAACGGCAATGAAGGAGAGGAACATACAAAATGTTTATTACATAATCAAATTAAATATGGGAGTCATTATGTGGATTGTATTCGGAGCACTCGTCGGATGGATTGCGTCCCTTGTTATGAACACCGATGGTGAACAGGGAGCGTTACTCAATATCATTGTAGGTATCGTCGGTGCAGTTGTTGGTGGGTGGCTTATGAGTTTTATCGGTGAAACGGGTGTGACAGGATTTAATCTCTATAGTTTTGCGGTAGCAATCGCAGGCGCAGTCGTACTCATCACCGTAATTAAATTTTTCCGACACGCATAATCAATAGTGCAAAAGGAAAAGTGAAGTAGTGCTGTTCTTTAGTAATATAGGTTCTCGCGGGTGGGTATGACTTGCTCTGGCAAGTTATACGGTTACGGCACCCCTCGCGAGGTAAATATTCATTCCGTGCTATGAAGTCAAAAAATAAACGCGCACTCGTCACTCCACATGTTGCCGTTCGGGTCTCTCCGTACGCAACTATCTCTGTCAAATCATTTATGACTAAGGATCAGAAGGTGATGCTGAAGGCGCTGGGTACTTTGCTTCTATAAGCATGTCCACCCATCCTAGACTGCATCACCTACAACGAAAAACGGACATTCGATGTCCGTTTTTCGTTGTCTTGTTGAAGAATAATTAGGACATCGGATGTCCTAATTATGAATTATTCAATAAATTGAAGGCGCGTAACTAGAGCGCCACTCTCGGTCATTTGTCCGTAAACGTGTACTTTTTTTGCCTCGACAAACTGGTCAGGAGCACATATTGCTGTGCTTGAGTCGACGGCTATACAGGAACTCTCTGATGAGAAGAGAAGTGGTACAACATGGCCGAGTTCGCCAGCCTCTTCAAAGATGAGGTGCCAATATTCAGAGTTATAAGGTGGTTGGATATTCTTGAGGAGGTATCCTTCTTTTTCAAAACTAAATTCTCGAGGAATATCGAACTCTCCTGAGGAACAGAGGATATCTCCAATGAACCAACCATCGTTGAGTCGCTTGAGTGTGAATACTGATTGAGCAGTCAACTCTTTCTCTTTTGCCATGACGAGCACGCGCACCTCACCCTCTTGTTCTGAGACAATTCTTCCGGTAACTCGCGCTGGTGTGGTGGTCTGGCACAGTACAGGGTCAATTTCCGTGTCTCCTTGTCCTTGGCTACTCACGATTCGAGTACGAAGTTCCTCACTCAGTATTTTAGCGGTTGCGAGCCCTGCGGTGTATGGATCTGTGCTCGTCGATTTCACGGCCTCGAGCCATGGGTTATAAAAGTCCAATACGATGTCGACTGGGTCATTGGCCGAGACCTCCTGGGTGTAGGTGATCGTGTTCGGTTGTTTTGTATCTGCTGAATATGAATAAAATAGCCAAACTATAAGCGCAATTGCGCCGAGAGCTAAAAAGCCAATTGCAATAATTTTTTTATGTATCATGTTGATTGATGCCGTTTAGAGAAGGGTTTTGTTACAGGGAATGGCCGTATGGGAGGATGTTAGGACTTCTTTAACTAATACTGACCTGATTCAATAAGGTCTTTTAAGAATTTTCTATCAAATTCTTGATGCTCCCCACCTAAATGCTGTTTGTATTCCAAAAGTACTTTTGGATGCATCAGTGTGACTGGTACGCCCTCTATCTCTTTTCTCACATCAGGCCACTTTTGATAAATTTCTTTGTTTTTAAGCCACACACTTCCATCTGAACTTTTCATCAGAAGAGTATCAATGTCTGTCAAATCAATATCCTGACCGTTGTAAGCAAGGGACAGCGTAATGCAATCCCACTTTTCATCTAGGTAGTGTTTTGGTTCTACCACAACATATCCTTCTACCAATGGCATAAGCCTAGAAAAATTTTCGCCTGAAAAAGAAATGTCTATATCATTAATTTTTCTACCGGAACCGTAAAGAAATGTTGCCATACCGCCACCAACCCGATACGGCATATTATTTTCATTCAGGATTCCAGCAATCCATTTAAGTGCATTGAGGGTATTATCGTTCATGAATAAAGTATATCAAAAAGTTCTAAAGCTAAAAACTAATATCTAAAAACCTTTACAAAATAAGGCAAAGATGACGTGCTGCCGGACTTGGAATCGAACCAAGATACGCAGCTTCAAAGGCTGCTGTCCTACCTTTAGACGATCCGGCAATTTTGCTCAGGGCTGAGCGCTGTCAATAATACCATATATCCAACCCTGAATTCGACGATTTAGCATCGTACTACGCTTAACCCTAATTGCAAGTAGTCCCTTGTAAGTATCTCCAGTGTTCTTCCGTTTCGTCTTTGGGTTGTGTCTTTTAATAACGTTGGAACCAAAGTTTTGTTCAGAGAGCCCTGTTGTCTGCATCCAGAATTTTTTAAAGTTAGAAATATCATTTTGCCTATTCTGATGAATGTGGAGAATTAGTTGGATGTCAGTGTCTGGTACATATATACATTTTCTCAACCATTTCATGAAGAGGGTAATCATCTTTGGATCGGAATTTGCAAATTCGATAGGAACGCTCGGTCTATATACCTTCTCTTTAGTTCCTTCTGCCCAGTATAAGCCGATTCCAAGAATGAATAAGTCACGTGAGCTAAACGTGCCTAGTGTTTCTTTTGAGGATGCAAAGATACGTTGGGTCTCCGCAATGCGAGTACTTCTCCGTGCCTGCGCCCCCTTTAATTGGGAGGCTTGCTTCTTGGCTGTGATGCGTTGTTTTTGTTTTGTCGAAAGATTAACAGAACGTAGCCACAATGAAAGCGTTGACTTTGAGACGGGAATAGTTGAAAGAATTTCAGCATACGTCTTTCCACTCTTGCGTAATACTATTGCTTGCTCGCGTTCTTGTGTTTTTGATATCATAGAACAATGAAGATACTGTATAGTATAAGTATACTACCTAATTATGAATTCACCGAAGTATGTGGGGAAAAAGCAAGAGTGGAAGCGGAGGATTTGACACATTTCTTGGAAAGTTTTGCGTTTGATGTCTGAACTCTCAGAGGAGGTATACTATATGCCATATGATGCAACTTAATTTCAGTACGAAAATTTTACAGGTAGGGCTCGCGTTGACGATTGTTGGAGGTATCTATCTGAGTGCCGTTCACGTTGCATTTGGTGCAGAGGGAGTAAGCAGACAAATTCCTTTTCATGGGGAGCTTGTCGATGAGAAGGGGAAACCATTGAATGGTGAGTTTAATATGACGTTCGCCATCTACGATGCGCCGACCGGTGGAACGACACTTTGGAGTGGAGTGTATACGAGTGACAATGGAAATCCAGTTACTGTCGAAGATGGGGAGTTTCGTGTACTGCTCGGTTCGGGGACAGGAAATGAATTTGGTTCTGAATTATTTATTGATGATACCAATTATCTCGGCATCACCGTCGAGAGCGATGACGAGATGACTCCACGTGAGCGCATGGGAGCGTCTCCGTACGCCATCAACTCAGACATGCTCGACGGCCTCCATGCAAGTAATTTCCTCAAACAGGATACTGAAATAGTGTCAGGTCTTTCAAGCGTTACGGCCGTCCTTACGCTCACGCAACAGGGAGAGATCGGCGATCTAATCCGACTGTATAACAGTGGTAGCGCCGACCCGATCTTTTCAGTACTCAATTCAGGGCGAGTGGTTGCCAATAGTTTTGAGAGTACATCTGGCGACCCATCATTTATTGATGGTGGGATTGTTATAGGGAATGGAAATGGTGTTTCACTTGGAGATGATGTTGATGGTGGATTATTTATGTACCAAGACTCAGGCAGACCGAACGACCTATTCTTTGACCTAAAAGGTGGTGCGGAGTATTTGAATATTACTTCACCAGGAACTATAAAACTTACCCCGAACAATGTTGATGGAAGTTGTAGTGGGTGTGAGCCATCACTTGAGCTTCGAGATGACGGAACAGTATCAATAAGTAACACAACATATGGAGACCCTAGCAATCAATTTATAGAGTTTTATTTTACAAATGGGGTTCAAGTGCCAGAGGGTACGGTATGGATTGGTGGTGTTAATGCAACAAATGACATCGCACTTGATGTGGAAGGAGCAATACGCTCGTCGGAACTCACTGTTGATGGGGCAATAAGTTCGTTAGGTCTCAACGTTGATGGGGTAATCCGTGTATCAAGTCTTGCGGGGTTTGGTGATATGCCTATTGGAGTTGATAATGACGGAAATATCATCATTGATACTTTTTCAGACGAGCGTCTCAAGAAAAACATATACCCAATTGAAAACGCACTCGATATGGTACTCGGACTTCATGGTGTTCGTTATGAGTGGAAGGACAAGGAGCGCTTTGGTGAACAGGCAGAAGTTGGCTTCATTGCTCAGGAAGTACAACAGGTGATTCCAGAAGTTGTTCGTGATGGTGGTGAGTATCTTTCTCTCAATACAAAAAATATTGTTGCGGTCGTGGTGGAGGCAGTGAAAGAACTCCATACAAAGGTTGGGGAGTATTTTACACGGACAGAGCGACTTGAGCGTGAGGTCGAGTCTCTGAGGAGAGAAGTTGAGATTATGAAGAATGGAGGTACCGGCGCGAGTGTCGAGCAAGAATCACCATGCACCACTTGTGATGTCGTTCCTGAAGAGATAGTGGAAACGATAGTTGAGACAGAGACTGGGCCTGAAGTCGTGCCTGAACCAGAGCCAGAAGCAGAACCCGAGCCAGTGCCAGTGATTGAGGTTATCGAGGAAATTCAACTATAGTTGTATGCAATACTCACATATAAAACAGTATGTATGGGGAGGATTTGTGCTTTGCCTTTTCGCGCTCACAACAGCTCCTGTCTATGCAACGACGCTCAGTAGCGAGAATTTTAAGGTCACTACAACAGGAAGTGACACGGATGGTGGAACGACGTTTTCATCCACCAATTACTCTATTACTTCGAAGGCAAATACTGAAGATTCTGATGATGTGGTGAGTGGAGGCAGTCAGGGGAGTAAAAAGGATGCGAAGCTCCAAAAACCAGATTTTACTGTATTGCCAGAAATTATCGTGGGCACACAGCGTGAAAACATCGTGCCGAAGAACAATGTTCCTCAAGCACTCCGTGATGATGTGCTGAGTGAACAATACACACCAGGGACAAATCAGAATAGTAAGCTCAGTGAGGTGAATACAGCGAGAAAAGATAATGGTGCGAAGAACTTGAGTGCGTCGGTGATTTCGGGGTGGACGATGGAATCACTCAGAGAATTTCAGGGAAAGCTCGGAGACATCTTTAAGGAGAGAAGCGCACGAGCAATAGTGCTCGGGACAGTCATTGGTGGACTTCTTCTCATCCGCAGAACAAAAATTGGGAGGGGGTATTTTCCTTTTTAATTCATATCAAGTACGAGTCCGCCCCACGTGAAATTGTGTGCACCGTGTCCTTCACCGGTGTGTGCGTCGTAGTACTCACGAAAACCTGATTGTGTGAGAAGGCGAATAGTTTTTTGGCGTATTGTCTCTGCAACATCGTTGAATCCGTAGAGCTTGAGCCCCTTGTATACAAACCAATTGATAGCAATCCATGTGGGGCCACGCCAAAGGTCGTCACCGGTAAAAGATTTCTCTGTGCAGGAAACTGATGGTATGGGAAAGTTAGTAAAGAATTGTTTTGAATTGAGCAGGTGTCGCTCTACAAGAAGAGTCGCTTCCTCCTTATGAAGCAGGCCAGCATACAGTGGCATAAAAAGTCCCCATGTATCGACAATGATTCTCTCTTGTGTTTCCCCTTGCAGAGAATAGTATCTATAGCCACTCTTCATGTAGAGTTGCATTGAGGTGCGAATTTGTTGCGCACACAGACTGAACACGTCTGAATCCTGTTTTTCACCAATCTCGTTGGCAATGAGTGAAAGTGCCTCGAGCGCACGGAGGGAGATGGCATTAAATGAAACATCCTCAATCCAAAAATGAAGTCGCGTGCAGTTTTGAACATCAAAACCGCATTTTGCATGTTCACGCACGCGGTCGATTCGTCGATGTAAATTTTGCTTTGGGGAGTGTCGACTCGGCAATCCTTGAAGTGAGTCGAAGCGTGGCGAATTGTCCTCACCCGATTCATCGGGATTTATAATACCCATGAGACCGTGTGCACTAAAATTTCGTTCGGTGAGCAGACAGAGATAGTGATCACGTATACGGGGATACAATTCGTGTAAAAAGCCAATATCGGGTGCTCGTGTGTGGAGTTCCCATAGTGCAGATGCAATAAGTGGGGGTTGCGTGATTGAACTTACACCATCAGTGCCCCATGCCTTTGTGAGCACATCACCTTCATATTCACGACCCCACTTCAATGTTTCGTAGCCCTTTTTCCAATAAATAATATGGGGCACCAGTCCATTTGCAAGGGGTCGTGCAAGTAGTGAACGGATCTCTTCTCTTGCGAGAGTGGTATCGATATGAGAAAGAATGATTGCGTGGAAGCAGGAATCCCAGAGCCACTGAAATGGATAGTGCTCAGATGATGGGACAGTGTATGTATATGAATCAAAAAATCGCCTATTTTTGAGCATTAATCTTTCGACTGCATTCTGCATGTCTTGTGATTGCATCTTCCTGTAATTGTACGTTAAAAAACAAATAGAATTTGCAGTCTTGTGCATAGTTTGTAGTAAAGGAATTTTAGTATAGAATATGCATCTAGCAGTTATGAAGGAGTATCCAATCAATTACAGGTGTTTAGAGTAAAATTTACTTATTTAATAAAAAAATATGTCAGAATTAACTATCGGTGCACAGATCCCCGAGGTAACATTTAAGGTTCGTGTACCACACGAAGTACAGACTGGCGTCTGTTCAGCGATTGACGCTGAGTGGGGAGAACTCAGTACGAGTGAGATGTTCGGAGGTAAGAAGGTCATTGTATTTGCGCTCCCCGGAGCGTACACACCGACATGTTCATCAACCCATCTTCCAGGGTACGAGGCAAAGTATGACGAATTCAAGGCACTCGGTGTGGATGAGATATACTGCGTGAGCGTGAATGATCCATTTGTTATGTATGAGTGGGGAAGGGCACAGGATGTAAAGAATGTGAAGCTTATTCCAGACGGTTCAGGTGAGTTTACCGAAAAGATTGGAATGCTCGTCGCAAAGGATAATCTCGGGTTTGGAAGGCGTTCATGGAGATACAGTATGTTTGTCGATAATGGAGAGATTAAGAAAGTGTTTAGTGAAGGAGGTAAGGTGGATAACTGTGAGACTGACCCATTTGAGGTCAGTGATGCTGGAACGATGCTCGCGTACCTTAAGGAGCAGGTATAAACACCATAGCGCACAAAAAATGCTGGACGAATGTCCAGCATTTTTTTTATACATTATGATGTCGTGAATTGATTTGCATCTGCGTATGCTTTTGCAAGTTGGATAGAGAATTCTTCGAGTGAGTACACAACTTCGCCATTGATTATGTAGTGGTAGTGATCTTGGAGTACAAAGCGTTGAATGCGTGCATTGAGCATATTCTCAACATTTTCCTGACTAAATGCAATTCCTGTTTCAGTAAAACCATATGCACTTCCGTCATCTCGCACGGCGAATTCTGCAATTTTTGGATGTTCCTCGGTGAACCAGTTTTGATTATTCCATCTGAATGTTGCTGTATTGAGGATAGTATTTGTATAGAAATGTTCTTCCGCATTGCTCATATGAAATGGCACAAGGAAAACAGCGCAGAGGCTAAGGATGGTTATTCTTTTGAATACAGTTGAAAACATACCGTTTTGTTACAGTACTTAATGATGGTTGATAATAAGGAGCCTCGTAGAACACCGTACGAGATAGAGAACAATTAGATATAATATACCTTTATATCTGCCCATTGTCAAGAGGTTATTTGACAGGTAACTATAGACAACTAATGATTGTATGGTACCATTGTCAGTAACAAAACAGGGGCCTGAGCTAGTCGGATCAGAAGCAAACGGTTTTGGGTTATTCAATTAAAGCAAAGTAAATCCAATGAAGGGAAAAATCGCTCGTCTTACTGACCGAGGATTTGGTTTCATTACTCCTGATGAGGGAGGTAAGGATCTTTTCTTCCATGCTCGTTCTCTCGTAGAGGGACTCATGTATGACTCTCTTAAGGAGGGTGATGCTGTCTCGTACGATCTCGAGGATGGTGAGAAGGGTCCTGCTGCTGTGAACGTTAACGTCGCATAAGCAACCAAATTACAAAAGCCGCGCAACTTAGGTTGCGCGGCTTTTGTTTTTGTCTGACATCATTCAGAGAGATTGTGTACAACATTCATTTTCTTACTGCGCAGTGTGCTTAAATGATAGAAGTTAATTTTGTTTTAATGAAAAGAGAAAGTCTCATTGCAGAAATCATGAACTACATAGTCTCTGGCTATGTATATTTCGTCGCACTCACACTTGTGTTCTATATGGTGAGCTCACTCATCACGGGCGTGCTCAGTGTGGTGACAGGCCTTTTAGACATCTCTGCATCAATGAGTGACATTCTTGTTGCCCCTGAGCGCAATTTACTCGAAATTGATCTCCTTCACACCATTGCGTTTACCATTGTGCTCGTGAAGGCGTATAAAATCCTCATCTCCTATGCGCAAAATCGTCACGTCAGTATCAAATACCTTATTGAGATTGCAATTATCGCGCCAACTATAGAAATAGTCTTTAATTCAACAAAGTATCCTATCGAAGCAAACATTCTCTTCGCGGTCTTTGCATTCGCAAACCTTATCGCATATCTCTATTTCTACCCAACAATCAAACACGTGAGCAATGATTTTGATCACGATACGTGTAAATCGATTGAACCTGTTAAGGTTACTCGGGTGACACGGAAAAAGAGTGCTTAACGAAGGTTAAGGAACTGCTGAAACTCCAAAACTTCTTTTGGTTTGAGTGCATAGACAGCACCCGGTTGGAGCTGTTTGAGTGTAAAGTTGAGCATTCGTGTTCGCTTGAGTCGTGTCACTTGGAATCCAAGGGCAGCACACATTCGACGGACTTGGTGTTTCTTACCCTCGGTGAGTGTAATGGAGAAGACGAATTCGCTCTTCTTAGAGGGAATTGCTTTGGCAGGCTTCGTCATATAGCCCTCGATGCTCACACCCTTTGAGAGTCTGTTACAAAAAGTCTGAGTTACTCGTCTGTCTATGGTGACCTCATACTCGCGCTCGTGTTCCATTTCAGGATTGAGAATGCGTTCAGTAATTCGTCCATCATTCGTGAGAATCATGAGCCCTTCAGAGTCCTTATCGAGACGTCCAATAGGGAAGAGTCCCACGATACTATGGTCCTTCTTAATTTGTGTGACGATATCGATCTCATCCCCCTCTGGTGAGTGAGTAATAATCCCGCGTGGCTTGTAATAGAGGAGGTAGCGATATCCTGAGGTATCGTGGTCCTTAATTTCTATGCGGTCGGTCTCTTCGACCTTCTGTCCAAGAATTGCAGGTTTCCCATTTACAAAAACACGCCTATTTTCAATAAGCTTGTCTGCGCCACGCCGTGTTGCGAAGCCACGAAGCGCAAGGAATCTATTAAGTCGCATTGGAAATTCAGAATCTTTCATTTGGCCGTTGATTATGCTATAGTTTGCACTCTATGTCAATGAAGCACGAATACGACGTTATTGTCATCGGCGGTGGTCCCGCGGGTATGATGGCAGCAGGACGCGCTAGTGAGCGTGGTCTTCGTGTGCTTCTTCTCGAAAAAAATCCTGAACTCGGGAAGAAACTTTCTATTACGGGTGGTGGCCGATGTAACATTACTAATGCTGAGCTCGATATCCATACATTCCTCAAACACTATAAAGAATCCGCGCAATTTTTGTATTCTCCTTTTTCACAGTTTGGGGTGAGTGATACTTTTGATTTCTTTACATCGAACGGACTTCCTTTGGTAACGCAGGAGCGGAAACGTGCATTTCCAAAGACCGAAAAAGCAACGGATGTGACCCATGTCATGGTGGAGTATGTACGGCGTGCTGGAGTCACTGTTTGCATCAATACACCAGTACTTCGTCTCAAGATAGAAAACGGCTCTGTGAGCGGTGTGGTCACAAATAATGGCATATATACCGCACGAGCATACATTCTCGCAAGTGGTGGAAAGTCTCATCCTGAAACGGGCTCAACAGGGGAAGGTATCGGTTGGCTCAATGAAATAGGGCATGCGGTGCACTCACCGAATCCCGATATTGTACCGATTGTTGTAAAAGACGAGTGGGTTCGACGTCTCTCGGGAACCACGCTCACGGGTGCGCAACTTACCTGCAAAAATAAATTCGAAAAAATCAAAGTGACGGGAAATATTCTCTGTACGCACTTTGGGATTTCTGGCCCAACAGTTTTAAATAGTGCAAGAAAGATAAAAGAAATGCTCTCGCATGGAAAGGTGGATGCAGAGATAGACCTTTTCCCGGCAGACGATATTGGCGCACTGCGTAAGCGCATGCAAACACATTTTGAACTACACGCGAACAAGACACTCAAGAATGCACTCGCTGAACTCGTTTCTGTACACATTGCGGAGGCAATCCTTGAAGCCATTCCTCACGAGTCTCATGAAAAAAAGACACACAGCATTACCCGTGATGATAGACATGCGCTCGTCAATAGGATGAAGTGCCTTCCTATAACGATTGTTGGTACGAAGGGCTTCGAATGGGCTGTTGTCTCCGATGGTGGTGTTGATTTGAGTGAAATTGACACAAGGACCATGCAATCAAAGTTGCACCCCAACATATACCTTGTTGGTGACGTGCTCAACGTTCATCGCCAATCTGGCGGTTTTTCCCTTCAGCTTTGCTGGACTACTGGTTGGGTAGCCGGAAATAGTGTGTGAGCAATAAGTTATTAGAGCTTGCTCAAAGACTCATCAGACAAGGCGTGCGAATGAGGAAATGCGAGGCGTATTCAATATACGATGAGTGTTTCCGATTGAAGCACAACGCAGTATGAGGAGTTTTTGAACATGCTCTAGATTTTGAGTAGGTCAGTGGTGTAGTACTGAAGCTCTGAAGGATTTAACTGCAACTCTTGTGTACCGTCAAAAATGAACGGAAGATGTGTTACTTGAAGGCGGTATTCATTGACCTTTGTTACTACTGTTGGGGTGAAGATGACTGCGAGAGTGAAGTTTTGTGACAGACCTTTTGCAACATGGTACTTTCCCTTTGAGTTTATTTTTGCTTTGCTGAGAACAATTGCTGAGGCAGTACCAATCGCGGTATTTCCATCTTCATCAAAGATAGTATATGCAACGACATTACTCGTTGGAGTTTCTGATGATTGTGTTGCGGTAATGGGTATCTGTACCTCATGCGTCGCCACTCCAAAGGAAAAATCAATGAGAAAAAGTGCTGATTTATCTCCCAGTTTCATTTCTGATTGTGCTGTTGTGAAGTACGCACTCGATATGCTTGGTATTGCAAGAAAAATAGTAAGTAATATAAATACATTCACCAAGAACGTTGGTGAAAAGAAGTGAATTTTTATCATATTGAAATTATACTACACGAACATAGAAAAAACCGCACTCGGCGGTTTTTTCTGTAGATTCGAACTAATTATTTAGTTGTCGTCTTCCTCATCCTCGTCAGTGTCGTCATCTTCGCTATCGTCCATTTCATCCTCGTCACTATCTTCATCGTCCTCGCTATCGTCCATTTCATCCTCATCTTCCATTTCCGTCTCGTCCTCTATCTCGAGCTCGTCATCCTCATATTTAATTTTGAGCTTTCGACAGAAATCCGCCTTGCCTTTTCCACTGTTATCGCATCCTTCTCGGAATCGCATTTCCATCTTCTTTGCAATCCCTGGAGCCCTCAAAAGTCCTGGAGGTATTGCTCCACCGGTTGCTTCGCTTAGGTATTCCTCGAGAAGGTCATGTGTCGCCTCATCGATTGTTCCAGTAACTTCGAGTTCGTGGCGTACTTGGAAGCGCTTGATAGCCTCTTTGGTGAGTGGACCGAAGTATCCCGTTACTTTGCCTTCTGGGTAGATGGTTGAATCCGTAGCAAGAATTTCTTGTATTCTCTTTACGTCAGCACCATCTGTTCCTTCAGTGATATTTTCCTTTAAAACTGCGCTAATCTCGCCACGTATGGTTGCAAGTTGCTTTTGAAGCTCTTGCAATTTAGCCATGAGTGCTTGAATTTGCTCAAGCATCGCGGTGTTTGTAGAGGTCGTTGTCTCTGCTTGTACACTTGGAGCAAACCCAGTTGCTCCCATGATAAGGAGTGCAATGACTCCTGTGTAAATGAATTTTTGCATTGTTAAAAATTATATATTAACTGTCCTATAAAATTTATTGATCACCAAGAAAACTTTCATCGGAGGCGACCTTGTGCAGACATGATACACCTATTTCTAAAATTATGTTTTTGTTTTCTGTGGAAACGTGTCAAAAACACAAAAATCAAGCGATTCGGCAACAAGGTGTGCCGAATCGCCCGTCATGACGAACATCAGTCGAAGTTTCTAATGATTTCCTTGTAATGCGATCCCAGGTATGCTGTTCTATCGCAGCCCCGATCTATCGATGGAGGCCTGTATCACAATTGTCACATTAGACCTTTCTTCTGTGAATCTGTCTATAATGATATACCTGTTTAATTCTACGTTGATGAGTTATCCACAGGTAGTCTCGACACTTATACACAGCCTTGTGCAAGAGGAGCTGTGATAATACCTATGGAATCTGTAGGGGTGGTATGATATGAAGTATTGTTATGCACAAAAATATGTCAGAACAAGTCGAGGTACTTGGTAAGGTTTCGTCGAAGGAAAACAAATTGCCTCTTTATTCTTCTCGTCCACAGGCAGGGTTTCCATCTCCAGGTGACGATCACATTGAACGAATTCTCGATATCAATGATTTGGTAGTGAAAAATCCAGCCTCTACATTTTTTGTGCGTGTAGAAGGTGACTCTATGATTGGTATCGGTATCTTTTCAAACGATGTACTCGTTGTGGATAGGTCAATAACTCCAAAAGACGGTGTCATCGTGGTCGCTGCAGTCTATGGTGAGATGGTTGTAAAAAGGCTTGTCGAGCGCGGAAATACTCATGTACTCGTCTCAGAAAATGAAAATTACAAACCAATTACGGTCTCAGAAAATGACGACTGTTTCATCTGGGGCGTTGTCGTAGGAAGCGTCCGCCAATTTTCATAACAACTTATGGTCGACATCGTAAGTCGACCATTTGTTTGATATCAAATATGCTTACTCGTTAGAGTCTTATGGTCGACTTACGATGTCGACCATAAATTGGGTTTATTCGAGTGTAAGGTGCTGTATGTCGTCAATAGAAATATCATGAAGGTATTTTTCTACCTGTGCTTTATAGTTTTGAGAAAAAATCTCCTGAAAAAAGGTTGTTGTAAGGATCGACGGAAAATTTTTAATACCAATGTAATCTTTGTAGCTACTCCACTTGTATTCCAAAAGATGATTGAGCGCAGTATTTTGATCGGCTATTTTTAATTCTCGCCAGTCCTTGTTACTGTTAGATAAATCAAGTGGGTTGAAATGAACGTAATTGAGAATATGAAGTAGGTGTTGGTCTGTACAAATATGTACTTTTTTAGTTCTACCTTGAAACAGTGTACCTACACGGCTGTATCGTTTATTGAAGTACTTCGCATATCCAACATTCAGCTTGCGAAGAAAATTAGACATTCCGTTTTCAATGCGCTCGCTGAGAATAAGATGGTAGTGATTTCCCATTAAGCACCAGCCGTGTATATCTACCAGTTCCTTGCCGGGTGCCTCAGATGGTCGACTTACGATGTCGACCATATTACTTGCGTGTCTTCCCACGTGTAATGCTGGTGCTAATGTATTGAACTCATACATATCATGTACAAAACGAGCATAGTCCTGTGAATCAAGGAAGATATTTCTTTTATCGACTCCTCGATTGAGAACATGGTAGAACTCCATATTTATAAATTATACATATAAATGGTCGACTTACGATGTCGACCATGTTAATTAAATTGTAAAGCATGATCGTGTTTTAGATAGTCTTGGTATACTGGTCAAATGATAGGGCTTATGGATTGCAACAATTTCTTTGTCTCGTGTGAACGCCTCTTTCGTCCTGATCTTCGAAATAGGCCTGTTGCAGTTCTCTCATCAAATGACGGCTGTATTGTGGCCCGTAGTCAGGAGGTGAAGGATTTGGGTATCTCCATGGGAGTGCCGTATTTTCAGGTACAAGATATTTGTAAGAAAAACGATATTGTCTTATTTTCTTCAAATTTTCAGTTGTATAGAGATATTTCAAAGCGTGTCATGTGCGCGCTCAGCGATGAATTTGATCATTGTGAAGTCTATTCGGTTGACGAGGCATTCTTTGATCTTAAGGAGGATTCTGTCTTAAAATTAGAGGAAGTACGAAGGAGAATCATACAAAAGACCGGTATTCCTGTCTCTATTGGTATTGCTCCAACAAAAACGCTTGCAAAAGTAGCAAACAATATTGCAAAGAAAAATGGTCGACTTACGATGTCGACCATGGGGGTGGATGGTGAGGGGGTGTGTGTGTTGGAGATGGATGAATGGCGAACGGTGGCAAAAAACATGTCCTGTGGGAGTATTTGGGGGATTGGGAGGCAAACATCGGCCGTACTCACTCAAAATGGTATCAATACTATTTCAGAGTTTTTGGCGCTTGATAGGTCGTATGTACGGCGTTTGCTTGGTGTTGTGGGTGAACGAGTCCATATGGAGCTTCAGGGTGTTTCGGTATACGCACTCGGTGAATTGTCTGATATTGAGCAAGAGAGCTATACAAGTACGCGTTCATTTCATTCTACAATTCAAGACAAGGGAATTCTCATGAGTGCACTCGCACACCACGTGTCTGAGGTGGCGGAGAAACTGCGTAATGACGGTTGTGTTGGATCGAGATTAACTATTATTGCAAAGGGAAGTCGATTTGGTGATTTTTCACATCGAGATGGCACTATGAGCACACCGCTTATCATTCCGACGAATGATACCTTTGTACTCATGAAGGAAGTGGGGCACCTTCTTGACACTCTCTACGATGCGACAGTGCCCTATAAAAAAGCAGGTGTTGTCATAAGTGGTATTGAACCACAGGCAATGGCAGAGAACTCACTCTTTACAGAAGACACAAGAACACAATCATTAAGTTTTTTAGAGGATGAAATCAACAAGAAATTCGGCAGAGGGGTACTGCGCCACGGGGCGACACTCGGTGAAAAAAAATGGCAAGAGCGTAAAGAACGCAAGTCGCCAAACTATACGACAAGCTGGCAAGAAATGGCCGTTGTTAAGGCCAAATAAGAGACGTCTTTTACATGTCGATTATGATTTAAGGGACGTGCCGGTGTCGCTCTAGTTAATAAGGGTGAGTTATCAACAGCACTTTATCCTACAGTCATTAAAGACGTTATATACTATATAAGGTCGAGCGAGGGTAAAAAGTCACTGATATGACTTTAAGTAAAACGGCTGTATCATTTTTTGGTACGACTTAAAGAAATATCTCTCCACAGACTTTCCTCAATCGAA
The DNA here is from genome assembly GCA_024653575.1 of Candidatus Kaiserbacteria bacterium. Classification (GTDB taxonomy): domain Bacteria; phylum Patescibacteriota; class Minisyncoccia; order Phycocordibacterales; family UBA918; genus Damh-18. Next base: position 18,025 of record JANLIJ010000003.1, read on the forward strand.
ACGGTAGTGTAGTCGTACACTATCCGAAGTTATTTACAATTTTAATAACAAAAGTACATGTACGTTTCTAAACGACAAGTTACTATGCAAGGCGGGATCGCGACCCTAGTTGCAATAGCGCTTGTACTCTGGGCAGTTGGTGCACACATGTTCACAACAGTTGAGGCAGCAAACCTCACCTATGTGAAAGACACCCTCTCAGACTCGGACACTGGATCTGCGTCTAACCACACGATTCAGTTTCTTTCACCCACAGGAGTAACTAGTGGACAAACGATAGTCGTTAGCTTCCCTGCAGGATTTGCAATGAATGCTTTCGACTTTGCAGATGTCGACCTTACAGAAGGAGTAACAGACCAGGATTTGGTTGGAGCTGCTCCAACTGCATCGCAGTGGTCAGCTGTTGTTTCAGGTCAAGATTTGACGTTTACTAGTGGCGGAGCATCTGCTGATATTGCTGCAAATGCAACCGTAACTATTAAAGTTGGAACAAACGCAACATTTGGCGGAGTTGGTAACACTCAGGTTACAAATCCAGCAGGTGTTCAATCATATGAATTTACCATTACTGCTGGAGTAGCTGATAGTGGGCAAACTCGAGTTGCAATTGTTGATAACGTTCTCGTTACCGCGAACGTCGATACAACACTCACCTTTACAGTCAGTGGAGTTAATCCTCTACAGACAGTTAATGGTAGTCCAACAACAACAGCGGCAACTTCAACAAGCACATCACTACCATTTGGGACACTTGCATCAAACGTTTCAAAAACGCTTGCTCAAGACCTCACAGTAGCGACAAACGCAATACACGGGTATGTGGTCACGGTTGAACAGGATGCAAACTTGCTCTCGTCAACAGGTGCTGATATTGACGGATTCACAGACGGTACCTACGTTGACGCACCAACAGCATGGGTTGCACCAACTAATAATATTGCACTTGAAAACACATGGGGTCACTGGGGTCTCACGACCACGGATGGTGATCTTAAGGGCGCGGGGAACGATTTTTCCTCCGCAAATACATGGGTAGCAGCAAGTACGACGCCGAGAGCTGTTATGGCTCACGACGGTCCATCTGACGGAACTACCGGCACTGCCGATTCGACAGGTGATGATGTCGGCGCAACTAGAGTAGGTTATCAGGCTCAAATCACTGCATTGCAGGAAGCTGGTGACGACTACAGCACTACGCTCACATACATTGCAACACCAACTTTCTAAATCTAATAATCCAGATTTACAAAAAACTCCGCAAGGAGTTTTTTGTTTTTAGGGATCAATCATACCAAAGTGCTGATTTCAGCATTTATGTACAGCCAGTTCGTATGTATGTTCAAATGGTGATGCTATAATCGTACGTAATATGATTTCTGTCAGATTTTCAGTTGCAACGTTGTGCGCAGTTGCATGTTTATTTATTTTGGGTATACAGACAACGCACGCACAGGATTCAGCGGGGATTACACTCATTCCTGCGACAATTGAAGAGGCTGCAGACCCTGGAAGCTCACTGACACAGACGCTAAAGGTGACAAACGAGAGTGATGTCGATAAGGAGTATTTTCTCTACACAAAGAATATCAGAGGTGTGAATGCCGGAGGGGCTCCACTCTTTGCAGAAGAGGGTTCTGAGGAAACTGGATTTGAATTGACTGATTGGCTTACCATTCAAACTGAGCCACTCAAAGTCCCAGCTTTTTCAACCGTCGAATTGCCCATTACAATCAATGTGCCCGGGGATGCAACACCAGGGAGCCACTTTGGTGGTGTCTTTGTGTCAGTTGAGCCACCGAAGCTTCGCGAGATTGGTGCTGGAGTTGGGTATGAGGTTGCATCAATCATCAGCATCAGAATCAGTGGTGACATCATTGATACCGCACGCGTGAGATCATTCTCAACCGATAAATTACTCTATGGAACAAAGGATGTTGGGTTTACTGCAAGAATTGAAAACCAAGGAAATATCCTCATCCGTCCTCGAGGTCCACTTACCGTAACGAGCGTCTTCGGTGGAAAGCCAGAAGTGATGACCGTGAATGAAAATCTCGCTGGCGTCTTCCCGGGTACTGCACGGGATATTAATTTTACATGGTCGTCAGAAGGATTTGGCTTTGGGAAATATGAAGCGGTCCTCGCGCTTGCGTATGATGGGAAGGAGGGACAGAAGACTATAGATGCAACAGTCATTTTTTGGGTATTCCCAATAAAGGTTATGGTGGGAATACTCTTCGCAATCGTTGTGGTGGTACTCCTTGGGTATGTCCTCACACGCTACTATATCAATCAGGCCATTATGCGTTCTGCCGGTGGACATAGAATAGTTCCCACTCGATATCGACGTCAGGTTGGCATCTCACGCTTTGCGTTTATCTCGACTGCAATTCTCGCAACAATCATCCTTTTCTTGCTTGTCGTCCTCATATTCTCAGCATAGCTGTGATACACTTACATACATAAATATATGCAGGCAGTTGGATATTCTAGTTTTCTAAGGATTTCAGCACTTGTGACAGCACTGGTGCTTGTGTTTGATAGCGGTATTCTCATGCCGGTTACGAGTCAACTCTCCGATACAACTATTCTCTACGTGGCAAGCATTGGTGTTGGTGCTTCAGCGTCAGTGCCAGAGAGTGAAATCAATGCATTGTCTGCACAAATTGCAGAAAGACAGAGGGTGCTTGATGCAAAGGAGGCAGAACTCAATGAGCGAGAGATTGCAACGCGTTCATTCAGCGTGTCAGGTACAACAGAGAATCTGTCGACCTATGTACTCAGTACAATCCTCTTCATTTTAACCGTTCTGATCGTTCTCAACTACGCAATGGATTGGGCACGGGTAAGGTCATATCGTTATGAAAGACAGGTTGGTTAAAGGAATATTGACTGTTGTCGGCGCCGTTGCATTTTCAACGCTCGGTATTTATGCTTCAGATTCGCTCCAAGGCATAGGCCAGCTTGCGGGTGTTGGTGGTACAAGTACCTGTGCAGAAGGAACGGTGGCAACTGTTGTCGCTGGAAAAGCACTCTGTGTTGATATGTATGAGGCTAGCCCTTCTGATGACTGTCCGTATCACACGCTCTCAAACACTGTACAGAGTGAAGAAAATGCAAGTACTAAGAATTGCTTTGGAGTTTCTGTGGAAGAAAAAGTACCATGGAATTTCATATCATTACCACAAGCACAGAGAATGTGCGCGAGTGCAGGGAAACGTCTTCCGACTAGTGAAGAGTGGTATTACATTGCGCTGGGAACCGATGCTGACTCGTGCACTATCGAGGGAGACCGTGTCATGAATACGGGGAATCGCGATTGTGTATCGAGTGTCGGTGTATACGATGCTGTGGGGAACGTGTGGGAGTGGGTAAATGAGGAAGTCCAGGGCAATACATTCAACAATCGTAAGCTTCCTGAGGAGGGGTATGTTACCTCCGTAGATACCCAGGGAATTGCACTTACTACAGGAGCCGATGCCGATAGTTTATATGGAAAAGATTACATGTGGTCGAAGACGGAGGGAGTGTTTGGCATGATTCGAGGAGGATTTTATGGGAGTAAACAGGATGCAGGGCTTTATTCAGTGAACGCATCAGTGCAGACTGGGTTTGCAACTCAAGGGGTCGGGTTTAGGTGTGTAAAAGATTTGTTCTAGATTTGTACATCTCACGTATACTGTAGAGTATGAAATGGGGTAAGGGAATCCTTGTCGTTTTGGGTGCGCTTGTTATAACGGCGCTCGGTATTGATGCGGCTGATACGCTCAACGGCTCGAAGGGAACGCTTCTTTCTCAGGTTATTTCAAGTGGTAATAGCGTCTGTCCCTCGGGTATGGTTGAGGTCAAAAACATGCCCACAATCAGCTGTGTTGATGCATATGAGGCTTCGGCTGGTAAGAAATGTGGAGCGCAAGACCCGGGGCAGGTGATGGCAACACAACAAAACATCGAAAGTAGAGAATGTGTTGCTGAGTCGAAGGTGGGGGCTCTGCCATGGAGATTTGTGACCCGTGATCAGGCAATGCAGTTGTGTGCGCGGGATGGAAAGCGTTTGCCAACAAGTGCGGAGTGGTATGCACTCGGACTCGGTATGGCAAATGTTGAAAATTCCTGCAATGTCTCGTCGAAAGTGATTGGTAAAACAGGAAATAGTGCTGAATGCAACTCTCCGGACGGGGTGTATGACCTGGTTGGTAATGTATGGGAGTGGGTAAGTGATGATGTCATTGACGGTAACTATAATGGTCAAGAGATGCCCGATACAGGGTATGTGTCACAGGTTGATTCATCGGGAATGGCAGTTCTTGTAAGCGGAGAGGCACAGGAGCTCTTCGGCAAAGATTATTTTTGGTCACGAAAAGATGGTGCGTATGGAGTCATCCGGGGTGGATACTACGACAGTGGAACTGACGGTGGACTCTATACCGTGCATGCTGATACTCCCCCTACAACCTCGGGAACGGGTATAGGCTTCAGGTGTGTAAGATAAATGAAGAGAGAATCACCCCCTTTCTCATGTGCTCTGTACACAGACCCTGCTCTAAATAAGAAAGAATTTGTTTCGCTGTGCTGTACAATAGATATATAGCCATGCAAAAGCAGGGAATTTTTAGGTATCAATGTTTCAAGTACCTTTTTGGTATTGTGTTTGCTTTAGCGGTGCTTGGCCTTTGTGGCACCGCTTCTGCTGCGACAATCACAAGCTACAGTGATAGATTGTCCAATTCGGCGCCTGTCGAAAGTTCAAATCATACAATCAATTTTACAACGACGGTTGCTATCCCAGCGGGAGGTTATATTCGTTATGTCCCCGACCCTGGTGATTTTGAAATACCTGCGTCGGTTAACTTCGATATCGACAACGTTGCGCTCTATGTAGCAACTTCTTCTGGTTACTCTCTCCGCACCGCAACAGCAACGGTCTCTGCCGTAGATGATGGTGTTTCAATCACTACCGGCACTTCAGGAAATATTGAAATCACACTGAACAGTACAGAAGGTGTACCCGCGGGTGCAAATCTGCGACTTCTCATTGGCTCTCACACACCAAATGCAACAACGACAGATATTGGCATTACAAACCCAAATTCTGCGGGGACATTTGATTATGTTATTCGCGCAGGGGATATCACAACCAGTTCTCAGGTCCGAGGCAGGTATGCAATCGTGGACAAGGTTCATATTGATGATGTTGACACAAGGGAAACGGACGCACCTGTTCGATTCAACGGCGCACCATCGGGAACTATCTCAGGAACGACACTCTCCGTTGAGTTTTCACTCGAAACTGACGAGTTTGCAAAATGTAGGTATAGCACTGCATCTGGAACACCGTATTTCTCTATGGGAACAGAGTTCTCTACCTCATTTGTGACCGTACATTCAAAAGTTATTTCAGTTGCAACAAATACAGCCTACGTATTTTATATCCGTTGTATTGATGATGAAGGAAATGAGAACACCGATGACTATGAAATATCATTCACGGTGCCCGAATATCCAGAAGGTACACCTGGTGGTACTGGTCAAACGGGAAGTGGCGGAGCCGGAGGCGGTACCGGTTCAGGGAGCGCAGGAGATGGAAGTGGAACATCCTCAGGAGGGGGAAGTGGAGGGGGCTCTACTTCAGGTACAGGCAGTGGAGGGGGAGGGGGAGGGGGTTCTGGGGCAAGTAGTGGAGGAAGCGGGGGTGGTGGAGGTTTCGAGGGCTCAAACAAGCCATATCAGAGTGGCGACGGGCTGGTTATTATTACGGGTTATGCTTTTCCGAGAAGCACCATCACCATTCTTGTAGACGGAACGATAGCAGATACTGTAACGAGTGGTGCAAATGGTCAGTTTGAAATTTCACTCGACGACATTGCGCGAGGCGCGTATACCTTCGGTGTCTATGGCACTGATAAGAGCGGAGTTAAGTCGAGTACCTACTCGACAACATTTACAGTTACAGGGGCGCGTGGCTCGACACTCTCAAACATTAACGTGATGCCTTCAATCAAGGTGTCACCAAATCCTGTAGACCCCAACAGCACGCTTGTCGTGAGTGGGTACTCGATACCTGATGCTACAGTAACGATTGAAAATCAGAATGATAAAACAAGTGCATCGCTCAAAACATTTACTGCGCTCTCTGATGGTAATGGTTTTTGGACCACCAACATAAGTACCGATGGATTTAAGACAGGAACATATAAAGTGAGGGCGAAAGCGAAACAAGATACGGGAGTCTCAACAAACTTCTCTGGGTACACACTCTATGGAGTTGGCGAAGCTGCAAAAACTGGCGGTAGCTCTGACTTAAATCGTGATGGGAAGGTAAATCTTATTGACTTCTCCATCCTGCTCTTCTGGTGGAATAGTAATGGAGGAAATTCAAATCCGTCGGCGGATATTAATGGCGATGGACGCGTTAGTCTCACTGATTTCTCTATCATGATCTTCAATTGGACCGGGTGAGTTAGCTACTAGCTATTAGTCGTTAGTTAACAACTAATAGCTAACGACTAATGACTAATATAATTTGTGTATAAGTGTTGCAAAAAAAACTTTGTGATACCGTATAATACTTAGGTATGTCCTTTTTGCAGAGACTAAAAGGAAGAGGTGTTCGTACGGAACAACGGCTACAATCGAGCGAGGAAGAGACTGCGCTTGATAAGATTGTACAGCTTGATGTGGATGTGTTTCAAACGACCGACCTTATTATCGTGTACGCACAAGCTGCGGGCGCGGAACTTTCTGATATTCATGTATCCATTGAAGGTGATGCCGACGTCGTTCTCATTGAAGGAAAGAGACTTAGGCCAGTGCATCTTGCATTTGCAAAAGTAAAACCAGAGGGGGCATTCTTTACCGAAGAGTGTGTCTGGGGTGATTTCTATAGACGTATTATTTTGCCCGAGAGTGTCGACATTGCCCACGCAGAAGCAAAGGTGAAGAATGGCGTCCTTGTGCTCGTCCTCCCGCTTCTGCGACCTGAAGAAAAAGAAAAAGTAAGACTTAAAATTAACCGGGTGAAGGGGAAACCGACCCGGTAAAGACACAGCTTATGCACGTTCCTTTTGTACCTTATAAAACCACAACGACACTTTTAAAATTACTCGTCGCTTTCACGTTGCTTTTTTCCTGTGGAGAAATTACACATGCTGCTGATATCTCTATTTCACCAAGCACCGGCTCATACTCAGTGGGGCAATCGTTTACGGTCACCATCCAAACAAATCCACAAGGGAAGAGCGTAAACGCAGTTGAGGCGAAACTTAGTTTTGATAATACAAAGATTTCTGTAACGGGACTGTCAAAAACAGGGTCCGTTTTCTCACTATGGACAACGGAGCCGACATTTTCAAATTCTGCCGGAACCATTGATTTTGGTGGAGGAAGCCCGTCACCGTTTACAACAAAATCGAACCTCATCACCGTGACCTTTAAGGCAATCGCTGAGGGTTCTGCAACTGTTTCTACCGCATCGGCTTCAGTACTTGCTGCTGATGGCCTTGGTACTGATGTGTATACTGGTCCAGTAAATGCGTCATATACATTGACTACTGCATCCACACCAACGCCAGCAGAGGAAACACCTACAAAAGCTGAGGACACTGAGGATTCTGATGCAACAATAACATTTGGTGACCCGCCACGGGCTCCAGAAGCAGGTTCGACAGTCTTTCTCGATCCAGAACTCTGGTACCCAACGAAAGTTGGTGTCTTCACTTGGGAAGTCCCGTTTGATGTAGACGTACTCGCACTCGATATTTCGACATCATCGGAATTTGAGCCAGTAACGGTGTATGACCCACCAATAGAACAACTTTCTTTAAATGAGGAATTGCTTACTGATGGTGTGCAGTATCTCACCATGCAGTACAAGAATCAGGTTGGCTGGGGAGCAATACTCCACCGAAAGATTATGGTTGATACGACACCGCCACTTCCATTTATTGTGAATGTGCGTGCGGGTAATTCTGCAACTGCATTCCCACTCCTCACCTTTGAGGCGAGAGATGAGACCTCTGGAGTGGTGAAATATGAAATGAGTATTGCTGATGGGGAACCGGTTGAAATAACACCCGATGAAGCAAAGCTCGGGTATCTCCTCAAGGACTTGGAGGATGGAACGTATACGGTAAAAGTTGTCGCACATGACTTTGCAGGGAATAAGACTGAATCAAGCTCAGCCGTTCTTATAACTGCAGGGTGGCATCCACCGGTTGAAGTGGTTGCATCAACATCGATTTGGGATTACTTCAAGGGAAAGAATCTTGCGATAATCATTCTTCTCATTGGAATCATCGGACTCATTGCATATATAGCGTACATGCAAAAAATGCATGAGCACCGAGAGCAAAAACTTCGAAAAGAGACGAAGGAAATTCAGGAACAAATGGAAAAGATATTCTCTGCACTGCGAGATGAGATCTACGATCAGATCAACATGATTACGAAACATGAGCGTCTTTCAAAGAAGGAAAAGGAGGCGGTAGAGGGACTCAACCAAGCACTTGAGGTATCAGAAACACTTATTGAAAAGGAAATAACAGACGTCAGTAAAATTCTAAAATAAACAGTCCACCAATCCACAGTTATAGCGCGTCAAACTACGGTCTGACGCGCTATAATTATGATTGAGCCGTACTCTATTTGAGTATTGGCTCGCTTCCTCGTGGAGATGAGATTTAACTCTCAAAAAATAAGGGAAAAATTTAATAAAACCATATTTAAAGCGCTAGATTTGACATGCTGGTGTTTTGTTCGTGGTGGAAACGGATGGGCACTGAGCAATAGTGGCATAGCTCGAAAGAAGAATGTTTCAAGTAAGAGAACACCTACAAAATTTATACTCGGTTTGGCCACCTCGTTCACGTTAATATTGGCATTAATCATCACTTCTCATGCAGAGTCAAATTTTGAATTAAATAGAAAACTTGACACACTGTATGTCCTTCCTGGAGAGGTGAGTACCGAGACGTGGCAGAATTCTGAGCGTGCACTTTCACAAGATCTCAACGATGATGCGGTGTATCAAAGTTTTACAAAAGTAAATTCGGCATACTTAGAGTGGAGTGAATCAAGTCCATCAAACGATGTTGGTAATACTCAAAACACTTCTCCTACTGAGAGTGAGGCGGTGACAGGTGAAAGTGAAATTATTGCTCCCGAAGTTATAGATGGTGTTCAGTCAGAGGTCAGTGATACAAGTGATTCTTCAGGAAATGTTGAAGGGGAAGGTGTTATTGATGAGGAGAAAAGTGAGCCTGAGCCGGAGGCCATTCCAGAGGCGACTGGAGGAGGGGAATCACCACTCTCGGCATTGAGTAGAAGCTTCTTTAGGTTTACAAACATTGCAACTGCGCTCTTGCCACTTGCACAAGAGTCTATCTCAACACCAATTACAACGACCGATGAGCCTGTGGGAGATGCTGTGGACACCTCAGTCTCTACCGATGTTGCGGATGTACCTCAAATCCAAAATGATGGTGCGCAAGACACCGTTGCTTTACCTGAGGCTATTGAATCACCATCAGCGACAGATGGCGCGCAGGAAGAAGGAGATGAGGTTGTCGATATGATGTCGGACGTACCACTTGATGATGGTAGTGACGTAGAAGAAGTGGAGACACTATCCTTGGATGAGAACGATGGGAGCAACTCAATCACCTTTGATGACTTTGCGCTCCCTGCACTTAATTCTGGTGAATTTATTAAAAATGTTCAGCTCAGAATGTCATTTGGAAGTATTACCAACGTTCCTGTGGGTGAGCTCTCGCCTTACCTTGATATTGAATATTCATTTGGAGATACGTGGGTGAATGCCGGCTCAATACTCCTCGATGGCGAAGTATCAAATGCTCTAAACGGCGGTTCATTTCTCTTTGCACTTCCACGTCTCATGCATGCAAATGATTTTGAGGATTTTGAAGTGAGACTTTCATATGTGGGTGATGAACAGCACCTCGAACGAGCATATGTTGATTCTGTTTGGCTCCAGATAGATACGGAGACATTTGACCGAGGTGTTCTTGGTGAACGCATTCTTCCTGCAGAGCTCGACAATCTCACACTACCAAGCATGTATGAATTCGTTGGTGAGACACTCGATTTCTCACGAGATGAGTTGCCAAAATTCTCACTGAAGTACGAGTCGCAAAGAAACAGGGTTATCTCGTTTTTCAGAAGTCTCTTCGGAAGAAAACTGATGGAGGTTGAAGACGTTGTGTTTATATACGGAGGTGGGGACGCAATTCCTGTCGTACCACAAATTGATACCACAGCAGAGGGGCTTGTGACCATCCAACTCTCTGAGAAGGACAAGGATGAGCTCAGGCCTGGTACCTATACCGTACAAATAACCGTTGATGAGGGGGGTAAGGAATTTACTGATACGTTTACATTCCAGTGGGGAGTTCTTGCAATTAATCCAGACCAAACTGAATATGAACTTAGTGCAACAAGTACCATAATGATGGGCGTGGTGTCTGAGAATGGAAATACACTCTGTAGTGCAGACCTCCGTCTCTACATCATTGACCCCAATGAGTACATCAGTGAGTCATACGTTGCCCCATCGGGTGAATGTAATGGAAATAATGTCACAGAGAATGCCGATTACCTTGCTGAGTATGTCCCTGCTATGGTCGGAACGTATGAGATGTATCTTGAGCATATCGATGCGAATGGAGACGTTGTTGCACACACGAGCGACACCTTCGAGGTTATCGCTCAGCACGGTATTGACCTTGTCCGTGATGGCCCGACGCGTATCAACCCACGCTATACGTACCCAATGACGCTCACGGTAACTTCAAAGAATTCATTCTCTGGGGAGCTTGTCGAATTTGTCCCGCTTGATTTTATTGTTTCAAATACAGACGCAGTCATTACCGAGAGTGATGGTATGCAGAAGCTTACGTGGGACATCGACCATATTGGCGGAGGATCAAAGTCATACACGTACACCTTTGATGCGCCCGATATTTCTCCATTCCTCTATACGCTCGGGCCCGCAATGGTGACGGATGATGCAGACGCACTCATCGTATTTGAAACCGTAAATGGATTTCCTCAGGCGCTTGTTAATGAGTCAGTCTTTGAAGAGATTGGAGCTGGTGTGGAGACTCCTTTGGTTGAAGAGGTGGTTGTTGAAGAAATTCCAGTAGAACCAACAGTAGAAAGTGAAGCTGTTGTTGCGGAGGAGGATGTACCGATAGAAAATAATATTATTGAGGTTCCGGTTGTCACAAATACTCCAGAGGAAGTTATTGAAGTGACACCAGATACGGAAGTTCCGAGTGACACCCTGTCAGATATTCAGGTAATTGAACCTGAGGGAGTCACAGAAACTGCCTCAAGTACCGCGGTGACTAACAACTTCAAAGAGCATCGCAAATGGCAGATTGCCTCCGATGCAACAGGAAGTGCACTCCTCTACTGGGATGGCACAATCATTCCGTCTGGTTGGACCTGTGTATCGTGTGCTCCAGCGGGTGCCTTCTATCAGCGATTTGTCATGGGGTCATCAACCGCTGGTGTGAACGGCGGTTCAGCGACACACTCACACACTGCAACGGGTGCAGTCACTGCATCTGCGGGTTCACAGGGTGTTGATACAAATAATCAGGCGACCCCACGCGTTAATCACACACACACCTATACTCCGACTATTTCGACAGACAACAATTTGCCACCATATAGAAATCTGGTAATAATCCAGAGCAACTCAGCGGGAGAACCAGCTTCAATTCCTGCAGGAGCAATTGCACTCTTTGATGCAACTGTGCCATCGGGCTGGACTCGATATTCTGCACAGGACGGTACGTTCATACAAGGGGAGAGTACTACAACGATTGCAACAACTGGCGGTGCGGACACACATACGCACACCGCCTCTGGTAATACGGGCAACTCAGCATCCACCTTGAATGCCCGTAACCCTGGTACGAGCATCTCCGTTGCAGCTGCCAATCATAATCACTCAGTGAGCACGACGACTGGTACTGGTACCAATCTTCCACCATATCTTGAGACGATACTCGGTAAATTGAATGCGACAAGCACTGCAACTGACGCAATGATTGCTATGTGGACCGATACTCCTCCTACGGGATGGAATACTGTTTCAAGTTCGACTGAACCATTTGAGAATCGATTTGTGCTTGCATCGACAACCTATGGCACTGCAGGAGGTGCAAGTACGCACGCACATGCCGATATGACTGGTGTTGTCTCAGGGGCGCCTAACGCAACAGTTAATAGAGACTCAACCCCAGTGAACAGGAACGTCGCAACTGCTGGTCATACGCACGCAGTGAGTATCACGAGTTTCACTACGGTGTCACATGTGCCACCATATCGTACTGCAGTCTTTGCAAAGCGGTCAGGAGGTTCAGCACCGAGTGCTCCTACGATGCACGCCCTCTTTGACAGTGAAAAGACAGGAACATCAACACTGACATTTGAATTTACTGGAAATGACCCCGACGGTGTCGATACGCTCACGTACCAGTTTGAATGGGACGACGATGGTGATTTGAGTGATGCTCCACTTGGAAGTCATACATCAGATGATGAATCTGGATGTTCGCCAAACTGTTTCACCAACACGGTGACGCCTGCTGATACAAGTCCGTTTAATGACAATGAACGTATGCAGTTTGATCCACAAACGACATTTACCTCGGGGGTGACATATTATTGGCGTGTTCGTGCAATGGAGACTGTTGGTGCTATATGGGGGACATGGAGTGAGGTACATAGCTTTACCTATGAGTCGGGGCTTGACCCCTCGAAGTGGTTCCAGACTGAGGGATCACAATTTGAAACTGGGACACTCACCAATATCGCAACAACATCGGGGGGTGTAGAGCTCTCAGTCCCTGACCCATCAGAGGCACTTGTTGTATACGGCGAGGGAGTTGTGCAGACTCCGCGGTACCAGATATGGGATGGTTCAACATGGGGGGGTGAAAATTCTGCACAGAGTGTTGGCGGTACCATACAGTGGATGCGTACGGAAGCGGGAACGACACGCGATGAATACATCCTCGGTACACAGGACGCACTCAGTGACATCAATGTGCAAATATATAACGGTACTGCATCGACGTGGGGGAATCTCCTTGAGGTGACCGCGACGGTCTCAGACACGACACGACGTGGTTTCGACGTTGCGTATGAGACAAATTCTGGTGACGCACTCATTGTCTATTGTGATGGTGACAGTGACCCTTCGTCACGTATATGGAATGGAACGGCATGGACCTTTGTTGGTACGGCAACAACAACGTCGGCAAACAATTGTAACTACATATCGCTTGCGTCAGACCCGACTTCAGACGAAATCATTCTCGTAACACGTGATACTGGCTCAGCCTATCAAGCTTTCGTGTGGGATGGTACATCGTGGGGTAATCCCAGGGCTATTGGTTCAATGACCGACACGAATCATGAAGGAATTGCGATTGAATATGAGGAATCAGGAGATCAGGCAATGGTAGTGACCTCAAATGGTAATAGAAACGGATTTGCATGGGCAACATGGAGTGGTGGTAGCTGGAACTCGGGTACACAGGCACTCGGTGATGATTTTGAATGGGGAGTGCTCAGACGTGACGAGGGAAGCGATAACATGGCGCTCTGTTATATCGATAACGATGCTGACATCGGTATTGTTCGCTGGAACGGTCTTGCGTGGCAGACCAATCAGGAAATAGAGACACTCGGAAATATTTTTGATGGTCGTGCGGTCTCCTGTGAATTTGAAGTCACTACAGGAAGAGACGGTTACCTGATGATTCCATACAGCGATGATACTGCGGGACGGTACCAGGTCTGGAACGGCACGAGTTTTGGCGGAGGGGAAGCAAGTATTAGTACGATACAGGATTCGTGGGAAGTGGGATCGGTTCGCGCGGGTGATGGTAAGATTCTTTCATTTTTCCACGATGATACAAATACCCAATTTGATTTCTCATACTGGGACGGCTCCACGTGGTCGGGAATCCAGACACTCGAGACGTCCCCATCAGTTACCGTGGCACCATTCCGTCAGCCAATCGCAATGACTGCACAGGTGTATCAATCTGCACAGGGAACCATTGTCTCCGACCCCATTAATTTTAATTCAGTGCCTGGACAACCGACATGGGGTGAAGTTTCGTGGAATGTCACGGAGCCATCGGGTACAGATGTTCTCCTCCAAGTAATGTATGGGACCTCGTGTGCGACATCTGTTCCTGATATTGCGCTCGCAGGAAACAGTGCTGGCTTTGATATAACGCAGAGCCCACTCGACATTACAGG
>JANLIJ010000004.1 GCA_024653575.1 Candidatus Kaiserbacteria bacterium
TTAAGTGGTAAGTATCACATATGAATCCCGAGGAACAATTAGAAGCACTCTCGACCCCGGCTCGCGGTTTGTCTCCCTGTGGACTCGACAGGAATTGAATCTGCGACCTCCTGAGTGCAAAATAGCAAAAACCGTCTGGGAGACGGTTTTTGACTAGCCAACTGATTATTTAGAGGCCCACGTTTCCTTTCTTTGTGGCGTCCGCCAGTAATTCACTAACGCTCATAACAAGCACCTGCCCGAACTCGCTGTTTCGGGACATTAGGGATAGTCCCTCATATCGCTCGTCTTCCACAATGAAAAGAAATACAAAAAAACGCCGTGAGGCGTTTCCTTGTATTTCTTTTCATTGTGGACTCGACAGGAATTGAACCTGCGACCTCCTGAGTGCAAAACAGGCGCTCTAGCCAACTGAGCTACGAGCCCACAAAGAAAATAAAAATGAACCCGCATATAATACGCATTATTTCGCTATTGGTCAACATGGAATCGTGAATTGCTTTTGGGGAAAAATTAACCACACGAGCGGAACACAGGGACGTCAATAGGGTATATACTTAGGGTACCCTGGACAGGCATTTAACTATATCAAATAATTTTATATGAGTATTGAATTTACCATCGTCATCCTGCACATAATCGGTACGATCCTCGGAGTGGGAGGCGCAACGATGATTGAGCTTCACATTGCGCAAGCCCTTAAGGACAAACTCTTTTCTAAAGATGAAAGTACATTCCTCGGTATTGACTATCGCATGGTGCGCATAGGACTCATTATTTGCGTACTCTCGGGCTTTGCGTTTCTTCTTCTCGATAAGTTTGAAGGGAAGACGCAGTATCTCTATAGTGGAAAACTATGGGCCAAGTTATTCATAGTCATGTTTATTGCAGGGAACACACTCTTGCTCCAGGCACATGCAATCAACCTCTACTGGGGTTCCGCCATCTCCTTTGTCTCATGGTGGTTGGCAGCTATCGTCGGAATGTTCATGTCCAATAGAGTGCAGTTTGATTTCTTTGGCACGGGTGGCTCACTGACAACATTCTTCTCAATCATGCTCGCGTATATAGCCTGTGTCATTTTGGGTGCAGTAATCCTCCATTACGTACGAAGAAGAGTCGCAACTAATTAATATCAAATATGTCTACATTTTTCGCAGTATTGTTAATCGCCCACGTCCTTTTCGGACTTGTCGGTGTCATGGCGTCGTTCCGAGTAACGTTCCTCCTTATCAAAAGCACATTACCCATCCCTGCGCTCATTCGTGCATCGATGTATGCCTTCTTTTCCTACCTCATCTCATGGTTTTCCGGCGGTTGGTACTATTGGAAGTATTACGGGAACATTGTAAAACCAAAAATTGTAGGTGGCGAATTTTCATGGGCACACCTGGTATTCATGGAGGCAAAGGAGCATGTCTTCCTGTTTATGCCGTTTGCAACACTTTGTATCGCACTTATGTTGTGGCTTAAGGCTGACGCTCTACAGCAGGAATCATCACTCAGACGAAAGTTAATGTTCTTTTCTTTCTTTGTAACGTTGCTTGCTGTAATCATCACCTTATCAGGAATTCTAATTACAGGCGGTGCACGCTAAATACCATGAATAAACTTAGTTTAGTCTTAAGTACAAACATAAGCGCAGTAGTAACAATTGTGTTTATTACTGCAATTACCATTGCTGGAGAGCTTTATAAGGTTGTTGGAGCAGACGGGAAGATGGTCAATCCAATCAAGGATTACCTAAAAGCACTTCATGGCCACCATTGGGTCGGGAAGGGTGTCTGGGCAGTTGCTCTTTTCGTGATTCTTTCATGCATCCTTTATTTCACCCTGAGGAACAAAAAGGATGATAGAAGTATCGCGTGGACGCTCTCGCTTCTCACGTGGGCTCTCGTTCTTGGAACACTTGCCATTTTTGGCTTTTTCACCTACGAATTTGCAATTTCACACTAGTGTGAAATGAAATTTCAGCATGTCAAGAGCTGTGCACACAGTAATCCCTTTATTTTGTCCAGTATTTTTGCTATGATGCGCGCAAAATTATGAATCCCGTTAGAAATCGTACATCTACGATTTGTGGGATAAAATAGTTGGGTATATTATTAGTTTGAAATTTCTAACGGGATGAATGTAGCGTATGCAGCAGAGGAGGGAGGAATTGCAATCCATTTGAGTGCGCCAATACTCGGGCATGTTTTCGGTATACCGCTCACGAGCACCATGCTCATGGTGTGGCTCACTATGGCAATTCTCATTGCAGTGACGCTCTACTACCGCTTTTCGCTCAAACTTGTTCCCAATAAGGCACAGGTAGCACTTGAGGCACTCATTGGTGGTGCCTTTGAGTACGTTTCCGACGCACTTGAGAGTCGCACACTTGCGCAGAAGTTCTTCCCGCTCATTATGAGCATCTTTATTTTCATTCTCGCGCTCAATTGGCTCGGTCTTCTTCCGGGGGTGGACTCTATCGGTATCTATAAGGAACTACACGGTGAGCATGCGCTCATACCATTCCTCCACCCTGCAAACACCGACCTCAATGTCACTATCGCACTCTCAGTCATTGCTTTTGTCTGTATTGAGCTCTCAGGGATACTTTTCCTTGGTCTTTGGAAGTACGGAGGGAAGTTCATCAATTTTTCTTCACCACTTGCATTCCTCATCGGTATCATAGAACTCTTCAGTGAAATCGCACGTCTCATCTCATTCTCATTTCGTCTCTTTGGAAACATCTTCGCTGGGAAGACGCTCATCGTGATTGCAATCTTCTTTGTACCGTTTATACTGCCAGTCCCGCTTTTGGCGTTTGAGATGTTCGTCGGATTCATTCAGGCATTCATTTTTGCAGTATTGACCCTGTTCTTTATTAAGCTCGCAATCCAAGAACCGCACTAGCAGTTAGTGGTGAACTGAGAGTCAGTAATTCGTTACCGGTTCTCAGTTATCCATTAAAAGTAATCTAGATAACATCATTTACATCATATGGAATTAGAAGCAATGAAGGCTATTAGTATGGCACTCGTCGTAGGTCTCGGCATGATCGGTCCAGGTATTGGTATCGGTATCCTCGTCTCAAAGGCACTTGAGTCAATCGGACGCAATCCAGAGGCATCAGGAAAGATCCAGACAACTATGTTTATCGGTATTGCCTTTACTGAGGCGCTTGCGATTTTTGCAATTGTTGTCGGCTTTATCGTTAAGTTCGGGTAAAATCCATTGTCTCGGCAAATTTTATCGTTGAAGCTACAATTTTTTCTTCGCCGTACGCTCTGTACGTCTCAGTCAAAAATTTTGCTTCGCCTCAAACTTTGCTCGATACAATGAATTTTAGATTAGTAGGTTTTAATTAAATTTATGCAAGAAATACTTACCGCATTTGGAATCGACTGGCGACTCATTGTCATTCAGATTTTTAACTTCAGCATCCTTGTGGGTATTTTGTGGTATTTCTTGTATACGCCAGTCCTTAAGCTCCTCTCTGAGCGCGAGGCAAAGATTAAAAAGGGTATGTCTGATGCAGAGGAGGCGGGGAAAGCACTTCTGCTCGCAGACAGTGAGAAGACTACTATTCTCAAGGCAGCGCATCTAGAGGCTGGGCAAATCCACTCACGAGCAACGCTAACTGCAGAAGAAAAAGCGAGCGCACTCATTGATGAAGCACAAAAGAAGATTGCTCGCGATATCGAGTCGGGGAAAAGCCTTGCAGAAGAGCTCAAGACGCAGGCACTCAAAGAAAGTGAGGCAGAAATAGCGAAGCTCTCATTCCTTGCAGCTGAGAAAATTCTCAACACTGAACTCTCAAAATAAATATGCGTACCAAAGACTACATCGAAGCACTCTATCAAACACTCCGAACTGGTGCTGATATTGATGTGGTACTCAAGCAACTTGGACTCGTCCTCGAGCGACGTGGTCTCACAAAGCTTCGTCCACGAATCCTCCGAGGATTATCAGAGAGACTCGGAAGAGCACAGTCTGCACAAACTCCGAAGGTTATCGTAGCCAGAGAAAGCGATGTGGCGCGAAATACCGCCGGCATACAGAGTGCACTTAAAGAAATCAGTACGGCATCCGAATATGAACTCCACGTTGACCCGACCATCATAGGAGGATTTATCACCACAGGAAGGGGTAAGCGGGTTGATAGAAGTTTTAAAAGCACACTACTCCGCGCATACCACCGAGTCATTAATTAGTATCATTTAAATTTAACAGCATCATGAGCACAATAATTGAAAGAATAAAGAAGGAACTCGAAGCCGTAGCACCAGCGACTGCACTTGAAGAAGTGGGTACCGTCGTTGCCGTCGGTGACGGAGTTGCCGAAATTGAAGGAGTCCGTGATGCCAAAATGATGGAAATGGTACTCTTTGATGACACTGAAGGTGCCACGCTCAAAGAGAGTATGGAGCATTCTGGTGCACTCTTCGGTCTTGTGCTCAACCTTGAGGAGGAATCGGTGAAGGTGGTGATCCTCGGAGATGCAAATCGTGTACGTGAGGGTATGCTCGTACGACGCACAGGGAAGTTGCTCAGTATTCCCGTTGGTGATGACATCGTTGGTCGTGTGGTAAATCCACTTGGAGAGATTCTCGATGGAAAGGCACCGTACAAGAACGAGCGCGATATGGCCATAGAGCGAGTCGCCTATGGTGTAATGGAACGCTCTGCGGTGAATGAACCAATCCACACCGGTATTAAGGCAATCGACACCATGATTCCTATCGGTCGTGGACAACGTGAGCTCATCATCGGCGACCGTGCGACTGGAAAGACAACCG
>JANLIJ010000001.1 GCA_024653575.1 Candidatus Kaiserbacteria bacterium
AAGAGCCCCGCGACCGTAAGGTCGCGGGGCTCTTCATAAAAATAGGCACAAAATGATATACTGCAGAGAATGAACGACATCCCAAAAGATATCAAAAAACGTGCAAAAACGCTCGCTGAGCTTATCACACATCACGGGAAGCTCTATCATGAGCAAGATACCCCAGAGATAAGCGACGAGGCCTATGATTCGCTCGTCCGCGAGCTTCGTGAATTGCGTGCCACATATCCAGAACTTACCCCGCAATCAGCGGTCATTGATGCTGTTGGAGGGAAGCCCGATGAAGCCTTTTCAAAGGTGAAGCATCGAGTGCGACAGTGGTCATTCGACAACGTCTTCTCCGACAGTGAACTTAAAGAGTGGGAAGCACGTCTCTTTCGTTTTCTTGAAAAGGAGAGAGTTACTTCAAAAGATATTTCATATGTCAGTGAACATAAGATTGATGGACTCAAGGTGGTACTCGAGTATGTAGCGGGAACTCTCGTGCGCGCTTCGACGCGCGGTGATGGTGTGGTTGGAGAAGATGTTACCCACACCGCGAGCACCATAGGTGATATTCCGCACACCCTCAAAGAAAAAGTGACACTCATTGCAGTCGGGGAGGCATGGCTTTCACAGGCAGAGTTTAAGAGGGTGAATACCGCGCGCGAAGCGCGCGGTGAACAGCTCTTTGCAAATCCTCGAAATGCCGCAGCGGGGTCACTCCGCCAACTCGACCCTGAAGTGACAAAACAGCGAAAGCTTTCATTCTTTGCGTACGACGTTGATTACATTGATGAGAATACACTGAGCGAAATCCCCAAGACGCAGTTCGAAGAGCTTGCATTACTCAAGCGTCTTGGCTTTGTTACCAATCCTCACGCACGTCTTTGTGCATCACTCGATGAAGCAATTCATGACTACTGGAATTGGGTACCAAAGAAGCATGATATGCCCTATGGTATGGATGGGACCGTCGTGAAGGTAAATGAAGTTTCTATTCAAAAGGCGCTTGGGTACACTGCGAAGTCACCCCGGTTTGGTATTGCATATAAATTTCCCTCTGAAGAGGCAACGACTATTGTTGAGGATATTGTACTCCAAGTGGGTCGCACAGGAGTGGTAACGCCCGTGGCACATTTACGACCGGTGCTCATTGCGGGATCTACCGTCTCGCGTGCGACGCTTCACAACGAAGACCAGATTAAGCGACTCGACATTCGTATTGGTGACACCGTGGTGCTCCGAAAGGCTGGGGATGTCATTCCTGAGATTTTGAGTGTGGTGCTCGCGCTTCGTCCTAAAAGTGCACAGCCATATCGGTTTCCCACGAAGGTAGCAGAGTGTGGTGGTGACGGGAGTATTGAGCGTATCCCCGGCATGTCGGCGTACCGATGTGTCGCGAAAGATTCCGATATTCTTCACCGCCGTCGTCTCTACTATTTCGTATCTCGTGGAGCAATGAACATAGATGGTGTTGGACCACGCATCATTGATGCACTCCTCGATAATAACTTAATCAACACCGCGTCCGACTTCTTCACACTCACCGAGGGGGACCTTGCCGGACTTCCAGGGTTTAAGGAGAAATCTGCGCAGAATATCATTCAGGCAATTCACGCGGTGCGAACGGTCCCCCTCTACCGACTGCTCATCGCACTTTCGATAGAGCATGTAGGAGAAGAGACTGCGCGAATTATTGCTGAGTCGATGGGTACCATGGAGCGTGTCCGTAAGGCAACCCGTGAGGAGCTCGCTGATATTTATGGTGTTGGTGAAATTGTGGCAGGCTCGCTCGTGACGTGGCTCAGTAGTGCGGAGCATGCACGAGAACTCGATGCACTACTTTCTCATATCACCATTGAAAAACAAAAGAGCGTAGCGCGTGATTCCTTACCACTCGTAGGGAAGACACTTGTTTTCACGGGGACACTCCCCACGCTCGGCCGTACTGAAGCTGAGGATAGAGCACGAAATGCCGGAGCGACGGTTTCAAGCTCTGTCTCAAAACGAACGAGCTACGTCGTTGCGGGAAGTGACCCAGGTTCGAAAGTTACTAAGGCACATGCCTGTGACGTTCCCGTCATCAATGAGGCTGAATTTATGGAGCTCATCAAGTAGCGATATTTTAAGCCAAATGCTACTATACCCACATTATGGAACGGAAAGACATAGAACATCTTGCAAAGCTTTCTCGAATTGCTGTTTCTGACGTGGAGGCTGATGCACTCGCAAAAGACACAACAAGTATTTTGGGGTATGTGAGTGAAATCGAAGAAATAGCAGGAAGTACTGAAGGGGAAAAACGAGTCGGCGCACTTTTTAATGTTATGCGAGAAGATAGCAACCCACATGAGCCGGGAGTATACACCGAGGACCTTCTCAACCTTGCGCCAGAACGAGTGGGGCAGTACGTGAAAGTAAAAAAGATTCTAGGTGATAAGGCGTAACTATTATGACAATTACAGATCTCCGAAAAAAGTTTATTGAAGGATCATACACCCCGCTTGATGCATATACTGATATGCGTAAGATTATAGATACTGACGATGAGGACATCAATGCATTCATTGAAGTTTTTGATGATGCACGCGAATCAGCGGTTATGGCAACTCTGCAATATGAGAAGGAAGGGGAGAGTACGCCAACGCTCCTCGGTATGCCTATCGCAATCAAAAACAATATTCTCATAAAAGGAAAGAAGACGACGGCAGCATCAAAAATGCTTGCAAACTACATCGCGCCGTACGATGCGACCGTTATTACTCGTCTCAAGGAACAGGGTGCACTCTTTACCGGCGGGACCAACCTCGATGAGTTTGCCATGGGGTCCTCAACGGAGAACTCTGCCTTTGGAGTGACAAAAAATCCAATCGACAGAACCCGTGTTCCGGGGGGATCATCGGGAGGTTCGGGTGCTGCAGTTGCCATGGGGGCATCTGTCGCGGCGCTCGGTACCGACACAGGAGGGTCGGTGAGACTTCCTGCAAGTTTTTGTGGGATTGTCGGGTTCAAACCAACGTATGGACGTATCTCTCGTCATGGTCTCATCGCGATGGGGTCATCACTCGACCAGGCAGGGACACTTACGAACTCTGTCCGTGATTCCGAATTGCTGTTTGATGTTTTGAAGGGCAAGGATAGGTTTGACGCGACGACAATTGGGGAAGATACCTATCCAAAGGTGCAGGTAAAAGAAAAATATCGAATTGGTATTCCTCGTGATTTCTTGCAGGAGGGTATGGACGCCGACGTTCTCGAAGTTTTTAATGCCAACGTTTCACAATTAGTGAGTGAGGGGCACGAAGTTGTCGATGTCTCACTGCCACTCATGAAGCGAGGACTTGCTGCATACTACATCGTGATGCCGGCAGAGGTGTCATCAAATCTCGCACGATACGATGGTATGCGATATGGACTTCGTGTTGAGGGAGAGGACCTTCTTCAGGAGTATATGAAGACTCGCGCAGAGGGATTTGGAGCTGAGGTGAAGCGTCGCATCCTCCTCGGTACCTATGTACTCTCTGCGGGTTACTACGATGCCTACTATGGTAAGGCGGAGAACGTACGCACGATGATGCGCGCTGAGCTCAATCATGTGTATGAAACTGTTGACCTCATCATGACCCCAACGGCGCCAACTCCTGCTTTTAAAATTGGTGAAAAGAGTGATCCGCTCTCGATGTATCTCGCGGATATTTTCACCGTACCGGTAAACCTCACGGGCGTTCCAGCCATTTCTGTTCCTGGAGGAACTGTTGACCGCGATGGTGTACAGCTTCCGGTAGGGATACAGTACATCGCACCACATGTAGGAGATGAACGGCTTTTTGATTTTGGAAAAAAAGTGTATGACGAGGTGAAAGGGATTGTTTAGATAGTGTACAATATTGCAATGGGTGGCATCGAATTTACACCAGACGATAATGATCTCATCTACGATACCTACGGGGTAGATTTCTTTGGTATTCTCCGGTATTTCTATGAAGCACTCACGGGAAGTAACTGGGATGCACTCGTCTCGACCGTTTTGCATTGGTGGAATATCTATTCCATTTTTGCATTATTTCTCTCGCTCTTATTTTTTGCGGGCTTTATTTATTCAAAGATTCGATACTCACAGCTCTCTGAAATTGAGCATCATAAAATTCACGAAGCAGAGAAGGCGTGGGCGCGACGCTATGAAGGGGTTGGCACGCGAAGTGCTCGGTGGGATGTTATCCAGAAACGTGCAGGTGAGCCCAATCCAGAATCATGGAGAGTGGCAATTATCGAGGCTGACATTCTTCTCGATGAGACACTTTCTAAGGCGGGGTATGTAGGGAAATCGCTCGGTGAGAAATTGAAGTCAGCAAATCCATCTTCATTTACGACTATTCAGGATGCATGGGAAGCACACAAGGTCCGTAATGACATTGCACACGTGGGAAGTGATTTTGTTCTCACACAGAGAGTTGCGAAGGAAACACTCCTCCGTTTCGAGCGCGTCTTCCGCGAATTTAGTGTCATTTAATTTGCATAAGTCAGCAACATGAGGTACATTCTTAGTGTACTTCTTTGGCCTTTTTTCATTTAAAGGACGAGGAGAGTACAACAAAATAATACATAGCGGGGTAGAGGAGAGGTACCTCGGGAGGCTCATAACCTCCAGACCCTGGTTCGATTCCAGGCCCCGCAACACGATTGAAAAAGCTGACCTTATGTCGGCTTTTTCTGTGCCTAAGTATCGTTACGTGTAAAAATAGATATTTACATATTTGATATGTGTGGTATTATAAAAATATGAAGAAACGAATCGGACAACTTCATATAAACATGACCCCTTGGACAATTGTCGAAGGTTCATTTGCGTATGCAAATCACTTGTTTTTATGTAGCTCCGGAAATCGATAATATTCTCCTCTAATAGTATGGGAAGCCCGAGCTACATGAAAGCTCGGGCTTTTCTGTAGCATGTTCCTTACATTGTTCTTTGACAACTTTTCGGAGAAAGTTCATGAAAACACGGAAGTTATTACGACTATATTTCGCAACCAGTATCCTTAGTGAC
This sequence comes from Candidatus Kaiserbacteria bacterium, assembly GCA_024653575.1. Lineage (GTDB taxonomy): Bacteria > Patescibacteriota > Minisyncoccia > Phycocordibacterales > UBA918 > Damh-18. The sequence continues at coordinate 5,030 of JANLIJ010000001.1, forward strand.
CCACTCTTTTTGGGACCAGTGTTGCTCATTGCGTTACTAAAACTTGCTCACATGAGTATCACTGAAGTGTTTCTTTCGGAGGCTGTTGCAACAGCAATCATTCTTATGTTCGACGCTCCGAGTGGAATGATTGCAGATAGTTTTGGGAGGAAACGTTGTGTCGTTGTAGGAAAGTTTCTTTTTCTGGGGTCAACAATCTGTATTGCTTGTATGACGTCGCCAATACATGGATATGTAGCAAACATTCTGTGGGCGTTTAGCGTTGTACTCATTTCGGGCGCAGAAAGTGCACTTGTGTATGATGAGTTGAAGAAACGCAATGCATTAGGTGAGTATCAAAAACTTGTAAAAGATGTACAGAGCTACTCGTTTTTGCTTGTTGCGTTTACCACTGTTATTACCGGATTTGTTGCAGAAATAAATCTCCGGTTACCGCTCATACTCTCCATACCCGGAGTCTGTATTGCAACAGTTCTTGCATGCTATCTTCCTCGTGATGTACCATCAAAGAGTCATCGTGCTCATACATTTGAAAGTTACAAACATCATATGTATGAGGCAGTGCAAGAGGTGATGAGGAGTAGTAGATTAAAAGTACTCTTTGTGTGGCTTGCGATATTTGCCGTAATGGGGAAATTGTATTTCTTCATATACAATCCGTATCTTGAACTTGTACAAGTACCATACAGTCATATCGGGATTATTTTTTCTTTAATCAATATTGCCAGCTTCCTTACTGCGAAGTACGCATTTTGGTTTAAGGAGAGAATTAATCACGTTGGTCTTTGGATAGGTTTTGTAATTCAAGGAGTAACCATGTTTTTGCAAGCGTACTTTGTCCAGTACATAAGTGGCTGGTTCTTTATCTCGCAGGGTATTGCTCGTGGGTATGTAAATACGGTTGCTACACCACTTCTTAATGAAGAAATTGAAAGTCAAAAGAGAGCAACGGTACTTTCTTTTCATTCTTCACTCATGAGTTTACTTCAGGTTGGGTTGTTTCTCGTAATGGCACCATTCTCCGGAGATATACCACTATTTCTTTGTATCTTGGGGGGAGTAACACTCGTTATGAGTTTTCTGTCTCGAAAGGTTTGAGAAATCGGCGCCCGTGCGCCGATTTTTTTTACCGAATTTTTATGATAGAATCCTACCCATATGCAATGTGTAATCCTCGCAGCGGGCAAAGGAACCCGACTTAGACCGTTAACCGACAATTGTCCAAAGCCACTTGTGAAAGTAGCGGGGAAACCACTTCTCGACCATATCGTCGAGGCACTCCCGACCGCAGTCGACGAGTTGATTATTGTTGTTGGGTACCTCGGTGGGATGATTGAGGAGTATTGTGGAAAAGAGTTTCATGGACGAAAGGTCACCTATATAACACAGGAAGAACAAAAGGGGACTGCGCATGCGCTCTGGCTCTGTAAGGATTTGATTAAAGGGAGATTTCTCTTTCTGTTTGCTGACGATATTCACGGGAAGGAAGACCTTGCGCGCGCGACATCATACATTCGCTCAATACTTGTTGCATCGGTAACTAATCCAGAAAAGTTTGGTATTGTGGTGCGCAACCCCGACGGCACACTTGGCCTCATGATAGAGAAGCCAGAGCACGCACCATCAAACTGCGCGAGCACCGGAGCAATGATTCTTGACGAGCATATCTTCGAATTCGAGCCAGAAACACCGGTTAAGGGCGAGTATTACCTTACTGAGGTTATCGAGCGATATGCGCAGGAGTATCCAATCGCGGTTGTTGAAGAGCATCTTTGGATTCCTATTGGGTACCCTGAGGACATAATACGTGCAGAAACCATCTTGGGTGCAAAATAGCATTTTAAATACTATGCAGTGCGTTATTTTGGTCGCGGGGAAGGGAACACGGATGCGCCCCTTGACCTCGAATTGTCCGAAACCACTCCTTCATGTGTGTGGAAAGCCAATTCTTGAACATATCGTAGATTCACTGCCTGAAGAAATAGATGAGTTGGTGCTTATTGTTGGATACCTTAAAGAACAGATACAAGCACTGTGTGGGAGTGAGTACCTTGGAAGAATGGTTGTCTATTGTGAGCAGGAGAATTTTGCAGGAGGAACAGGCGACGCGCTCATGTGTGCGAAATCCGTTCTCCACGACAAATTTCTTTTTATGTATGGAGACGATATTCATGGCGACGAAGCTCTGAAAAAGGCAGTTACCTGTGAACATGCGATTCTCGGGACACACTCAGACATACCTGAAAGATATGGTGTCTTGGTACCAAATGCTGATGGGACTCTTAAGGAGATTCTCGAAAAGCCAAAGAATCCACCCTCAAATCTTATAAATATAGGTGGGTTCGTTATCACTGAGTCAATCTTTGACTACGCGGTACCCGTTTCAGATTCTGGTGAGCTCTATGTAACCGATATGCTCACTGCCTATGCACAAGATAACCCCGTGCAGATATTAGAGCAGAAAGTCTGGATTCCCATTGGGTACCCCGAGGATATCGAGAAAGCAGAAAGAATTCTTTCTGAAAATGGTTTGCCGGGTTGAATTCCGATGTTTCAAATGGTATTCTAGCAATCGCATCATAATGTGATGTTACATAGAAATGTCGACGTAGCTCAGTTGGTTAGAGCGTAGCACTCATAAAGCTAAGGTCGGAGGATCGTTCCCTCCCGTCGACACAAATTTGGAACCGCCTCATGGCGGTTTTAATTTGAGTCGACGGAGAACAGTCTGGGAGACTGTTCGTGAGGGAACGATCGGTTTGCGATATGAGTCGCTTTCAAAAAGCGACGAAGCAGCAAACCGCGGGTGAGAAAATCCAGTGGATTTTCGCAAGACTCATCGAGAGATTTTATGAGCGTAGCGAAATAAAATATCCGATGAGTAGACAGTTTCTGTAAGAAAGGTAATTCTTATGAGCGTCAGCGAATTAGAATTGGACGCCGTCCCTCCCGTCGACACAAAATGACCGCCCGTAAGGGCGGTTTTGACTGCCCCACGTATGCTCAAATGTGGTTAGTCAAATACACTGTCACGGTGTATACTTATTAATATGCCGATACCAATGATGTATGACAAAGATTTTTTTAAAACATGGTCGTCTGACATGGCGTATATCCTTGGATTTTTATATGCGGATGGAAACATTGTGCAGACGAAAAGAGGAAATCATTACATTGCTATATATACCGCTGACAAGTCATTACTTGTTTCTATGAGAAAAAGCATGAAGTCTCGACATAAGATTTCCACTCGAATTAGTCCTACAGGATGTGTACACAGGATTCAAATTGGAAGTAAGGAATGGTTCTATGATCTTGACGTCTTGGGACTATTTCCAAATAAGACAAAACGGATGGAGCTACCATGTATACCAGAGAAATATTTTGGTGATTTCGTCCGAGGATATTTTGATGGGGATGGTAATGTGTGGGTCGGTTTGGTACATAAAAACAGAAAGACGACGCTCATGACAATTCAGGTGTCATTCACCAGTGGCTCATACGAGTACCTAAGGTCACTTCACGAATCGCTCAAAAAGAGAGGAATTTTAGGAGGTAGTCTATATCACTCAAAAAGCGGAAATTACGCCAGACTTTCACTTTCTATTAGAGATGCTTTGAAAATCTATGAAATTATGTATAATACATCTCACAAATTGTATTTAAGACGAAAAAAGGTCGTCTTTGAGAGGTTTGTGAAAATGCGGTCGTAAGAAACCTTGCTTCAGCTGCACTCGGACAAAATATGAGTAAACTCATATTTCGCTCCTCGTTTGTTGAAGTAAGAGAAATCTTTCCACCGCTGTATTCGGAGATATAATGTGAGCAAGCTCTCATTATCCTTCCCATTTGCGGTCGTAGCTCAACTGGTTAGCAGCACCCGCCTGTCACGCGGGAGGTTGCCGGTTCAAGTCCGGTCGACCGCGCAAAATTAAACCCCGAAAGGGGTTTTAATTTTGTGCGGTCGAAGAAAGTGAACTACTTCACTTTCGCCCGGACTTGAACAAGCGGAGCCGTATTGCCTCATCACGAGCAAAGTCGAGAAGAAATCATTTGATTAAAACTATATTTGGGTGTAAAAAATAGAGTATGTTTTATTTACCAAACAATGTCGCGATTGATGTTGATGGAATTATTGATGGAATGCTTGATGGGGATATAAATATTCTGTATTTTCTTGATGGAAAGACTGGTGATGTGGTCAGTGGGGAAGATGGCAAGAGTCTGCCGACTGATAATACACGCTATTTTCAGATTCCTAAGATTCACTTAACGAGTAAGGAAAAATGGATGAAAGATTTTATCCGGGGGCTTGTATACATAGAAGACAAGAAATTAGCGGGAAAATTGAAGGAAGTTTTTGATTTCTCTGGAGTATATGGTGTTTGTGAATTTCTTGAAGAACATGATGAGTCATGGCTCGTTGCTTGGGATGAATGGCAGGAGAACTCCACATTTGAGCGATTAGAGGTTTGGTTTGCAACGCTACCTCTCACGATTGAAGCAAAATGGCATGGTGATGATGACTGTGTAATTTGTCGAGCTATGCGTGAAGGTGCTGATGAAGAGGAACTCCTTGAAGCTTTTGCAGAACAAAATGAACTCAACAATACTACTTCCGTGAAGTACACAGACATTGCTAAGACAGTTGAGGAAGTCGAGCAGCAGCTTGTTGCTATCCTCACTCAGTACGCACCAACGAAGCAGATTACTGTTCAAGAAGTAAAAAAATGGGTTTGGGATGAATCAGGTGACCCAATGCGGGCAAATAAAGAGTATTTTGAAAAATGGATGATGCTTTTTGATTTAAATTTTGATGATACAGATTTCAAAATAATTATGGATGCATTTACTGATGCATGGAATTACTTTCCACATAAATCACTCGGCGGGAAATCGCCACGTCAAATGTTTGAATCAGAAAGATAGTATTTCTCCACTATTAATCAATTGGAGCCGAGACCGAGGATTGAACTCGGCACCTCCACGTTACGAATGTGGCGCTCTACCAACTGAGCTATCTCGGCGGTCGCTCAATCCTAATACACATAGGGTTTGTTTTCAACCAAATATTTGGTATTCTTCTACTGCAACGTGAGGAACGTTGACCGTAACGTCACGGTCCGATTGGTGGTTTCATGCCAATTTTACAACCGTCCTCACGTTGCACCAGTTTGCCATCTTAGCTCAGTTGGTAGAGTGAGACAGTCTGGGAGACTGTCGCAAGAGGTTGTCGAAATTTTTCAAAATTTCATACAACCTGAACAGCTACTGTAAGTAGCATCCATGCAATGCGATGCGCGACTTATAGACAGGCTCAAGGCTAATTTAGGAGTTACCGAATACAAAACCGAAGCCATCTTAGCTCAGTTGGTAGAGCGCATCCATGGTAAGGATGAGGTCCCCGGTTCAATCCCGGGAGATGGCTCAGAAAGGCACCGCTCATGTAATGAGATAACTCAGGAAAAATCCCCAAGTATGGGGATTTTTGCGTGTTGCTTGTAATCATTTGCCTCTTAGAACGGCTCAATAGTAAGTTTCTTTACATGCAATGTAGTGATTTGTTTTCATTATGCTTTCATGCCGGGTGACCTATTAAATTAATAAACCTAGCATTCCTTGTCCTGTTTAGACGGAAGCAAGGAAGCTCCTAATAATATGGATAACCTATATATGAAAAAGCTTAATAAAATAATCTTGCCTATGGGCACGCTGGCAATTTTGCTCGTGCTCGGTTTTGTACTTCCCAGTACGACGCAGGCCGCAA
>JANLIJ010000023.1 GCA_024653575.1 Candidatus Kaiserbacteria bacterium
AGCTCCTCAAGGATGGCGTCATCAAGCGCCTCTCCTATTTCTTCTTCCTCTTCTTCCTCTTCAAGAATATCTGATACGTTGTGTTCTGCAAAAAAGATCATATGAATACGGATTTGTTACATTAATTTATTAAGGTCTTTTGTATCAAAAGTTTGTACATTCTGCAACCCATAGCAGATGGTGATAAATACTCCTACCGCCCATGATGGGCCAAGGTGGTGATTCCCACAGCAATTGCGTCATATTCATCATCGTGCGCTGTGTGGGGGACGTTGGGGACGAGACGCTTTACCATGTCGATGACGGCACGCTTGTCGCTCTTCCCGTACCCTGTCACTGCAACCTTTATTTCTTGGGGGCCAAACTCATAGACGGTGCATCCTCGCTGTCTTGCAAGGAAAAGAATGATACCACGTGCTTGGGCAACACCAATGCCCGTCTTTATATTTTTGTTGAAAAAGAGGGTTTCAACCCCAATTGCATCGGGGGTGTGTTCGTCGAGAAGTTCCGTCACCCGCGTGCCAATGGTAAAAAGTCGATTAGGGAGAGTATCCGCTTTGTCTGTCATCACACAGGTCGAATAGATAAGGTGTTCTTTTCCATTTTGCATCTCGAGCACAGCAACGCCGAGCCTATCGTATCCGGGGTCTAGTGCAAGGACTTTCATAGATGTACTATACCAAGAATTTTCATCAAAATCTCCACATTTTGTTTGGTATACTAAACGCTATATGAACGAGGGTTATACATATATAAAGGCAGTTTCTGGTGACGGTGAAAAGCCTGTGGAGAAGCATGAACAGGCGATTTCTTCATTTGAGCGTCACCGAGAAATGTATGAGCAGTACGCGGGGTATAGTATCGCAGTAAAGCCAGCCCCTGAAGGTCTCGATACTTTCGCGTTTGACCTTGAGACAAACACAATATACCTCAATGATAAATTTTATGCGCTCCTCGGGTATCCCGAAGAAGGAACTTCCTTTGCAACGTTCCATGAAATTGAGCATTTCAGAGAGAAGCTCGCACTCCTCAAAGAAAAGGACGGTGCGTATGTGTTTGGACAGTATCTTGAGAAACTTGATACGAAAGCGTCACCTCATGCAGGTGCATATGGTGTTATGGACAACTGCATCAGCGACATTCGCCAGAATGGAGCGGTCGTTGCGCGTACCCATGTAGGGTTTGATGCTATTGAAAAGCAGTTATATAGGGACGTACAATTTCCCGATGTAGATTTCATGAAGGAGGGGAACAATAAACCGCTCCACATCCAGCTCCCGTATGCAATTCTCAATGAGTATCGGTCAGGAAGAGTATGCGTTGTTGATGAGCGCGCGCGAAAGGTGATTGATGAGCTCCAGCACACCACGCTTCCGAATGGGAAAGTTGTCGACCTTCTCGCGCTCATGACAAACCCCGATCCAAAAGTAGTTTCCATGTCAAAACGCCTCCTCATACAAGATACGTATGTCTGGCCACGTATGCTTGAGCTCCTTGAAGAAGATTTGAAAGAAGCACAAAAGAAAAAAGAAAAAGATGATGAGGGCGAGGGTAAAAAAGGTGGAGAGGAGAATAAGGGTGGTAAAGGCCAGGAATCAAAAAATAATACATCACCACAAAATGGTGTTGTACAGCCACAAGAAAATCCAAGCCCCAATGAGGTATTCAGGGAAGCCTATGCCGAAGCAGGAAAGCGCGTGCCAAATGCGACGCCTGTCGATGCTCAAAAAGAAGCATTAAAGAAATGGGTACAAGAAAACGGAAGCGAAGAAGACCGCGTGAATAAAGCGCTCGCCGAGCGACTGGGAGTGAAGAAAGAAGAAGTGAAAGCGTATAAGGATATTGCACGTTCGCTCAATGCGCCGAATCCCGAGACGCAGGAAAGTGTCATTGATGACCTTGAGAAGGTTATTCGCAGAATTATCAGCAGGAGGCTCAAAGAAAAGCATAAACCACGATATCCTGTCGAAGAGGGAGATGAGCTCGTCGACCCCGCAGGGTGGCTCGCTGAAGTGCGTGGTGGAAACTTCGAGCCAAAGGTCTGGGAAGATACCGAGATTAAATTAGAGAAGTCAAAGAAGTGTGGAGATGTGGAGATAACACTCGTCTGTGACCGTTCGGGGTCAATGAAAGGTGAAAAGCAACGAGAGCAACAAAAAGCCCTCGTGCTCTTCATGGAAGCGCTCAAGCGATTCAACGACGTGCTTGACGATGAAGAGTCTCGTGTAGAGAAGCCACTTACCATTCAATCAGAGATATACACATTCCAAGCAGATAGTACGGACGGAGTTCCCATTAAGAAAATGGGAAAGGTGCTCACTGAAAAGGAACGTATTGTAAGTTCTGCAAAAGTCGCCACGACGTCAGGGGGCTCAACGACAGACTTTATTTCGCTTGAGGCTATTACCAAAAGCATTGTCCCAGAAACGGTTGAAAAAATTAAGGAAGGCGAACTCAGGAAGATCGTCATTGTATTCACTGACGGTGACTCAGATGACTCGAGTCGTGTTCGTACAGTTTGTACTGCACTTAGGAAACAGGGAGTTGTGGTGATTGGTGTTGGTATCACTGAGGCGGGGAAGTCTGCACTCACTACCTACGCACCAAAAGCAGTGCTCGCAGAGAGGGCAGAAGATCTTCCGAAAGTATTGGCTGATATATTGAAAGAAGTATTGGCTGATGTGTAATTGAGAGGAATAATGACATGATATACTAACCGCATGAGTGAAAAACTAAACTTTCATAAACTCCATGAAGAGCGAAATGTGCTTCGCAATCTCGACGATGCAGGAGAGCTTTCTTCAGATGTTGAACAAGACCACAAGTATGCGGTAGAGGGAGTTCATCGATCATTTCAGGCCAGAGACCACGGGGGACTTTCTGGAGCAAAGCAAGAACTGAGGCGACAGAAACAGCAGTTTGAAGGTGGGTACGTTACCGATTGGACAACTATCCGCGCCTCGTTAGGGAATGAGGCATCACACCTCCTTGATACGGTAGAGAGGAAGTCTGGTGCACTCACCAGTCTCATCCAGTCTCGTGCAAAAAAGCTCCGTGAGATGAATGGAAATCCAAAGAAGACCGAGCTCTATAAAGCACTCATTCAGGCAATCGGGAGTGACCTTGTCTCAAAAGAGAATGAACTTCATCAGCTTGAGACAGAATACCCGCACATTTTTCGTATCAAAGATCTCCTCGCGTACCGCGAAGGACTCTTCGAGGAGGGCCATATCGCAGAAGTGCCGTCGGTAACGGCATATCTTAAGAAGATTGAGGAAGCGATGATTGAGGGGAAACCAATGTTCCTCCATGGACCAACGGGCACAGGCAAGACCTCTCTCGCCATTCGTACCGCAAAGGTGCTCACGGGCAAAGAACCAGAAATCGTATACTGCAATCCTCAGACAAAGGAAAGTAATATCTTCGGAAAGACGGGTATTGGGATTGATGAAAAAACTGAGAAGCAAGTGACTCAGTTTGACTATGGCCCCCTCGTACGCGCGATGAAGGAAGGGCGCGTGGTCATTTTCGATGAGTTCACTGCACTTCCCAAGGACATGATGGTGATGCTCAAAGGTATTATGCATGCTCGTGTCGGTGACACGCGCACTGTCCCCGGAGATGGCGAGGTGCCCATCGCACCAGGGTTCCAGATGATTTTCACCGCAAACTTGAAGTCTGAGAAAAACGAAGAACGTCAAGACATTCCTCCTGAGATGGCAAACGAGTTTGCTCAGAACAACCTCGAGGTGAGGTATCAGTCAGTCGATGAGTCATACGACATTATGCTCGCACGTCTCATGAGTCGTGAGGGTACGATTACCATGTCACCATACGATATGGAGGTCACCTTGCCAAAGTTTTGTCAGGCAATCGCCGAGATACAGCGCGCATATACTGATAAAGTTGAGAGTGATATGGGTGGAAAGGAGGGGCTGAAGAAACTCGTCTTCAACCAGCGCACCGTGGAAAACATCCTCTCCCGCTGGCATACCAAGGAGGTGAAGGGTGAGGAAGGTGACTTTGTCACCTTCCTCGACGAGCAACTCTCAATTCCGCTCACCTTCCGTGAATACTCAGAGAAAGACAGGGTTCTCACTGCAAAGATTCTTGCTCGCCATGGTCTCCTCTCCACCATAGACCCCGTCTCCCTTGGACTTCCCCATGACACATTCTCATTTAATGCAAAATCGGGTGATGGTAATGTGGAAGAATCAGACCACTCTGAGCTGTATACACTCCCCAATATTGCTGACCTCGACCCCTTCGGAAAACGAAGTGGAGAAGGGAGTGAGGACATTGATGCGCTTGTGGATACTATTGAACCCCCACACACAACAGAATCACCGAACGATATCAATATGCATCTCAAAGCGCTCGGCTCACCCGCCACGGTCGACATCTCTATCGAAAGAGGTCTCTTTACCTTCAGTATTGACGCCATCATCGAAGCCAAACTCAGAACCCCAGAAGGCGCAAAGAAAGCATTCATCGAAGCAGACGGTGGGAGTGCATCTAACCCGTGGGATGGTTTCTTCGATACCACGGTAGACACATGGGAACCACTTACTAAAACAACCCTCGATACCTGTATTGTCTCGCACGGTCAGACTACACAAGCACAGAGAGCACAACTCGTTACCCACATGGAATCACTCGGCTATCGTCCTCCCACTCGTACCGAACTCCTCGCACTTGCCATCACCCGTCCCGATCTCAATAAGATACCCGACAGATACCTCACCACCTTGAAGGAATATTCTCTGGTCGGTGATCTTCAGGCTCCGTGCTTCAACCTGCGCGTCTCGGGTCGCAGGCTCGGTGCGCGCTACGTCTCGTATGACTGGAGTGTCGGGCTTCGCTTTCTTTTCGTCCGCAAGACTTAGCGCTTTGTACTGAGTCAATACGCTTTGGGCTTTAAATACTTGTTTTTGTTTCGCTCAAAAATATCACGATGCGCTATACTTGTGAGTGAGAGTAGATAGTGTATACACGGTCATGGCTTTGTATCATCGAAATCAGTGAGCGTACGGTCAGAATTTCTGTTACCGAGGTCCGACCTCGGTAATATCGAAAGTGCACCGTCCGTTTCTTCAAAAAAGAAATTCACTTGGCGCATGTATGTTGGGCATTGTGATGCCAACTTAAATACAACACATGGTTGCGACTGTGTGTGGTGGACTGCATGCATACATGCGAAATCTCTGGACGGTAATCTTCAGGCTCCGTACTTCAACCTGAACGACTCGGAGCGCAGGCTCAATGCGAACAACGTCTCGAATGACTGGAATGACAGGAATCGCTTTCTTTTCGTCCGCAATTCTATTTCTTTTCTCTCGCTATACACGGCGGGAGTTTTCTTTTTGAGAGATAACCTGATTATGCCACCCTCCAAGCATCTTCCCGATTTCAACGAGCTTGTCGGTGAGTGCGATGTATTGTTTCGTCTCCATAATGTGTGCATGTTCGGCAACACGGAGAAGGATTTTTGCGGTGTCGAGTGATTGCAGGGATTTCTGTATGTGCAAAGCTTTTTGTTCTATAGGAACAAAAAGTGCGGAAGATGCATATTGAATAACCTCGCAGAGCAATGTGTCAATTTTGGTACCGAGAGAATATCGGTGCACTTTGGGGAAGTGTATGATGTACGTATGCCAGAGAGAATACGCAACCTCAAGTTTGAGAATTACCGAGGGGACAGGTGCGGGGGGGGGATAGACTTCATTGTACTGAGTATAGCATTTCTCCTCGTACCCCATTCACCGCTTCTTTTGAGAGCGTTGTCACAAAAGAAAATCTTTATCGCGCGTGGAATGATTTTGTACGCGGAAAGAGACATCGTCAAGACGTAAACGCATTTGCACTTCATCTTTCCGACAACCTTTATGACCTCTATGTTGAACTTGTATCTCAAAAGTACGTACATGGCACATATGAGGAGTACACCGTCTATGACCCAAAGAAACGTGTCATTCACAAAGCATCGGTACGAGATAGAGTCGTCCACCGACTTCTATACAACTCACTCTACCCGCATTTTGACAAACGATTCATCCATGATTCATATAGTTGCAGAGTAGGAAAGGGAACACACAAGGCACGAGACCGTTTTCGACGTTTTGCAAATCAGGTGAGTCGTAACTACACACGGCCGTGCTCCGTACTCAAGTTCGATATCAAAAAATGTTTCGAGAGTATCAATCAGGAGATACTTAAAAGATTGATGCGAGAATACATTGAGGACGAACACCTCAACAGACTCATTGAGGTGGTTATTGATAGTTTTGGGAAGGGGCTCCCCCTTGGTAACCTCACCTCACAACTCTTTGTGAATGTGTATCTCCACGAACTCGACCACTATGCAAAACAGACACTCAAAATACCGCACTACATACGATATGCAGACGACGTGCTTGTGGTGCATGAGTCATCAGAATTTCTGAGAGAGGTCTTTACAGAAATTGATAGGTTTCTTTCAACTCTGCTCTTGCTTCATACACACAAAACACGCATACAGAGTTTGTATAGTGGTGTCGATGTGCTCGGGGAGGTGTTTTTCGAGAAATATAAGCGTCTCCGACGAAGTACCGAGCGAAGGGAGAAGAGGAGACAATTACTGATCAAAAAAGCGTGTCAAAATCCTTCCATTTTGGTTAACTGATTTTAAAACAAATCATTATGCGAACCGATATTTATCATGAGAAGGAGAAGTTCTTCATCGATAATCTGATATACCAAGAGTAGGTCTCCCTGTGCGTGACATTCACGATACTCCGCATATTCACCATGAAGCTTATGATCTCTATACGATGAAGATAGGCTTGTGCCTAAAGCAATTAATTTGATGGTGTCCTGAATATCCTGTTGTGTAGATTTTTTCAAACCACCACGCACTAATTTTCGGAATGATTTTGAAAACTTTTTGCTGTACCGTACTCGATACATACTCAATCAGTTTCCTTCATTATATCTTCAAACATCTTTGATACGTCTGTGTAACTCTTTCCATGCTTCCGTGCCCACGCAACCTCCTTATCCCATTCTTCCCTGATCTCACGAGGAGTACGAGATGGTTTAAAGGGGATTCCTTGCTCAATAACAACCTGATTGAGAAACATTTTCACCGCACTCGACATATCAAGCCCAAGAGCAGAGAGTGTCTTCGTTGCTTCTCGCTTTGTTTTTTCTTCGATGCGTATATTTAATGTAGTCATAGATATAGCGTATTCCTATGTGCGCACATTGTCAATACAGTGTATGTACATAAATAAAGAGCAAATCAATTTAATAACGTACGTTTGACTTGTACAACTGAATTGTATACAATATCCAGCATGATTAAAACAATACAGGCATCTGATTTGCGCAGTAATTTTAAGGATGCGCTCACTCATATTAAAAAGACAAAGAAACCACTCGTCATTACCGAACGTGGCATCCCTACGTCTGTGCTTGTCGATATTGATGCGTATGAAGATTATCTTGCAGAGCATGAACCAGAGCTCATTGCTTCGGTGAAGAAGTCTCGCTCGGAGTACGGGAAAGGGGAGGTCTTTTCGTTTACAGACGTATTTGGATCTATTGAGTAACCATGGCGTACACGATCCTTATCCCAAAGACGGCACGAAAGGATATTGATGCACTTGATTCGGTTATTAAAAAGCGACTCGGGAAGAAATTGCTTCATGTTGCGAGTCTTGACGACGTCGCTTCGATTGCAAAGAAGCTCGAGGGAGAAATGGTTGGCGAATACCGTATTCGCATGGGCGACTACCGCGTCCTCTTTGATATTGATAAGAAAAACCTCATCATCGTCCGTGTGCAACATCGAAAGGACGTGTATCGGTAGTCTACAGTAGCAAGGCGACGCCTTGCTACAAACTATTCAGTCGTATGAGTGTCTGCGGTAGTGAAGACATCTTGGACGTCGTCGTGTTCCTCGAGGGCTTCGGTGAGGATGGCGAGCTTTTCTCCGTCTTCATCACTTAAGTCTGCGGGCATGTTGGGGGAGTATCCCTCGTGTGTTTTTGTGAATGCCCACGCTGACGAACCACTTGCGCCGAGCGCATAGCCGAGCTTGCTGAGCGTGTGGCGTATCTCGGGAGTGGTGCGGTTGGGGTTGTCCGTCACTGCGGTGATGAGCATAGCGACGCCACCAGGGCCATAGGTCTCATAGAGCACCTCAGAGAGCGTTGAACCGTCGGCACCACTTCCTTTCGCGACAGCGCGCTCAATGTTTTCCTTTGGCATTGAATCTTTCTTTGCACGCTCAATGACCGCAATGAGTCCTGGGGAAGACATATTTCCTCCAGCCTTCCGCGATTCCATAGTGATGGCACTCGCATGCTTTGAAAATATTTTACTCTTCTGCCCATCCGTCTTCGCTTTTGCGTGCTTAATTTGTGACCATTTATTATGTCCTGACATATTGATTTTGAATTACGTAGATAGTGCGTATTATACCCAAATTTTGGAACCACGATAGACGTGTTTTCAATTACATAGGTCGGACCTATGTATAAATACGGGCTCGTTTAAGGATTTAAATGCGTATATGCGAGACTTGAGGCGATTCGCCCGCGGGGGGTGCGCTCGATGAGGCCCTGGCGGATGAGGTAGGGTTCTAGGACATCTTCGATTGTTGACATCTCTTCTCCTGTGGCTGCAGCCATAGTGTTGAGCCCTACTGGACCACCATTGAACTTGTGGATGATGGCGAAGAGAAGTGCTCTGTCGGGGCCGGTGAGACCGAGTGTGTCTATTTCGAGGAGGTCGAAGGTCTTGTCGATGATGTCATTGCTCAAATCAGTACCCTCGAGTTGAGCGAGGTCACGACAACGCTTCAGGAGATAGTTTGCGGTGCGGGGTGTTGCGCGACAGCGCTTTGCAATATGAGCGAGTGTTTCTTCATGCACATTCACACCAAGAAGTTCTGCCGAGCGCTTGAGGATGTGCGCGATTTCATCATCGGTATAAAATTCTAATCGGAATGTTCCCCCTGAAAAGCGAGAGCGAAGCGGGGAAGAGAGCAGTGACATGCGCGTGGTCGCTGCGACGAGGGTGAATGGAGGGAGGTCGAGCTGGACGGTGCGTGCTGAGGGGCCTTTTCCAATAATAATATCGAGCACGCCCGATTCCATTGCGGGGTAGAGGACTTCCTCAATAGATTTACTGAGGCGATGAATCTCGTCGATGAAAAGTACGTCACCCGGTGAGAGGTTGGTGAGGATGGCAGCGAGGTCGCCAACGCGCTCTATCGCGGGACCAGAGGTTGTCCGCATGTTAGTGCCGAGCGTCTTTGAGATGAGGTGGGCGAGAGTCGTTTTTCCAAGTCCCGGAGGCCCATAGAGCAGAATGTGCTCCGCGGCGTGTCCACGTTCACGGGCTGCGGTAAGCAAGATACGGAGGTTTTCCTTCGTTTTTGCCTGTCCAACATACTCCTCCCAGCTCTGGGGACGGAGTGTCTGATCGAGATTGCCCGATGAATCGCGCTCGATTGGTTTGTGGGTGTCGCCCTGTGTATTCATGGCTGTATTGTATATGAATCCCGTTAGAAGGAACAGGGTGTCCGATTTAAGGGATTCAGCAGTATAAAAGAGTGGGGCTACGAGCCTTCTAACGGGATGAAAAAGGGGTGAATGGGAGGGGGTTGACCCCGTTAAAGATAGGAAACACCACGTGTTTCCGTAAGGTAAAGAGCCGAGGTGCATACTACTACAGGAAATAATCCTTAAAACAAGCCAAAATCAGAAGCAGGAAGAGGAATCTCTAACGGGGTTGACAAAAATAGTCACTGTGCTATTATGTCGGAGTATCGTTCATTACATTCGGGGAACCGGATGTTTCTTTTTTAGACAGATTTTAGGATTATCGAACTGATAACCCTTTACGCAATACTTGATACTCAGAGCGAGGGTACTTTGGTACTCGCCTTCGAGCGTGACCACTGAGGTACGCCTTAGTTTTGGAGTGTCACTTCTTACGGAAGCTATTGCGTCAAGGGTTATAAGTTTGATCTCTGAATGAACGATGAGCGCGTGCTCAATAACATTTCGAATATAGCATGATGAATTCGCTTCGTCTTCTTGACCACAAGGGAGAGGGATGTCATAGCGTATACAAAAGGGCGCCCGCTTCGCGGGCGCCCTTTTGCTTTGAGTCTTAATAAATCCGGAGACAGTATTTGCTCCAACCAAAAACATATTCTAAAACTTGCAAATCCAAGACGCAGAGTCGAGGGGTCGTGAGTCGTATATGGCATACGATGAACGTCACCTCGGCGAATGCAACGCAGGATTTGCGGGTTTTGGGATATGTTTAATCATCTATATGGTAAAAATCTAGTACTCGTGACACCTCATCCAGAGAGGTTGTCCCCGAAAGGACTTTGTAGAGTGCGTCCTGTTGCATGGTGGGGATGCCCTGTGGCTTCGCTACTTCGAGAATTGCCTGTTCGCGTGTGTCGTTGAGGACTGCGTTTTCAACTGCGGAGTCGACACGGATTGCTTCGAAGACACCGATGCGTCCCTTATATCCATTCATGCTACATGCCTCACAGCCCTGCGCATCGAAGATGGAGTGGATTGCAACAGGAGTGCCGAGGATTCGCTGAAAAAGTTTTTGTTCTTCGGTGGTGATATCACGTTCCTTTTTACACTTGGTGCACAAGGTTCGAACCAGACGTTGTCCAAGGATGAGATTGATAGCACTCCCAATCATTCGTGAATCAACACCGATATCGATAAGTCGTGCGAAGGCGCCCGCGGCGCTGTTGGTGTGGAGGGTTGAAAAAACGAGGTGTCCGGTGAGCGCTGCATGAATTGCTGTCTCAGCCACTTCACGGTCGCGGATTTCACCAATGAGAATGACGTCGGGGTCTTGGCGCAACATGGAGCGGAGCCCTTCTGCAAAAGAGTACTTGTCACTTACTTGTGTCTGCACAATGCCGGGGAGTTTGTATTCAACAGGGTCCTCGAGCGTGAGTATTTTGAGTTCGGGTGTGTGAATGTGGAGGAGGAAAGAGTAGAGTGCAGAGGTCTTTCCCGAACCAGTCGGTCCAGTCGTAATGATGGCACCGTTGGGACGCTTGAGCTCATTCATGAGGACTTCATGGAGTGTGGTGTTGAGTCCCAAATTTTCAATTCTGAAGCTCGATGCGTCTGGGTCGAGGAGGCGCATCACAATAGATTCTCCCTGTGCCCCTGGTATGACCGATGAACGAACTTCCACATTGCGCGGGCCGACATCAAAGGTGAATCTTCCGTCCTGTGATTCTTTTTTAATATTGAGTTTGAGTCCAGAGAGAAGTTTGAGTCGAGAAATAATGTGAAGCGAGATCTCCTTTTCAACAGTGCACACATCAAAGAGTACCCCATCGAGACGGTATCGCACGCGGGTCGTGGCCAGTTCAGGTTCGATGTGAATGTCGGAAGCATTGAGGGCGAGGGCGCCACCAAAAACAATTTCAATAATTTTACTCGTGCTCATCGTACTCCGTTCGTTCTGAACACGGTTGACTCGCTCACTTATATCGAGATGCGAATGAATATCTTTCATCAGGGTTTGAATCATTTCAGCATCCACATCGAGAACCCCCTTAATTTTTGCGGTCGTTTTCCCAATTTCCTTGAATCGTTCCCATGCGTGGTCGAGACTCCGCTGTGAGGTGAGGTATATCTCGGGGGTGAGACCTTTGTCGACAAGGCTTTTTAGTAAAAAGGCAGAGGCCTCGTTGTTGGTGTTTTTGAGGGCAACGGAGACGGTGTACCCATTGCGCGCAAACACAGCAAGCTCGCCACGCCTTGAGTCGCTCTCCGAAATGAGTGAGAGCGCGTCAGCGTTGAGTGGCCTGTCCCTGAGGTTCACATACTGGTATCCATAGGTGGAAGCGAGCGATGCAATAAGTCGCTCCTCTTCCTTGTGATGGAGCTCATCTACCCGTGCGTTCGTGTTGGAGTCGTTAAATTGCGTCATAGGTACATGGTATCACGAGTGATTACAGAATTAAGAGCGCATAAACACACCATGCCCGGCATATATTGTTTTTTTGAAGAGTGAGCGTATACTCACGCAAGGAAATCTGTTCAACGTATTCTGGGAGGGTACCATGACGAAACGTAACGCTAAATTCAAGCCAATTGCGCGAGTACTCGTAAGGACAGGACTTCGTCGCGACCTTTGTGCACAAATGCTCGGAGTGAGCAAAGACACCGTTTCTGATTGGGTGAAACAGGGCAATTGGTCAGTATCAAAAAGTTTTTGCACGAAGGGAATGCATATCGGTGTTGAGGGCTTCATTCGCTATAGATTCAAGGCGCTTACAGGGTACCTTTTTCATTTGATGCATGCGCGAACTGGGGATTACATTCGTAATCGGTTTATGTGTTGTGATGAGAGGGTTGCAAGGACGCTTCAATTCACGGTGTCACAGAGACTGTTTGCAGAGGTGCTTGAACGTGACCTCATATCATTCACAAAACCCACGGTTGAAAAAGAGATCACCCCTTCCCAGTCCTCGTTCTTCGTTACCTATGTTGACGCACGCTTGATTGATGTCGGCACATGTAATGTTTGTGGAATCACTGCTCCAGAACAGTTGCGGTTATGGAAAACTACCCCAGATTACTTTTGCCGATGCCATAAGCTAGCGAGGGGGAAGGAGTACTGGGATAGGTTTAATGGAGTCATGTTCGATGACCTCTTCCCCAAAATCGATGCTGGAGAAATTGCAGGGCACGAGAGGATAGGGGGAGAGCTTGAAAAAGTCCTCGTTGAAGTGGCGGGTGAGACAGTTTTTCTCACAAAAAAGCTGGCGTAGTCAGCCCCAAAACCGCATTCCTAAGAGTCAACTCTTAGGAATGCGGTTTTTCTTAGACGCCTAGTATAGTCGGTTTCAGGCCATTGACGAATGGAATCGATGTGGTATAATATATGCAGATTAACGAACCCTAGGAGGGTGTCATGAAAAAGTACATAGTTGCAGTACTGGTCGCACTCAGTGCGACTGGATGCGCAGGAGTCCACAGAACATATGTGGAAATAACACCGGCTCCGGTGGTTCAGTACCGGAACGTGGTGGTCGTCCGCGAGGTGCGTCCTGAGGAGATGATTATCCTCAGGCGCGAACCGCTCGCTGACAGACAGGTGACCCGAATCATCTTGCGTGGATCAGGCGGTCCACGGCACCACGACTCACGCTACTGCGATGAGTACGACCCACATGCTCCCTGCTACTGGAAGCGACACATCAAATGACCGCGACTAGGCCGACCACGAGGCCGGTTTCCTAAGAGTTAACTCTTAGGAAACCGGCTTTTTTTATGTCCTCCCAGCTAGAAAAATAAATGCTAGAATGCTTGGACGCGTCCCGTTAGAAGTTCTGAAAATGACATATGGGATTTGTAATGCACTTATTAAGTTTATAGTATGATTTCTAACGGGATGCAAAGGAGGGAAATAAGGACGCTGTCTGAACTCGCTGATATCGCTCGTGAGGCACTCATGTCGTGTGTGCAAAAAGAAACGGCAACTGTTATTGCCCTCACGGGAGATTTGGGCGTCGGGAAGACTGCGTTCACAAAAGAACTTGCGAAGCTTCTCGGTGTATCACATGAGGTGACGAGCCCAACCTTTGTCATCATGAAGTCGTATCCAATTTCCACTCATCCATTTTTCAAAACACTCACCCACATCGATGTGTATCGCATCGAATCGGAGGATGAGATTCGCGTACTTGGTTTTGCGGAATTACTGAAAGACCCGACACAGCTCATTTGTATTGAGTGGCCAGAGAAGATTCAAAACAGCATACCGACAGACGCGCTCACTATTTCATTTACGCTTCTAAAAGACACCCGCACCATAACGTATGAGTTCTAAGAAAGAAAAAACAACAGGAGAGAAAACGTTGGTACTTCTTGATGCACATGCAATCCTGCACCGCGCGTACCATGCGCTTCCTGACTTTGCTTCACCCACCGGTGAGCCAACAGGGGCACTCTATGGTGTCGTCACGATGTTGCTTAAAATTATTGAGGAGCTAAAGCCAGACTATGTCGTTGCCTGCTACGACCTTCCTGAGCCAACGTACCGCCATGAGGTATACAAGGAATACAAAGCGGGACGCGCGAAGACAGAGGACGCACTCGTTGCCCAGATTAAGCGCTCGTACGATATTTTCGATGCGTTTGGCGTTCCGTCATATGCAGTGGCGGGGTTTGAAGCCGACGACATTCTCGGCACTGTTGTTGAGAAGATGAAGGGAGTTGAGGGGCTCCGAACCATCATTGCTTCAGGCGATATGGACACACTCCAACTTGTCGATAAAAAGAAAGTGCTCGTCTACACTCTTAAGAAAGGGATTAATGACACGGTGCTCTATGACGAGAGTGCGGTCATGGGGAGATTTAATTTTGGGCCAAAGCAGGTACCCGATTATAAGGGTCTCCGCGGTGACCCATCAGACAATATTCCGGGAATCAAAGGCATTGGTGAGAAGACGGCGACCGAACTCATCGTACATTTCAAGACGGTGGAGGGAATATATAAAGCACTCAAGAAAGATGAGGGGCTCCTCCGTGCTGTGGGCATCAAGGAGAGGATGATTGAGCTTCTGAAGACGAATGAAGAAGAGGCTCTCTTTTCAAAGATGCTCGCCACAATCAGACGTGATGTTCCTCTTGAGTTTTCACTTCCTGAGAAGATGTGGCGCGAGGGACTTGATATTGAAAAGGTCCTCACCCTCTTTGCGGAGCTTGGCTTCCGTACCCTCGCGACACGGGTAAATAATCTTTTTGGTGATGGAAGCGCTGTAAAGACACAGGATGAGACAAGTATTGAAAAAGAAGAACTTGAAAAGACGGCGCTCGCACTGTGGGTGCTCTCTTCCGATACCACAAACCCCACGTATGAGGATCTTGTGCAGTACGGGCGTGCGCATGAGTGTGCACAGTTCAGAGATATCCAGAAGCATATTTTTAATGAGCTTAAAAAGAGAGACCTCACACGGGTGTATGAGGGGATTGAGCTTCCGCTCATGCCGGTGCTTCGAGCGATGGAGAAAAATGGTGTCCGTATTGATGTGGCACACCTTCAAGCTCTCTCGGAGAAAATTCATAAAGAAATTACAATTCTCGAAGAGCGTATTTATGGATATGCGGGGAAGGAGTTTAACATCAACTCACCAAAGCAACTCGGGGAGGTGCTATATGACACGCTTGAGCTAAAGCCAAAAAATCAAAAGCATACCGCCACGGGGCAACGTTCCACTCGTGAGTCCGAGCTTGAGAAACTCGCTGGGGAGCACGCCATCATTACGGAGATTTTGAGATACCGTGAAATTCAGAAACTTGTCTCTACATACATCGATACCATTCCCACAATGGTGGGGAGTGATGGACGGCTCCATACGACCTTCCTTCAGGCAGGAACGACGACTGGGCGCATGTCATCACAGAACCCAAATATTCAAAATATCCCCGTGCGCACCGAGGAGGGGAGGGAAATACGAAAAGCATTTGTCGCAGAAAAAGGGTACACACTCGTATCCATCGATTATTCACAGGTGGAGCTTCGTATTGCGGGGGTGCTCTCTGGCGACAAAAAGCTTATTGAGATTTTCAAGAATGGGGAGGACGTCCACCAGGGTGTTGCCTCGAGAGTCTTTGGAGTACCGCTCGAGGAAGTGACTCCCGACATGCGACGTCAGGCAAAGGTCATCAACTTCGGAATTCTCTATGGTATGGGAGTGAATGCACTTCGTGCAAATCTCGGTGAGACAACGACGCGCGCAGAGGCACAAGAATTTTTCAATGCATACTTCAACACCTTCACAAGACTCGCGGAATACCTCGAAGAGACGAAAGCATTTGCGCGCGCAAACGGGTACACGGAGACGTATTTTGGAAGACGACGATATTTCCCAGGGATGAACTCGAGTGCTCCATTCCTGCGTGCACAAGCCGAGCGCATGGCAATCAATGCTCCGGTGCAGGGGACGGCGGCCGATGTAATCCGTATTGCGATGGTTCGTATCCATGACTACCTTGCAAAGGAGCACCTCGAAGAGGATGTGCGAATGCTCCTTCAGGTACACGATGAACTTGTGTTTGAAATTAAGAATGAAAAAGTTGCCATGAGTGTCCCCGTGCTCAAGAAACTCATGGAGAACGTGCTCAGTCTCGAGGAGACACATGGAGTTCCAATTGTTGCGGAGGTGAAAATTGGTTCATGTTGGGATGGAATGCAGAAACTATAAAAATGGAAAATTTCTTTGTCAAAACTACAATTTTTTCTTCATCTTACAGATGCTGTTCAGGCTGTATGATATTTTCTTTCAGAAAAATATCGACAGCCTCTTGCGAAGCTCCAAGTATTCGCTTCTCACCATACGCCCTGTATGGCTCAATCAAAAATTTTGTTTTTCCGCGAACTTCCCTCATTTTTATAGTTTCTGAAGAGAAAGAATAATATGCTGTATATTTATTTTGGAAACAACACGGGTGAGGTACGACAAAAGGCGCTTGCGCGCGTGCATGTGTGTGCGGGGAATGATGGGCAGGTGGTGCATATCACTAGCGACGCCTACGTGGTCGGGTCGCTCACTGACCTCGCGAGTGGTGCATCACTTTTCTCAGAAAAACAGGTTTTCCTTCTCGATACACCGAGCGAGCGTGCTGAGGCGTATGAGGATATTATGGAAAACCTTGGGCTCCTCAAAGAGTCTGAGCATGATTTTATTCTTATTGAGCAGGCTGTCCTTGCGGGTGACAAAAAGAAGTTTTCTGCACACGGCGAGGCGCATGAAATTACTGCCGAAAAGAAAGACTCGTTCAATACATTCTCCCTTACCGATGCGTTTTGCATGCGAGATAAGAAAACACTCTGGTTACTCCTCATGGAGGCGCGGAAAGCAGGCGTACCTCCCGAAGAAATAATAGGGGTACTTTTCTGGCAGATTAAAATATTGCGACTCGTGGAGAAAACAAAGAGCGCAGAAGAAGCAGGACAAAAACCTTTTGTGTATCAGAAGGCGAAGCGTGCACTCAGTAAGTTTAAGTCAGGTGAACTTGAAAAACTCTCACGAGAATTACTCGTCCTCTACCATGAGGGACACTTGGGGAAGGGCGATATAAACCTCACCCTCGAGAAGTGGGTGCTTACGGTGTAGGCCTTGATAGAAAACTCTGGGGATTCGCCCCTTGGGTTTTTTATTGTACGGTGAGCGCTTCTTCTTGTTGTTTCATGACGATGTCTCGATAGGTATCAATATATTTTTGGATACCCATTTGGAAGAGATGTAACCGAACGATGTTGTTTCCAAGAACAGGGCGAACGGCTTTTATTGTCGGATTAAGGAGTTTTGATTGAATGGTATGGATTGATACATCAAGTGTTTCAATATCCTTTTGATAATCACTGACTTTTTTTTGAAACAAATCTATTGTATCGCGATCGTGGTCAGTATTGAGAATGTGCGTATTTTGTTCAAGCCATCGCTCATAAGTCCCTAAAGTCACTCCGCGAAAAAACGGCTCAGCCTTGTCTTCTGAAGATTCTCCCAGAAATATCCCGCGAAAGGTGCCACTTTTCTGTGCCTCCTCGTACACCTTAAGGTAACCATCGAGCACGGCTATGTGCTCTACGATGATGTTTTTGTTTGCTTCAAAGAATGAACGAGCAAGGAGGACGCCTGCAGAAGTCCCCTCAGGGCAGTGTCCAAGACTTTCTATTTCCCCCTCAAGTTTTTTTCGTTCATTTTCATAGGACACTATTTCAGCACCTAACGCAGCAAGGGTCTCATCCCTCCTTTCTCCACTTCGTAGCGCTTCTTCGAGTCTATCGATATTTTCTGAGATTCTGGATTTCAGCACCTCAAAAGTTTGCTCCGGCTTAAGAGGTTGGTCCATATTGATAGCGTCAGGTTCTTGCATTCCGAGTATTTCATTCATAATGTTACATTATTTTTTTATTTGAGTAGGTGGCCAAAGACATTTCGGGTTGAGCTTGTGGGGAGGAATCTTCTCGGTGTTGTTTAGGATCTCCATCTCTGGTCGGCATGGTATTAATTTTTAGAATGATTTCATCATAGGCATCAATGTATTTCTTTCTCTCATCTAGTTCAAGTTCCCACATTATCTTTTTACTCACGTGTGTTTGGTACTGAGCGCTGGTTGGAGGGTTCTGTGAAATAACCAAATCGGCTTTTTTAATTTTCTCATTATATTCTACAGTCTCAGCAACCATTTCATTTCTTGCATCAATGATGGCAAGAAGATCCTCAGGGGAGCTAGTGAGTTGTTCGAGTAAAGGACCGATATTTTGTAAAATCCAAGGATCTCCAGCAGACGGTTCTTCGATAGTGGTCACCGGCTCTGGATCAACTTTTTCAGGAGCAGAAACAATACCAGCCAAAGCACCTCCCATAAAAGCCCCGCCAACAAGTGCTCCCGCCTTCCCCAAAAAGCCACGACGGGACTCATCGACATTGTTTCCATTGGGGGATTCAAATGATTGCTTCATACGTAGGTTGATTTAACGATTGATGGTACTAGTATAACGCAAAAATGTGGGTTTTTCATGGAGGGGAAATGCGTGCCCATCAGGGAATCGACCATTACTTGAACAAGCGAGTGTCTAAATAAAAGCTCGTTTTTATTTAAGACGCGAGTGCCGTTCAAGAAAGCTCTGCTTACATGGTCAGTACACCTTGTGGATATTTTTGTTCACTTCGTTTCAAAAATATCTCGCAAGGTCTTCGATCCCTGACGCACAGTCTCCCACCAGGGAATCGGTCGTTACACGACCAGTATAGGTTGTCGGTATTTCAGTTCGCTTCGCTCCTAAAATACCAGGCAACCTTTTCGATCCCTGCCCGCGAGCAACAGACGCTCCACCAGGGAATCGATCCTTACAGGATCAGTACCCGATGTGGATATTTTTCTTCGCTTCACTCGAAAAATCTCTCACATCGGCTTCGATCCCTGCCCGCGAGCAAAACATATTGCTCGCTTGGGAGGACAAATACTAAAAGCCACACTTGTGTGTGGCTTTTAGTATTTGTCCTCCCAGCAGGGATCGAACCTGCGACCTTCTCCTTAAAAGGGAGCTGCTCTACCGGCTGAGCTATAGGAGGAAAAGTGTGGGACACTTTTCCTGACTTTGACTGATATTTTTTGAGGCGGTAGCCGAAAGTAAAATATCGACAAAGTGTACAGCGCCTGTAAGGCGGCAGTGCGGTATGTGCCAGCAATTTGTGCCATCTGTGTACAAAAAGTAACAAAAATGGCGCTTCGTTGCGCAAGAAAACTATACCACATACAACCTCGTTGTCTATTAACGTTTATATCGGGAGGTCAAAGGCAAAGACTCCTGCCCCGGTAATAAAGATGCTGAGCGAAACAAAGAGAAGTAATACAAAAAATATTCGAGAGGGAGCACCCGTATGTCCGAATTTCTTTGGGGCGAGTATGTGGAGTATTGAGAGTGCGATAGCCACGAGTGCTGATATTTGTGTATATGCCCCTGCGATGAAAAATCCACCAAGAATCAATTCAAGAATTGCTGTGTAGACGGAGACGTTTGTAAAAAAACGTATGGACGGGTTTCTCGATTTGATACGACGAGAAGCGAGGCTTATGAACAAGAAGCCGACACACACACGAAGAATCGCATATGCAAATGGAGCAAGAAACTGAATGGGGAATAGATTGAGCATTGCTGTTTGTGGTTCATATAAGTGTACCCCGTCCGAGTGGTGTTGTTAAGAACGGTCTGATGACAGAGAGGTTCGACATGTTGGGCAAATGCGCTCATGGGTGTATCATCCTCTCGATATGAGGCGGTACGTCATCATTCACAACATTCGTAGTGCCCACAACGTCGGGTCTATTTTCCGTACGTCAGACGGCGCGGGAGTGTCGAAGATATTTATTACTGGATACACTCCCGCGCCCACGGACCGTTTTGGGCGAGAGAATGCTGAAATCGCAAAGACATCCCTTGGAGCGACACATACCGTCCCCTATGAAATTGAGGAGGATATTACCGTTGTTATAAAAAATCTTAAAGAGGAGGGAGTACAGATTATCGCTGTTGAGCAAACAGAACGAGCGATTGAATATACAAAGTTCGAGCAAGTAGGAGACGTTGCATTTATTTTTGGAAATGAGATTACCGGTGTGGAGGAGGAAGTTCTTAAAGTGTCAGATGCTCACATCCAGATTCCCATGAGCGGGGTGAAGGAGTCGCTCAATGTTTCCGTGTGTGCGGGGATTGTGCTGTTCCATTTTCGGGATGTTGTGGCAGTTTCGTCATGATGGAGTAAAATTACATTCAATATGAACCATGGAAAAATAATCGCTGTAGTAGGTGGACCTCGATCGGGGAAGTCGTTCCTCGTCAGTCGCATCGCTGAGTATTATAAAGGCATCGCAATTCTCGAAGGCGAAGAGTCCGATTTTCCTCCGCGCATCAAAGAAGATATCCAAGAAAATATACGTCCACTGGAGCGTATTATTTGGTTTCGAAATAAACTGGTGAATGAATATCTTAAAGCCATAAAAAAGAAAGAAGAGGGACATACAGTTATCACAGATAATTTTTGGATTAGTTATCAATTATATATTGATGCTCTTGCGAATGACTTCGAGGGGGAGATAATTAATGACAGTGCTCTAATAGACAGAGAGACTCTCCCTTGGCCAGATATAATCATTCTCCTCACTCTATCAGAGGAAGGTATTCGCAATTTTATCAAACGTGGCGGAAGGCAGTTTGATCAGACTGAGGAGTTTATCCAAAAACAGGCACTCCCAGTCCACAAACTGCATGAGGATTTTTTCAATCGGGAAGAAATGCAGAAAAATGTTTTAATAATACAAAGAGACGAATTAGATTTTGAGAAACAGGAAGACCTCCGCTCATTGATTGAAAAAATTGAGGGCCTCGGGCAAAAATAAAGGGAATACACAACACCGCAAAGCATCGCCTTGCGGTGTTGTGTATTCTTTCGATTAATCGAAAGAAAAGTGGATTCTGAAGTCATTGCAGGAGAGAGTCTGGAACCAAGATAACCTCTGTAGAGCGCAGTGTGCGCGACCATTTTTATCCTTCTCCGAAAAGGGAACTCATTTCTTGCTGTACTACCTTCGCATCACTCCATGGAGTTTTTGTATTGTGTGGGCCCATGATGTACGGGTCGGTGCCCTTTCCTGAAATAATGACCACACTGCCATTCTTTGCTTCCTCGAGTGCGGTACGTATTGCCTTTCGTCTGTCCATGATGATGGTGAGCTTTGACTCGTCCTCGATACCGCGTACCATGTCCTCAATAATTTTTCGTGGGTCTTCATCGTACGGGTCTTCGTTGGTGAGGATGACACGGTCACAGTATTCACTCGCGATACGTCCCATCTCGGGGCGCTTCCATGTGTCTCTTCCTCCTCCCGTATTTCCGAGCACACAAACTTTCTTCTCCTTCTCGAATGCGAGGTAGAGTTTCTCGAGCGAGTCAGGTGTGTGCGCATAGTCCACAACCGCGGTCACCTTGCGCTCGGCACCCTTTGGTGACTTGAAGCGCTCCACACGCCCTTTGATGGGCTGGAGATTGGTAAGGGCGTTGTATATGGTTTT
Source organism: Candidatus Kaiserbacteria bacterium (assembly GCA_024653575.1). Lineage (GTDB taxonomy): Bacteria > Patescibacteriota > Minisyncoccia > Phycocordibacterales > UBA918 > Damh-18. The sequence continues at coordinate 21,631 of JANLIJ010000023.1, forward strand.
TTGGGGTACCCCAAGTGCATGGGCACAGGTAATTGCTGCGAGAGTGTTGTATACATTGAAAAGACCAATGAGGGGAACTCTGAGTGTTGAGCCGTTCATGACGAGGCTGATGTCCTCTTTGTTCAGGGTGTGGAGTTCGAGGTCACTGAGCCCGTAGGGAAGTGAATACTCCACGTGTGACTCAAGGAATTTAAGCCCGTTCTCATCGTCTTTGTTCGCAATCATATACCGCGGTCGCTTCTGTGATTCTTCGAGCGCGCGCGAGAGCTCAAGTTTTGCCGAAATATACTTTTCGTATGAGCCATGTGACTCGATATGCTCTGGAGAGATGTTGGTAAACACGAGCGCGTCGAGGTGAATGAATTTGTGTCGGTATTGGAGCACGCCCTGTGAGGTCATCTCAATGATGGCGACATCGCACCCACTGTTTACCGCTTCACGCAAAAATTTGTGAATGAAAAAGCGCCCCGGCATGGTCATCTTGTACATATTGCGCTCGCTCTTCTCACCAATCTTGAAACGAATGGTTCCGGCAACCGCAGTCCGCTTCCCATCGGCTTCGAAGATGGCGTTGATGAGCTCAACTGTCGTCGACTTTCCTTTTGTTCCCGTGACACCAATGACCGTTATTTCTTTTGAAGGGAAGCGATAATACACAGCGCCAATGATTGCGAAAAGGTAGTGGTACAGTGGTTGTACCATCTTAAAAAGGCCTGTTGGGATAAGTCGCTTTGCGTAGTAGAGAAGATCGTCCATAAAACTTTAAATTAAATAAGGGTGGTTCTCATAAGTATACCTGTTTTTATTTTTGAGCGAAATGACAACAAAAAAGACAAAGAAGCTCACGGTTGAGCCATTTTTATACCATGCATTAGTTTGAGATGTACTTGAGTGCGTGTTTGATGCGCGCGTTTGTGTCGACGATATCTGCGGGAATTTTCTGCACCGCCTCCAGTGCGTCCCGTTGTGAGTATCCGAGGGTGATGAGTGCATCGAGAACGTCGGTGTCGGCACTTCGTACTCCAATGTACTCACCGACAAGGCCATCAGCACCGAGTATGTCGCGGAGACCAGCGACGATTTTTTCTGCACTCTTTTTCCCGATGCCAGACATCTTTGAAAGGTAGGTCGGGTCATCCGTGCGCACTGCTTGTGTGAGCATTTCAAGGCTCGCTTGTGAGAGAATCTGCATTGCGGTCTTGGGGCCAATCTTCTGGAGTTTGATGAGCTCATTGAACATTGCGAGTTCGTCGCGTGTTTCAAATCCATAGAGATCCATCGCGTTCTCACGGACAGCGAGGTGGGTGTAGAGTGTCGTGGTCGCATCGAGCGTGTACTTGCTTCCGCTCGTGACACCGACGAGATACCCCACGCCGTTTACATCCAATACTATACGCATTGGCGAGACCGTTACAATTTTTCCTGTGAGTTGTGCAATCATAATATAGGAATGGTAGCCTGTATTCCGCCTGAGTTCAACTCATAGGTTGCCAAATCCCCCCTCCCACGGTATAGTATCGCCCACATATGGCAATAACACGTAACGCAAAGAAAGCACACCGCGCATCTCTAACAAAGCGCGTATTCAACGTACGAAGAAAGGCAATACTCCACGATGAAATCAAAGCCTTCCGTACGAAAGTAGCAAAGGGAATTGCAGGAGATGCAGAAGCACTCCTCCCTACAGTCTTCAAAGCAATCGACAAAGCAGAGAAGCGAGGAATAATCAAGAAGAACACCGCAAACCGCAAGAAGTCACGACTTGTTGCATCCATGAGGAAGGCCGTAGCGAAGTAACTAGAACAACACACAAAACCCCGCGCCGATGGCGCGGGGTTTTGCATAATATTTTTCGTGCGTTACTATTATGCGACGCGGGTATCGTTCAGTGGCAGGATGATTGCTTCCCAAGCAATAGACGGGGTTTCGATTACCCCTACCCGCACACAGCAACTAAAGCAAGCAAAAAAAGACCGCCCCAGTGAATCGGGGCGGTTTTGCAGTTGGACTACTCATGTGCGAGTGATGAGGTAGACATCAGCGCGCGCACAAACTTCCTCGACCTTTTCGCTCGCACGGCCGACGTAGTTCTCAGGCCGACGAAGCAACTCGTGCAGTTCGGGCGGGATGTTGTGCCACGCCTCATGCAGTTCTGGGTTCTCCAGAGTGAGCGTTTCAACCGCCTGAACGAGTGTGCAACTTTCTGACACGAGAGGCATGGCTTCGTGGTTGACTACCTCGTGAGCGTCACCCGTGTATCCATACATCTGGAGCGCAAGATAGAGGGGTTCAGCGAGAATCGCGTCGCCCTGCATCTTGAGGCTTTTCATACAGGCCACCTCACTCACTTGGAGCCGTGTCAGGAACGGGACGCTGTCTTTCTGTCGCAACAGCGTGTCGAGTTGCGAAACGAGATTGACGATGAGCGTCGGGAAGTCGCGACTAACACAACTTCCGACCAGATCACGCTGATGCTCGCTGATCATCGTCATGAGGACTTTCAAAAACTCGGCGACACTTTTTTGATAGGTGCCTTCCAAGTTTTCAAAGTTGATCGGGTTTCGTTTATGCGCCATCGTCGACGAGCCGACCTGCCCCTTGTCGAAGGGTTCGGTCAGTTCGGCAATTTCACTGCGCATCAAGTGACGCCCATCTCGTCCCAGTTGCCCAAACGCTCCCGAGAGACAGAGTGCAGAAAACAGGTAGTACGCAAGTGGTTCCGGTGGCAGAATCTGCGTCGAAATACGCGCGGGCGAGAGACCGAGGCGACGAAGCACCAAGTTCTCGAAGGGTGCGCCGAGCACGTTTTCGATGCCGAGACCAACCTGTGCGTTGTACGCACCGACTGCTCCAGAAATCTTTCCAACGAGACCTTCTGCATACCGATCCATTTCCATTGCGTTGAAGAGTACTCGGTTGAGGATTGTCGCAAACCAGAAGCCGACAGTGATTGGCAGGGCATGTTGGCCATGAGTTCTGCCAATCTGCACCTGATGTGCATTGCGACGTGCCTGATCTCGCAGGGAACGGATAACTTCCCTGAGCTTCACCCGTACGACCTGCTTGTGGGCTCGAGTGAATTGAACGGCCCGAGCCGTGTCGATCACGTCGTAACTGGTCAGCGGTACGTGTACCCAACGGCGGAGTGGTTCCGGCAGAATCTCCTGCATAAGCCGGACGAGTGCGCGAATGTCGTGCTTGGTGATTTCGCGCTCCACCTTGTCCATTTCCGTTGTGGTGAGGGCAAGAAGTTTTTTCCTGATTTCCTCGGTCAGGAGTGAGTGATCTTCGTGGTTGATGACGTTCACTTCCGCAAGGGTATCGAGGGCTGCCAACTCCACCTCAACGAGGGTTTGTGCAAGGTTGTCATAGCCAAAGACTGGAACGAGATCCTTCGGTTGGTAGCGGGGGTTTCCCGGGAGGGGCAAATTTGCCATCGTGTGTCCTTTCTTGTGTGTAAAAAACAAAAGCACCTAAAGAGGTGCCACCAATCAGGATACTATCATGAAATTAGGAAGTGAGGAATTACTCAGCATTACGCGAATATTTGGTGTAGTGGTACTGAGACTGAGCGCGAGCGCCACGCTTATTGCAGGCAATAGAAAATTAATTTCCTTTCTCGATTTCACCTTTTACTCGAGTATGTTCCTTGAGGAAAGATTTTTCGATATCAATTCCGTAGGTATCTGCAAGGGTAAGAATATGTGACAAGCATTCAGACAGTTCTTTTCCAATTGATTCCTCGAAACCATCCATCGAGTCACCACGTTCTTTCCGTGTGATGTGTCTGCTCAAATCGCCGACGTCTGACACAAATTGCATCAATATGCGTTCAGTCGTATCGGGGTTCTTTTTATTCTGGACGTCGTAATTTGAATAGAGGGTTTTAATTTCGATTGCGAGCGTTTGTAATTCTTGTATATGCCTGGAGAAGTATTGTATCGCAAATAAAGAAAACGGGAATTGGGGTTTTGGGAGGGTGGGGGTTGAGTTTTGCTTTGCTTTCACACCAATGTGCCCCTCTGTCTAGGAATTGTGGCCAGCAAACACCGCAAGTGTTTCTTGAAAATTACTTGGAACTCCATAGACCTCACTCGTTATGGGATTGGTTAGCTAAGTATTAACAACTTTGATAAAAGACTATGCGCATAATTGATAAATGATAATTTGTCTAAATGTTAAATGATCTAAATTTATTTAGACCATTTAAGCATTACATATAAGGATATTTACATTAAACATGATAAATGTTACTATTTAACTTATAAATAAGTTTATATGGTAAGAAATATAAAGGATATCCCCGAACCAGCTTTTGGTAGCGAACTCAATACGGTTATTGTGGAGTTGGAAAAGTTGCGAATTAAACCCTTGCACGGAACTGTTCCACCGTATGTCTTTTTTCAACTAAAAGACATCTTCCAAGCGCTGGAAAGTTTAGGTTCTACCCGTATTGAGGGCAATCGTACAACAGTGTCGGAATACGCAGAGAAAATCATAGCGGGTGTTAAACCTGATAAGGATGAGGCAATGCGTGAAATTATGAATCTGGATAAGGCAATTGATTTTATTGAAAAAAATATTGCCCCAGGGACGCAAATTACTCGTGCGATTTTATCAGAAATACACAAAATAGTTGTTGAGGGACTTACCCCACCAAAAGAAGGAGAGGGTTCAAGGTATCCGGGAGCATACCGCGGTCATAATGTTGGGATCGAGAATTCAGCTTTAAAAACCTCGGACCACCTACTGGTTCCTGCTGAGTGTGAGGAACTCTTTTCGTTTATAAATGGTGAGTATGCAACGCAGTATCACCTACTTGTCATGGCACTTTCACACCATCGATTTACAGTTGTACACCCGTTCGATAACGGCAATGGACGTGTCGTTCGCATGCTTACATATGCTCAATTGTTACAACAGGGTTTCAGTGTTAAATCTGGAAGAATCTTAAATCCCACAGCAATTTTTTGTGACAGTCGCGATACGTACTATGACATGCTTGCACGAGCTGATGAGGGTACAGATGAGGGCTTGTTGGATTGGTGCTTGTATGTATTAAAAGGCCTTGCTAGAGAAATTGAGAAAATTGACAAATTACTCAATCGTACATATTTGCGTGATGAGATTTTGTTGCCAATGTTAGATAGAGCACTTAAAAATAAATACATCACCAATGATGAATTTGTATTATTGCAGTATGTTGTGCGACGATCAGAAGAGATGACTATACGGGCAGGAGACCTAGAGGAGTTGCTAGACGTAGCTAGTGCTGTGCAACGATCTCGTATTATCGGTAGGCTTATTGAAAAAGAAATGCTGAAACCAATTGAAAAAGGGGGGCGTATATATACAATACATTTTTTCGGCAACTTCCTATTTCGAGAGGTCACGCAGTTACTAATTGAAAAAGGATTTGTACCCGAGTCCCTCAATAAAAATTAACAATAAAACCACCCCTTTGGGTGGTTTTATTGTTGGCTGGGCTCATTGAGATTAATGGGGTATTACCTACTTTCAGTAGGTTTCGCTAGACTGTGCTCTCACCAAGAATCGAACTTGGATCTTAGGTACCGCAAACCTAAATTCTATCCATTAAACTATGAGAGCGTGCGAGGATAATATCACAATTATCCAATAATGTAAGAGGAAGTACCATGTTTTGTAAGCCTGCCGGTAGGCAGGTGGTGAGACTAGAATCCAACAAACTCAAGTATTTTGTGCGAGAGCGGTTCCTCGAGGTGTTCCTCCATGATTCGTGCAGAAACGATGTGCTCAATGTCTTCAATATATTCCTCGGGTATTGGAAGGATGAGGAGGGGAACGAAAAGCTTTTTTGATTTCAAGATGAGTTGTGGGCCGGTGTGGTTTTCTTCATCGAGATAGAACGACTCGAGTGTTGCGTATGGGTAAAGGTCGGAATCAATCCGCACCCCACGCATCGAAACCTCAAAGGGAATAATACGAGGATGTTTGTTGCCTGTCATAAACATCACCATGGCAGCGAGAAGAATGACGATACCAAAGAGTGCGTTGTCGAAAATAATACTTGCGATTGAGGCAGCAACAGCGAGAATGCCGAGCACCCAATACCAGTCCGCAGTCTTTTCGATGTGGTTGTGTTCGGGAGCTTCCCAATATATAGAACGTGCCGGTTCACTCATGATAGTAATATTGTATCATGTTGATTTTTAAACATGACGAACATATCCAACGCATGCGTGAGTCTCGTGAGACTCACGCATTGCTCAAGTGACCGAGGTGCGCTAGGATGTGGGCCGGTACATCCATATAGGGAGAAGACATGCTTACTGGATTGCTCGACGCTACAATCCGGTTCTTTGGAGGCTTTGACGAAAGGGACCTGTGGTATGGAAGTAGGGGGACCTTCGCAGCACTC
>JANLIJ010000028.1 GCA_024653575.1 Candidatus Kaiserbacteria bacterium
TGAAATGGGTGAGACACGGGCACGATATGGTGGTGTTATCGTAAAGAAAACACAAGAAAAAGGTGAGGAAATGAAAATAGAGGTTGTTGATTGGAAGAATCTCATCACTGACCAAGTAGATATTAAAAAAGGGGTCATTATTGAAAGACACTACCTCACGCCTGCAGAACTTCAGGCAAAAGACGGTGTATGGAGTAATGTTGACGAAGCTCTCTCACTCTATTCAAAGAAAGGATATACAAGGGCTGATGAGCGTATTGAAGTATGGGAAGTACACGGCGAATTTCCCGAATCATATCTCTCTGACGAAGCGGAGACTGAAGACAATGAGGATTATGGAAATCAAGTTCACTACTTCTGCGTTAAGGGAGCAAAGCAAGTACACCTCTACTGGGCGGAAGAAGCTGAGAAGCCATATAAATATCTTCCTTGGAAAAGGGTCTCTGGGCGTGCGTTGGGAAGAGGAGTTGTTGAAGAGGGAAATGAGTCGCAGGTGTGGACAAACGATGCGGTTATGAAAGAACAGTCGTACATGGAGTGGGCGTCAAAGATATTCCTCAAAACCAATTCAAAGAAGATAGGCAACAACGCATCAACAGACCACGAGAACGGAGACATATTTGTTCTTGAAGATAATAAAGACGTAAGTGTTCTCAATCTCACCACGGGTATTCAACCAAAGTTCCAAGAGATGCTTGATAAGTGGTGGAGTCAATATGAACGAGTTACCTCATCGTATGATGCGGTTCGTGGTGAAACACCTCCATCAGGGCAACCATATAGATTACAGGCATTAGTATCACAATCAGGTTCTTCACACTTTGATTATCGCAGAGAAGAATGGGGTATCTTCCTTAAAGAATTGTTCTATGACTGGGTATTTCCATACATACAAAAGAAGCTCACCAAACAGCACATACTCGCATCTGACTTCTCACCGGAAGAACTTAAAAAGATTGACGAATCCTTTGCAAATCACGAAGCCAATAAGCATGTGATGGATAGAATCTTATCGGGTGAGGTTGTGACCATAGAAGAATATGAGATGGTCAAACAGCAGTATCTCGGATTCTTATCGCAAAAGAACGGCAAACGAAGATTCCTCGATGTTCCCGATAATTACTACAAGGACATGAAATCAAAACTCTCCATCAACATTACGGGAGAGCAGAAAAACAAGCAGGCAATAATGGAATCATTAACAAATATTCTCCAACAAATGATTCCTATGGTGCAGATGGGAATTGCCACCCCTGAAGACGTGAAACTAATCCTTAATAGGATTACCGAAGTCTCTGGCGTGGGACTTTCCCCAATGTCTCTGTCTAAAGGCGGACAGCAGGCACAGCAAGGAATGATGCAGGGACCAACACCGCAATCACAACAACAAGCACAACCCCTTGGTCAGGCGGGAATACAATCAGTAAGACCACAGGCAACACAATAATATGGAAAACCTATTAAGTGCATTTTACAAC
>JANLIJ010000029.1 GCA_024653575.1 Candidatus Kaiserbacteria bacterium
AAAAATCCCCACGAAGCGAGGGCATAAATCCAGATCGCAATGAAAGAAAGCACTCCCACGATCCAAACTCCGACCATGTACTTTGATCCGTCCATAATACTGGTATTATGCCACAAAAGGTTGTTTTTGTGTAGCAATTCGTGGCTTCCTGCTTGCCCACAGGAGATGGCCTTGCATTTATTCATATAATCCCATATAATCACATACATAACGTATATGAGTAAATTTATGAACGACATCACTCAAAAGTTTGATCTAAGGATCAAAAACCCCGAGCCACACATCGTTGCTCTCTTGGCAGAGATCGATGGTATTCGAGGTGAATTTAAGTCGGGTTTGCGAATGACTCCGCAAGCCATTACTAGCTTGAAGCAGTCGGTGCTTATTACTTCTGCCGGTGCATCCACTCGTATCGAGGGTGCGAAGCTCACCGACGAAGAGGTTGAGAAAATTATGCAGGGACTTTCAGTCTCAAAGTTTTCCGATCGTGACACGCAGGAGGTGCAGGGGTATCTTGAGGTACTTCAGAATGTATTCGACAGCTTCCAGACTCTACCACTTCGAGAGAGCGTGATCACATCGCTTCACAATCAGCTTCTTAAATACTCCCACAAGGACGACACACATCGTGGCGGTTACAAAAAGAAAGAGAACACTGTCGGTGTACTTGGACCGGACGGCAAAGTCGCTCGAATCATGTTCGAGACGACGCCGGCATTTCTGACTGCAAAGGAAATGCAGGAACTTGTTGATTGGACAACGGACGCTTTTGAGAAGAACCGTTTCCATCCTTTGCTTCTCATTGCAAATTTCGTAGTTGAATTTCTAAAAATCCACCCATTTGAAGACGGCAATGGGCGTCTTTCGCGCGTTCTCACAAATCTTTTGCTACTCCGATCTGGCTATCAGTTCGTGCAGTATGTCTCGCATGAGCAAATCGTTGAACGTCGCAAGGATGAATATTACTTGGCACTTCGCAAGTCTCAGGAAACATTCAAGACCGAACACGATACCATCGTGCCATGGCTTAATTTCTTT
>JANLIJ010000061.1 GCA_024653575.1 Candidatus Kaiserbacteria bacterium
AGCACTCTTCCAGAAGGAGTTCGAGGAAGTAGCGGTGATATGTGGTTGGAGGACACAAGGTGCCAGCGCACAATACAACATGGCAGTGAATTGTGTTGAAATTTGCACCGACGGTGGCGAAATACTTGCGACCATTCAAGTGCGCGGTGACTTTGACAAGCCGAATTCCGCGGTCGTCTACGTTTACTCCCTTAACGAGAAGGAAAGGGAAGCGGTGCGCCGTCGGCTCCCCATCCCCGTTACCTTCACAGGAAAAATCTCGTGAATCCACGAGACCCCACGCGCTTCGGCCTTGCCGAAGCGCGTTTTTGTATTAATTCACTAGAGACAGCCTCAGTACCCCACCGTTGTGTGGAATATAAAATGCGGTACACTGAATTTATGAAAGAAATGCAGAAACTTCCGAAGTTAAAAAAGGGAGACAAGGTCGCCATTATTTCACCATCGTTTGCAGCGCCGGGTGTGTGGCCACATATGTATGAGCTCGGATTGAAACGGCTTAGAGAAGTGTTTGAACTCGAACCAGTTGAATTTCCTGCGACGAAGAAAGTCGGAGCCTCGAAGGAAGAGCGAACGAAAGACCTTGTCGATGCATTTCAAAACACTGAGATTAAAGCAGTCATTGCATCACTCGGTGGTGATGACCAAGTGACGTACATAAAGAATCTTCCGAGTGAGCCATTCATACAAAACCCAAAGCCGTTTTTTGGTTTTAGCGACAACTCACATTTTTGCAATTTCCTTTTCTTGAATGGTGTCCCCTCATACTACGGCGCGTCACTCTTCACGCAGTTTGCGATGCAGGGAGAAATGGATGAGTACACTGTCGAGTACATCCAACACGCACTTTTTGATGAGGGGGAATTCGAACTCCTTCCTTCTTCTGACTATAACGACCAGGGACTGGGCTGGGATGATGTTGAAAACATGACCAGGCGTCGTGAATATTGGCCAAATGAAGGGTGGCAGTGGAATGGAGGGGCAAGTGGCGAAGGACTCCTCTGGGGAGGATGTCTTGAATCGGTTGATGAAATGCTTCGCCATGGTGTGCCCATTCCGTCACTTGAACAATTTGAAAATATCGTACTCATGCTCGAGACCTCAGAAGAAATTCCCAATGCTGGGTACGTGGCTCGTGTGATGCGTGCGCTCGGGGAGCGGGGAATCTTGGAACGAGTGAAAGGCGTACTCATCGGTCGTGCTAAGGCGTGGGAATTTGATAAGCAAAATTCTCCTGAGGAGAAAGAGGCGCATCGGAAGGAACAACATGACACGATACTGCAGGTTGTCCGTGCCTACAATGAAACTGTTCCGGTAGTACAGAATCTCAACTTTGGTCACACTGACCCACAAGTACCAATGCCATACGGCGGTAGGGTGCGTATTGATTCAAAGGAGCAGAGGATTTTTGCGACGTTTTAATTACACAAGCAGAGTATTTTTTTCAAAGATGAGCGTGTCATCCGCGAAGACTTGTGTCACGACGGGGAAGATGTCGACGTGGTAGCGGGTTTTGTCGGGGGTGATGCCGGGTTTCTTATAGACAGTGTGTTTTTCTCCGAGTGAGAAATGGAGTCCGAAGATACGCTCGAATGCGGTGATGTCTTTCAGATAGCGCTCGCGGGTGATGGCGCGATTGAGCCCAAAGCCAATCTCGCGCACGAGCGCACGCTCGTTCGTCTGTATTTGTGCAATGACTTTGGAGAATGACTCAGGCGCATTTTCACCCCACCCCACGACGAGTCCATCCTTGATATCAATTCGAAATGGTTCATGCATGGCGGTGTGAAAGTCCGTGTCTGCGAGCGCGTAGACCATGAGTGACCCATTCATGAGGGACAAATCCTTTGCTTCAGTAAAGACTTCACCAATGGGGAAGGTGCCACCGATATTTTCCATCTCTCGGTAATCACCGACGTTGAGCTTGGGAATCTCGAGTCCACCGGTGACAGTGAGCTCTGTCTCCTCTCCGAGGACGCGGAGCGTCGACGTATGCTCGAGTTTTTCCTTGAGCCTATTTCCGGTACCGCGGTACCACGCTTCATCATAGGCGAGTGCGTCGATATACGTTTCCCATGAGTCGGGTGTATTGCGGTAGAGGTGGAGGTGGTCGATGACCTTGAGCTTTCGCTTGAAGAGCTGAATGCGAATGCGGAATTCATTGAGTCTGAAGTCGGTCGACTGTATGAGGACGACGAGGTCGCGGGGGCTGAGTGCATCAAACATGGCGATGATTTCTTCTTGCGTGTGTGCACTAAAGTCTATGAAGGTCGCGGTGGGGAGGACGTTCCGATAGGCTTCGGTGATGATGCGGGTGAGCTCGTTTTCAGTGTCGTACACGACGACGGCCTTCTCTGGTGGACGGTGCTCGATTGCGAGCGCCACAATATCCCCCACGTTTTTCGTGGCTTTTGTAACAAGGCGGGGGATATCGATGTCCATGATAAACCAAGCGTATCACGATTCCACCTCGTGTCCCATATTCATGATAAAATCGAACCATGGCACACCCGTTTGAAAAAATGTTTGAAAAGGCGCTCGCGCGAAGTCACGGTGATAATAATTACGTGCTCGGCGAAGCAGAGAAATTTAAAGAGCAGGGCTACCCTCCAAAAGAAATCTACGACGTCCTCAAGAAAATGAAAGGCTCATTCATCGCCGAGTCCGACGAGGCTGTCCTCGCCGAAGCCGTCGAAGAATTCTCGCAGTATATTGATGAGGATGATGAAGTGGAGGAGTAGAAAGTAATACAGGGGACACTATATATGGATATCATTTCACATGGGCTGTATGGGGGAGTCGCCTTCGGGAGGAAGACGAAGATTTCATACGTAAAAGCTTTTTTCTTTGGGGTGATGCCCGACCTTTTTTCTTTCGGTATTCTTTTTATATTTTCAATACTTTCACTTGCTTCGGGTCCCGACTTCCACAGTGGTCCGCCTGACCCAGCATCAATCCCTGGATATGTGCATAGTCTCTACAACGTGACACATAGTCTCGTCATCGCCGGTGTCGTCATTGGACTTGTCCGACTCGTCCGAGGAAAGTTTCTCCCCGAGCTCTTTGCGTGGCCACTCCATATCCTCGTCGACATCCCCACACACTCAAGCGAATTTTTCCCAACCCCATTCCTCTGGCCGATTTCAAACTTCCACGTCGACGGAATAAGCTGGGGCACCCCATACATCTTCTTCCCCAACCTCGCCCTCCTCGCGTGCCTATATCTTTGGTTTTATTTTTCGCGGAAGGGGAGGATGGACTAGGTGCCTTTTGATATGCCCTCATAATTCGATCAAATTCTCGCCTCATTTTGAATGAGGCGAGCCATATGCAATATGGCGTTTTGGAATATAGCACAATGGAATAATATACTATTCATGTAATGCCTAGAGCTATATATACAAAAGACCACAATGAAATCGCTGAGCGCTTGAAAACGGCACGTATTGAGATTGGTCTTGGGCAGGTTGATGTCGCAGAGAAACTCGGCAGAACACAATCGTATGTCTCGAAGATAGAATCAGGGCAAAGGCGTTTTGATGTATTGCAACTCAAGGAGTTTGCAAAGCTCTATAAGAAACCACTAGATTTTTTTGTTAAATAGTTATGAAAACGATGCCTAAATTCAATGAAATAATGTTTCCTATCCTTGATTGGATTAAAGATGGATCGGAATACAACGTGAAGGAAATATCAGATAATATTCGTGATAAGTATTTTGAATTATCTGAAGATCAAAAAAACGAAGTTGTATCTAATGGGTATACAAGATTTCACGACAGGTTGATGTGGGCAAGGACTTATTTAAGCAAAGCCGGACTTGTTTTAAATACAAGAAGAGGTTTTATAAAAATTAGTGAAAATGGTCTAAAATTATTACAAACAAAATCTATAGAAAAGGAAGTCACTTTAGAAGATTTGTCGAAGTATGATGATTTTTTGGATTTTAAAAATAATAAAAAAGAAGAAGGTGGGGATCCAAAGATTACAGAAATATCATCCGATACTCCACAGGACAAAATAGATCAAGGATTTAATGAAATTGAAAAGTCACTTAAAGACGAGCTTTTGAAAAAACTGAAGGAATCCAACCCGTATTATTTTGAAAAAATTATTTTGATACTTTTTAAAAAGATGGGCTACGGAGATTTTGAAGAAACTCCTAAAAGTGGAGATGGGGGTATTGATGGAATAATTAGTCAGGATAAGCTCGGTCTAGATAGAATTTATACTCAAGCAAAGAGATACACACAAAATAATGTCGGTGAGAAGGAAATTAGAAACTTTATTGGTGCTATGAGTGGGGATGTGAGTAAGGGGATCTTCGTGACAACATCAAGCTTTGATCCGTCTGCTATAAAAAAAGCACACGATGATCA
>JANLIJ010000087.1 GCA_024653575.1 Candidatus Kaiserbacteria bacterium
CAAAATCTTACTCTAAATCAACCGCCACTGGCAACAGTTTAAACAGGTCCTTCCTGTTTATTCTTTTAGATGGCTTACTTTCATGTTATTATCCTCATACTATGAGCGATAATACCGAAAAAAGAGAAGTGCCAGAGAACCCTGCGATTCCTGAGGTTTTTTTGAAGCCGTATGACCCGAAGGAGACCGAAGAAGCGCTCTATGCAAAATGGGAAGACTCTGGCTTTTTTAATCCTGATGTCTGTATTGAGAGGGGTGTTACAGATAAGGATGCTGAGACTTTTTCGATGGTGCTCCCTCCCCCAAATGTTACCGGAACCCTCCACATGGGAAGTGCACTCATGATTGCAATTGAAGATATTCTCGTACGTCATGCACGAATGAATGGAAAAAAGACTCTCTGGATTCCGGGTACTGACTCAGCAGCCATTGCGACACAGGCGAAGGTAGAAAAGGATATTCAGAAATCTGAGGGAAAAACTCGACACGACCTCGGACGTGAGGAACTTTTGAAACGCATTGACGCTTTTGTTGAAGAGAGCAAGTCGACAATTATTTCACAGATGCGAAGCATGGGTGCTTCACTCGACTGGAGTCGTTATGCATACACTATGGATGACACACGGTATCGTGCAGTTATGGAAGCCTTCATACGAATGTACAATGCTGGGCTCATTTATCGCGGAAATCGAATTGTGAATTGGGATCCGAAGGGACAGACGACCATCTCTGATGACGAAATTGTGTACGAAGAGCGAAAGGCGAAACTCTACACCTTTAAATATTCAAAGGACTTCCCTATTTCTATCTCAACGACACGTCCCGAGACAAAGGTGGGAGACACCGCAGTTGCAGTACATCCCGATGATGAGCGGTACAAAGAGTTTGTCGGAAAAGAATACGACGTTGTTTTCTGTGATGTGCCACTCCATATCAAAATCGTTGCAGACCTGAGTGTAGAAAAAGAATTTGGTACAGGTGCACTCGGCGTGACTCCAGCACACAGTCAAATAGACTGGGAAATTGCTGATCGTCACAATCTTACCAACCGCCCACAGGTCATAAACGAATACGCCAAGATGATGGTGTCCGGCCGTCTCAATGGTATGAAAGTCGGTGAAGCACGCGAGGGTGTTGTTGCATGGCTTCGTGAGGAGAATCTTCTTGAAAGTGAAGAAGAAGTAAATCAGAATGTCTCTACCGCAGAACGTACTGGTGGAATCATCGAGCCACTTCCTAAGCTTCAGTGGTGGATAGATGTTGAGAAATCTTTCACTGTACAGAATTCAGAAATTCCAGGAATTGCCTCTGGCGAACAGGTTTCTCTCAAGGAACTCATGCTTAAGACGGCAGAACATGGTGGTGTGAAGTTCGTCACTGAGCGCTTTGAAAAAACATACATGAACTGGGCAAAAAATCTCCGCCCATGGTGTATCAGTCGACAGATATGGTTTGGGCACCAACTTCCTGCTGGTTGGGATATAACAGACCCAGGAAATACGGATGGTATGCTCCATTATCGAAAAGGAAAGGTCTTTGACTTGTTCGACACTTATGCAAATAAATTTGCTGACTGGAATCAAGATGCACTTAAGAATAGTGAGCCACTTCCAATTTGGGCTGAATTCAATGGTGTTCGAATCATTAACTTTGCGATGGCAGATCTGCTTAATAAACGTGAAAATATCTCTTGGGAAATAATCAAGGAAGATGCAGAACTTAAGGCGCAAAACCTTCCATCTAATTCTGTCATTGTAAAGTCAGACGCATTTGTATCTAATTCAAGTATCATTCAAGACCCCGACGTACTCGACACATGGTTCTCTTCTGGCCTGTGGACATTCTCAACACTCGGCTGGCCAAATGAGACTGCTGATTTGAAAAATTATCATTCCACGACCCTCATCGAGACTGGATATGACATCATCTTCTTCTGGGTGGCACGCATGATACTCATGAGTGGATTCTTCTTGGGACAAGTTCCCTTCAAGACAGTGTATCTTCATGGACTTGTACGCGATGGTCAAGGTCGGAAGATTTCAAAGTCTCTCGGCAACAACATCGACCCTGTCGACATGGCGGAAAAATACGGTATGGATGCCGTACGTATTTCTCTCATTGCAGGAATGGCTCCAGGGACTGATAGCCGTATCTCTGAAGACAAGATTCGCGGATATAAGCACTTTGCAAATAAACTTTGGAACATTACCCGTTTCGTACTCACAAGTATTGGTAGCACAGAGACATCAAAAGATTCACTGACTCCCACTGACTCTACCCTTATCGCAGAACTCGATGCCCTCACAAAGGCAGTTGATGAGCATTTTAAGACGTACCGTATTGACCTCGCCAGCGATGCAATATACCAATATCTCTGGAAGCGATTTGCAGATGAAATCATTGAAGAGTCAAAGCCGATTTTGAGTGGAGGCGATGCTGAGGCCATCAAGTCACGCCAGTACGTACTTTTGACCATCCTTACCACCTCCCTCAAACTCCTTCATCCATTCATGCCGTTTGTGACCGAAGCTATTTGGCAAAATATGCCAAAAGAGACAAAACTTGGTGAACCTGAGTTACTGATGGTAGCAAAGTGGCCTAAAGGCTAGCAATTTATAACTCCTTACAGGAGCTGTACACCTTGTGGATATTTTAAAAAAATACCTCACAAGGTCTTGCAAAAGTGCCCCACACTTTTTCACCCCTCAACCTACGACCACGGGGGATTTCTTCTTACAGGGTGATACAATATACCTATGGATTCAACGCATTTTGCGATTGCATTTCTTGCTGGCCTCATACCAGCACTTTTCTGGTTGTGGTTTTGGCTTCGTGAAGATAGAGCACACCCAGAACCAAAGGCACTCATTGGCACCTCATTCATAGCGGGAATGCTCATTGTTCCCCTTGTGCTTCCCCTTCAAGAATTTGCTATGGAGCGATTCGTCGGTGACAACCTCATTTTCGTATGGGTCATCATTGAAGAGATCTGCAAGTACTCAGCCGCGCTCATCGTCGTACTCTGGAACAAAGCAGTCGATGAGCCTATCGATGCAATCATCTACATGATTACGATTGCACTTGGTTTTTCAGCCTTGGAAAATGCATTCTTTATATTCAACCCGCTCCATGCGGGCGACTACATGAACTCATTCCTCACCGGAAACTTCCGTTTCCTTGGTGCAACATTGCTCCATGTACTCGCTTCGGGAACAGTGGGCGTTTCAATGGCGCTTTCATACTACGCACGGAGTAGCATAAAAGTCACCGTTGCAACGCTCGGGCTGTTCGTTGCGATTATATTGCATGCCCTCTTCAACTTCTTTATAATGGATGCAAGCGGTGAGACCGTCCTCGGCGTCTTTATGTTCGTCTGGATGGGTATCATTGTCCTCTTTCTAATCTTTGAAAAAATAAAGCTACTAGAAAAAAATCACCAGCAAACATTATGATAAAAAAACCATCATTTCTCGAACGAATCACCGGATCAATCAAACTTGATACATCAAATGATGATGCTTTTGCTGACCAAGATGCGCTTGGTGGTGAAGAAATCGACATCCACGACGAACACGAGGGACGACAGCAGGATTGGCAAGAGGCTGGTGATGATGATCAAGATGGTGAGCTCCCTGTCGATATGTACCAGACACGAGATTCTATCGTGATACGAGCGCTTGTAGCAGGTGTAAGTCCTGAAGACCTCAATATCTCCATTACACGCGATATGGTGACCCTCAAGGGACAACGTGAGGAGGTACAAGAGGCTCCTGATGAAGACTATTACCACCGTGAGCTCTTCTGGGGCTCCTTCTCCCGTTCAATAGTGCTTCCAGAGGAAATTATCATCGACGAAGCAGAGGCACGTGAGAAGCATGGACTCCTTGAAATAATTCTACCAAAACTCGATAAAGGACGCAGTGCCCGACTCACGGTAAAGACACATCATCCAGGTAAGTAGTGTCTTAAAAAAATAAACCCCGCCGAAGTGCGGGATTTATTGTATTTTAATACTTAGTGCTATTTCTGAGGAATATAGAATTTCTTGTCTATGTAATTTTTTAGCACCTTTGAGCTTGGCCGATACATTGGCGATGGCAAATCGTCAGGACTGAACCATTCCCATCGAGTTATTACATCTGGCTCAAGTGCCTGTGGCTCACCATCAAAATCACTACTCATTAAACCGATGGTGACATAGTGAGCTTCACCAGCAATATCGTCATTAATGCATATCGCTTCAACGCTATGAAGTGATATTCCCGTCTCCTCGAACGTCTCTCGTTTTGCACACGCCTCGAGCGTCTCTCCAAATTCGAGCTTTCCGCCTGGCATAGTCCACTGCCCTGCACCCTGTAATTCACTACTCGCCTTTAGAGCATCAACGTGGCGTTGTCCGAGCAGAATTTTCCCATTCTTCATTAGCATTACTCCAACTCCAACACCAATTTTTTTCTTATCCATATATAAAGAATTATAGCAAAATCAAAATTTTCTAACCACATCGTTCCGTCTTTCAAATCTTACAGATTCCCTACAGGAACTGTCCACTCATTGGATACTTTATTTCGCTTCGCTCATAAACTATCTCAATGAATCTTGCGACAAGCTCCCAGCTTGTCTCACTGTTCAAGTTGTATGAAATTTTATTCAAAATTTCGACAACTTTCTGAAATAGTTTCCCAAACTATTTCAGCCTGCACGCAAGATGCCTATGCATCTTGCTCCCTTCGGGGCGGGCTTGGCGTCCGCTAGTAATTCGCTGACGCTCATAACTAGCACCTGCCCGCGGTTTGCTGTTTCACCACATTATGAATAGTGGTTCATATCGCAAACCGTTCAAGCCCGCCCCTCAGCACATAGGCTTACACAGAAAAAACGCCCTAGGGGCGTTTTTTCGTGCCTATGTGCTGAGGGGCGGGCTTGAACCGCCGACCCTTTGTTCTTCAGACAAATGCTCTACCAACTGAGCTACCTCAGCGAACGCTACTACAGAAAACTATACTTACTTAAGCCAATATTCTGCAGAGAGATAGTACCATATTTTGAGAATCAGTACAGTATGACCCCTGTCTCTACTTCATTATTGACGGAAGAAAATGTTCAAGCCCCTTAAGACCCGGTATTTCAGCAATTCCCAGTCTAAACGTCTCGTAGTTTGATCCGAAGGCATTGAAATACGGCTCGAGGATATAGAAATAGAGCGCGAAAGGCATACCGATAAGTACTGCATACCAAATGACCCGAAGTGTGAGGCCAATCATCTCGTTTCGGTACAATTTCTTGAGGAGTACGTTGTTCTCTCTTACAAGCTCAGCGTTTTCCTTAAGTAATCTCAGTATCTCTTCCTCTGTATCATTGCCTGTTTTTGACATCATCCTATTATATCAGAGTCACTTCTGATTACAGATAGCTATCCGCACAGCGCTACTTTGAAATTTTGATTCGGTATGCCTTTTGCGCTCCTGGTGGTATTTCAGTAATTTCTTCAAATGAAATACCATTTATATCGGTGCACAGTTTTACAACCTCCTCAGTGGCGAGAATTTCTGCGGCACGCGCTGTATCTTCACCGAGCTTGCTTGCAGCATTTACCTCAGCGCCAAAGACATCCTCGTCACCAATGCGGAGCATTTTTCCATACCCGAGTCCCACACAGAGGAGGACTTTCTCTTCATCAGCCTTGTCGCGATTATATACTTCAAGTACTCTCTGCATCTCAAGTGATGCATCGAGCGCCTTCGATACATTTCTAAAAATAACCAAGAAACTATCCCCCTCCTTCTTGAGCAGGATACCGTCATGCGACTCAATGATAGGAATAAGGAGTCGCTCAGACTCATAGATTGTCTGCAGAAAATGAATGATACCGAACTTTGCAACATGCCGTGAAAAGCCGGAGAGGTCGGTAGCCATAACGCACCACTCTTCCCCAAAAAGATCCCATATCCGCTTATCAATAAGCTCCTTATCCGCCCCTTCCTCAAGCCGTGAAGCAATAAGCTTTTCAAGCCTATCCTCCGAGGCCGAGTTCAATATACTTTTCTTGAATGACATCTGCCTATTATATCAGAGGCATACTCAGCCACAATCATGAGAACTTGAAGGCAATACAGTGTTTTTTGTGCTAAAGTATTTTCCGAGCCCTCATAGTTCAATGGATAGAACGATTCCGTCCGCGGGAGTAAAACTATGTGGGGCAGAGTTTTACCACGGTTCGACCAAAATCGAACCAGGATGATAATAGAAGAACGCCATATGCCCTCATAGTTCAATGGATAGAACGATTCCGTCCTAAGGAAAAAATCCTGGTTCGATTCCGGGTGAGGGCACAGTTACAAAAAAGAACGTCTTTGAGACGTTCTTTTTTGTTGTAACTAGAGCGATGTGCTACTTCCCGAGCAACTCCTTAACCTTTGCCTCGTCAAAACCAACGACAACATTGTCACCAATCTTGATGACCGGTACTCCCATCTGGCCGGTCAAATCAACCATCTCCTTTCGCTTCTCAATATCTGATGCGACATTAAAATCTTGGTACGTGACACCATTTTCATCAAAAAACGCTTTTGCAGAGTGGCAAAAATGACATGTTGGTGTGCTGTAAATTATTACCTGTGTATCCATATATGATTAATTAATTTTAAGTACTAGCAGTATATACCAAACTATCAAAATTTAAATGTATCAATCAGTGATTGCCAGAAAGATTTGCCTGTGTCAATGGCATCAGTCACCTCTATGTCATCAATCACATTCTTCCCTCTTTCTTCAAGGAGGATGATGACCTGCTCCCCCTCACGAATAGCATCAAAGCGATTTCTGAGCTCTTCTTCAACACCACGTTCATCGGTAAGGTACTCAACCTTTGATTCAATGGCGTGCGCACGTTCTTTAAGTTCTTCAAGCTCTTGCTTCCGTGATTCCAGTTTTACTTCCATTTCCTTTGCGACGGTATATCGGTTGTATGCAGAAATGGAGAGGAGGATTGTCACAAGCAAGATAACTCCAATGACTGGGCGTGAGTATAAAACACTCCGAATCTTTCGCTTTTCATGGAAATCAAACATGTGCTATCATTGTACCATTCTCGATTTATATTTCTTCACATGAGTCCCGTTAGATATAGGAAATCATTGATTTCCGTCACGTGTCCAACAGGATTGTAAATGAGGAGATGTAGGTTGCATTTTGAATACTCAATTATACAAACTAACTAATATCTAACGGGATGAGTTTCTTATTTCACAAAAAAACAAAGGTTGCGATCAGGTGGATTTGGGGAGTTATCGCCATCATGATTATCATTAGTATGATTTTCGCGTATTCAGGAGGAACTGGTTTCTAGGATTAACTACATCGAATATATAAAACCCCGTACGGGGTTTTATTGTTGAATTCGATTACTTTATTTGTATGCTATAGCATACAAATAAAGTAATTATGAAGTTCCCTGTTCAGCAATTATAAGAGGTACTTGTACGTGAGCAGAATGACACCGAGGATTGAGAGAGTGACGGCAATGATTTTTGCGTTCCTGTCCTTCAATTTAACGAGGAATTTGACTCCGTATATCTGCGCGATCATTAAGAATGGAATCAGTGTCACTATGAAAATGACATCACGCGTAGTGAGATGGTTCCGTAAGAGAATGACACTCCCTGCAATGAAGAAGTTCACCAAGCCGAATGCAGAACCGACGGCGCGTACCGCCACCTCGGACACGAAAGTGCGTAGGTAGTTATTTCGAATGTCTCCACCCTGCATTCCTGAGCCCTGTAAAAATCCCGAGACAATAAAAATGAGCGGGCGCGTCAAGGAACTCTCTTTGCGCACTTCTTTCTTCTCGGAAACAAGGTAAAGAATCGTCTTCATAATAAAATATGAAGACATGAGGATGATGACTATCGCAAGAAGCTTCTCATTGAGATTTGTAATGAGAAAACCACCAGTGAGCGCCCCAATGATGGAGTACGGCAACCACTTCTTTATGAGCGCTACATTGGCCGTATCAGACAGAATTTCCTTTCGGAAAAGATACACTCTATGGAGTCCTGTAAAAAAGAATGTGAACGCCCCTATACCAATAGCACGCTGTGGATCAGTAAAGAATGCGGTGACTGGATTTACCACCGTTGAGGCAGACATAGGTGCGACCACATTAATGCCCGCTGTAAGTATCGTCCACAGGTATACATAGAGGTACTCGGAAATAAAATCAAACATGGTGTGCATACTTATCCTCGAAGATTAAGAACAATAGTCACGAGTGCATAGAGACTGAATATGACCATGGCAAAAATCGTAATTTTGTCAGTGGTAGATTTTGAAAGCTTAATGAGCCCCTTTCTCACCAGAGTGTTCGAGACTATGAGAAATGGAAAGGCTATAGCGACACCTATAAAATCTGATGGCACCAAGAGACCTGCATTAAGCATTACAGACACTTTTACAGTAAACACAAATGGGATTATGAAATTCAGCGTCCCAAACATTTGAGATAGTGTAAAACCTTTTGAAGCGAAATATGAGTTTAAAAATCCTCCCCCAGGGAGCGCAGCACCTGTCACAGACCCAGCAAACAGACCTATAAATTGTTCCTTCAAAAAAGAGTCTTTCACCACCTCTTTTGCATCGATAATTTTTATCTTCTTATAGATGAAACGGACTGAAAAAACCAACATTAAGGATAGCAATATTGTCGGATTTATATTAACCAAAAAGATGGATCCCACAAAAGCACCAAGTATAGTTATAGGCAATATATTTTTTACCTCACGCCACACAATATCGCTCCTAAAAACATAGCAACCAATTATTGCATTCACTAAAAAATAGGAGCTTGTAAGTCCTGCTGCTTTTATCAAATCAATATCAGCAAGACTGAGTACATTCGTCACAAGCATGCTCCCGCCAGCTGTAATAATCGCAGCTAAAAATGAGTAGCTGACAAAAACTATCGCTTCAAAGATATGGATCATATATAAATTAATAACAACACCAAACTAATCCGATTTAACCATTTTCATAAAGACTTCCTGAGGGATGTTTACTTTTCCGTGTTCAAGCATTCGCTTCTTTCCTCGTTTCTGCTTCTCGCGAAGTTTCATCTTTCTTGTAATGTCTCCTCCGTAGAGATACCCTGTGACGTCCTTCTTCATCGCTGAAAGCGTACGTGACGCAATAATACGCCCGACTGCCTTCGCTTGAATCTTGGTAACGAACATCTGTCGAGGGAGTGTCGTATAGAGCTTCTCAACGACCGCCTTTGCATCAATCTCAGCTCTGCGCATACCGACGACACGAGAAAACGCAGGGACCAACTCCTCTGCAATGA
Organism: Candidatus Kaiserbacteria bacterium; assembly: GCA_024653575.1. Lineage (GTDB taxonomy): Bacteria > Patescibacteriota > Minisyncoccia > Phycocordibacterales > UBA918 > Damh-18. Next base: position 9,338 of record JANLIJ010000087.1, read on the forward strand.
GCACATCGAGGCGTGCAACATCAGCAGAGCGCATCTCAACAATCTCGTATGAGAGCGATGCATAGCCACTCGATGCATTCTTGAGCCTATCAAAGAAATTGCGCATGAGCTCACGGAGAGGCATCTCAACAGTGAGGAGATTCCGCCCGTCACCGAAGACCTCCGTCTCGAGTACACTTCCCTCATGATCATAGAGCAACGTCATCACTCCGCCCACGTAAACTGGTGGGAGAATAATCTGTGCAAGAACCCATGGTTCTCGCACCTGTACCTTCACGCCATAGTCTGGGAATCGCGAAGCGGCGTACACCTCCTCAACCTTTCCAT
>JANLIJ010000103.1 GCA_024653575.1 Candidatus Kaiserbacteria bacterium
GGGTTATTTCACTCGACAACTACTTCACCGGCTCACCTGAAAATCATATTGAAGGCGTCGAGTACCGAACCGGTCACACAAAAGACATTGCAGAACATATTACAGAAACTCCGGATATCATCTATCACCTCGGGGAGTATTCACGTGTTGCAAAGAGTCTTGAGGAACCAGAGGTTGTATATGATCTGAATATTTCAGGCACCTTTGGAGTGCTTGAGTTTTGGAGAAAGGTAAAATGCAAACTTGTGTATGCGGGCTCATCGACAAAGCATGTGGGTGAACGCGAAGATGGTGTTACGGGGAAGGATCTTTCACCATATACGTGGGCAAAGGCAGTAAACTCTGAGCTTGTTGTAAATTATGGACGTTGGTACTCACTTCCATATGTCGTTACCTATTTCTACAACGTCTATGGTCCCCGCGAACGCAGTATTGAGGAGTATGGAACCGTGATTGAGACATGGAGAAGGAGATTGCTCGAAGGGAAACCACTTCAAGTACGCGAGCCAGGTACACAACGCCGTGCGTTTACTCATGTACTCGATACGGTAGAGGGAATAATTCTTGCCGGTGAAAAAGGCGAAGGTGATAATTGTGGTATCGGTACTGACGAGCACTTCTCACTCCTTGAGACCGCACAAATGTTTGGCGGTGAGATTGAAATGCTCCCCGCGACTCAATCGACGCGCACATCCCCCGATGTTGATTCTGCAAAAATTCGCGTACTCGGATGGGTGCCGAAGTATCATCTTCCTGAGTATATTCAAGAGGTAAAAAGTATATGAAAAAAATCCTTATATTTTCACTTGATTATTTGCCAGGAACTATCAGTGGTGCTGAAGAGGCGATACATGAGATTACTGACCGTATCAATCCGGAGGAGTTTGAGTTCCATATGGTGACGCTCTACTACGACAGTACGGTGCCGAGAGTTGGAAAGATTGGAAATGTGTTCATACATCGAGTGGGGCTTTTTGGAAAACCGAACGCCTCACTCATCGAGCGTCACAAGTTCCCGCTCCACTACAACAAACACTTTTTTCAGATCATGGCGGGAATCAAAGGATATTTTCTTCACCGAAAACACCGATATGATGCCGCGTGGGCAATGATGGCGCACGGCACTGGAGTGCCCGTTTCAATCTTCAATATACTCACAGGTGTGCCGTATGCGCTCACTCTCCAAGAGGGGGATCCTCCAGAATACATTGAGCGAACAATGAAACCGTTGTGGCCATTCTTCCGGCGCGCATTTACCCACGCTCGTGTGATCCAAGCAATATCAGAATTCCTCGGAGGATGGGCAAAGAAGATGGGGTACCCAAGGGAACCAATCATTGTGCGAAATGGTGCAAATCCAGACTCAATCAACCCTACATTCAGCAGTGATGATGTTGAGAGACTCAAGCAGACTCTCGGGAAAAAAGAAGGAGAAATCTATCTTGTGAATACTGCCCGCCTCGTATACCAGAAG
>JANLIJ010000136.1 GCA_024653575.1 Candidatus Kaiserbacteria bacterium
CCGTCACCTTCACACCATAGTCCGGAAATCGCGATGCTGCATACACCTCCTCAACCTTTCCATTCTCATAGGTTACTTCGTACACGATGGATGGGGCGGTGATGATAATTTCAATATCAAATTCCCTTCGAAGACGTTCCGTCACAATCTCGAGGTGAAGCATCCCAAGGAAGCCACACCTGAATCCTCGTCCGAGCACGCCCGATGACTCCTCTTCATATGAAAGCGATGAGTCGGACATCTTCAGACGGTCAAGCGCTTGTTTCAAAATAGTGAAGTCATCCTGACTTTCAGGAAACACCGATGCCCATACGACTGGAGGCACTGAATGGTACCCCACAAGAAGCTCTCGAGACCCCTTCTCAAGTGCAAGTGTATCACCAACCGAAGCCACCCCTGGTTCTTTAATGCCGGTCACAATGTAGCCAATCTCACCCTCATTCAATTCAGTGACTGGTTTTTCTTCGGGAGAGAGTATACCCACCTCAAGTGCGGTAAAATTGCGTTCTGCAGCGAGAAAACGGAGACTATCCCCCTTTCGTACTACACCGTCAAATACTCTAAAATAGACAATAATTCCACGGTGATTTGAATACTTAAAATCGAAGACGAGACCACGAAATGAACCTCCTGTCGCCTTCTTAGGGGCAGGAATTTTCATACAAATGAGATCAAGGAGTTCCTTAACCCCCTCACCCGTTCTACCCGAGACATACTGAATGTCCTCGAGGTTACACTTGAGCAGTGTCACCACCTCATGAGCAACTTCGTCTCTTCGTGAATGAGGTACATCAATCTTTGTGAGTACGGGGATTATTGCAAGTCCCTGCTCACGTGCCATCTGGAGTACCGAAAGCGTCTGCGCCTGCACGCCCTGTGTACTGTCGACGAGGAGGAGTACTCCTTCGACAGCTTTCAGTGCTCGTGAGACCTCATAGGAGAAGTCAATATGCCCAGGGGTATCGATAAGGTTTATTTCATATGTTACCCCGCCCACAACGTGCTCCATCCGCACTGGTTGCATCTTGATGGTGATACCACGCTCCCGCTCAAGATCCATAGAATCAAGCACTTGCTCCTTCATTTTGCGCGCTTCAACAGTATGCGTTATTTCAAGCATACGGTCGGCAAGAGTCGACTTCCCGTGATCGATATGGGCGATAATACTAAAGTTTCGAATTTCCCTCATAATATATGGCCTACTCTACCACAGAGTGTGTATTTATTGAAAAACTCTGAAAACCATAAAATCAGTACCATATTTAAACTCCGACCAAGAGCGTGATCAAAAATTTCTCAGACGAGGCGCACAAGTGAAGAAAAGCGAGGCGTATTCAATATACGATGAGCGTTTCTGAACGCGGTGCAACGAAGTATGAGAGGTTTTTGGACACGCTCTCTAAACAGCTAAGGTGTCCTCTTCTTGAGCAACCACAACATCATTTCGTGTAAAGCGTCTATGGAGCGCTAAGCATATTTCACGGAGCTCAATACTCTTGAACAGATACTGCACCAACGCGTATCCAGCAAGGCCAAGGAAACATGCGAGGAGCCCCTGAAGAAATACAGTACCGAGTGTGTCGACGACAAAAAGCGTCACGAAGTAATTGAGAGAAACATACGCAACATATCCCGCAACGAGCGATGCGATACATGACTGAACCAGCGTCTTCCATACTCCGCTGAAGTTAATATGAAGATGTTTGCACGAGAACGCAAACAGGAGAATGCTATGAACGATGAGCGCACAAGAATATCCAAGCGGAAGAGCAAGCACTTCGATACCCCCTACCCCCTCGAGTCGCATGATGTGCTCAAGCGATGCATAGAATCCAGAGTGCACGGTGAGTAGATAGTGGAATCCATACGCAGAGACAAGCGCAAGCGATGATGAGAAGAGTGTGATTAAAAACGGTATGCGCGTATTCTCAACCGCATAGAGTGCACGCACAATAAGGAGATGAATTGCCTGCGACGTGAGTGAGAGAATGAAGAGTGCAAGAACCGCCGCGGTGAGACGTGTATCGCTCCAATCAAATTCTCCCGAGCCAAGTACCACTCTCACAAACTGTGCTCGTGCGACGACAAAAAGGGCAATTGTCGGGAGCGACCAAAAGAGGATGTGACGTATAGCGGTCGTAATATTGCTTCCGAGTAAATCATATTTTTTCTCAGCATAGAGCTGTGCAAATAGCGGAAACGCAGCGACGGAATAGCTCACCCCAATGATGGCGAGTGGTACTGATTGCAAGTTATATGCAAGCTGAAATATAGAAACAGAACCAACAGCCATAACGCTCGCAAAACTTATAAAGCCAAGAAGAACGAGCTGGTGAAGCGAGAGCGTGAGTGCGCGTACAAAGGACACCCTACACACTGCAACAATATCGGACAGAACAAAATTGAGCGTAAACCTCGGCATGAGTGGGCTCTGCAAAACCGATGGAATCTGTATACACACATGACCAAGCGCACCGAGAATAACACCGACCACAAGTCCATAAACACCCATGGAAGGATACAGAATGAGAAGCCCAAAAATAATGCCTATGTTGTATATAATCGGACTAATGGCATAGAGCATGAAACGGTGTTCAATCTGTGTGACAATGCCCAAAAGACTCGAGATCCCGAGGAGGAGTGGTTGCAAAAGAAGTATTCTAATCAATGCCACAAGGATATCACTCTCACCGACAAAACCAGGGAAAAGGTGCGTAACAATAAATGGAGTGTATACCATGGCAACGAGTGCAATCAGCAAATATGCAACAACAAACAGCGAGAAGAATTGCGAGAGCAAATGTTGGGCAGAATTTTTTGAATCGTGTTCAATCTTCTTTGAGAGAAATGGGATGAGCACATACACTGACAGAGTCGATGCAAAGATAACGTATAGCA
>JANLIJ010000137.1 GCA_024653575.1 Candidatus Kaiserbacteria bacterium
TAACTTCATAGACGATGGATGGGGCGGTGATAATAATCTCAATATCAAATTCCCTTCGAAGGCGTTCAGTCACAATTTCAAGGTGAAGCATCCCGAGGAAGCCACACCTGAATCCTCGTCCAAGGACACCCGATGACTCCTCTTCATATGAGAGCGATGAATCGGACATCTTGAGACGGTCAAGTGCCTGTTTCAAAATAGTGAAGTCATCCTGACTCTCGGGAAACACCGATGCCCATACAACTGGTGGTACTGAGTGGTATCCCACGAGAAGCTCTCGTGAGCCCTTCTCGAGCGCAAGCGTATCACCAACAGAAGCTACCCCTGGTTCTTTGATACCAGTCACAATGTAGCCAATTTCGCCCTCATTCAATTCAGTGACTGGCTTCTCTTCGGGGGAGAGTATACCCACCTCAAGTGCGGTAAAATTGCGTTCTGCAGCGAGAAAACGGAGACTATCACCCTTTCGTACCACACCGTCAAATACTCTAAAATAGACGATAATTCCACGGTGATTTGAATACTTAAAATCGAAGACGAGACCACGGAATGAACCTCCCGTCGCCTTCTTGGGGGCAGGGATTTTCATACAAATGAGATCGAGGAGCTCCTTAACTCCCTCACCCGTTCTACCTGAGACGTACTGAATGTCCTCGAGGTTACACTTGAGCAGTGTCACAACCTCATGGGCAACTTCGTCTCTTCGTGAATGTGGTACATCAATCTTTGTGAGTACCGGGATTATCGCAAGCCCCTGTTCTCTCGCCATCTGGAGCACCGAAAGCGTCTGCGCCTGCACGCCCTGCGTACTATCGACGAGGAGGAGTACTCCTTCGACGGCCTTCAGGGCTCGGGAAACCTCGTAGGAGAAGTCAATATGCCCGGGGGTATCGATAAGGTTTATTTCGTACGTTACCCCACCCACAACGTGCTCCATCCGCACCGGTTGCATCTTGATGGTAATGCCACGCTCCCGCTCGAGATCCATAGAGTCGAGCACCTGCTCCTTCATTTTGCGCGCTTCAACAGTATGCGTTATTTCAAGCATACGGTCGGCAAGAGTCGACTTCCCGTGGTCGATATGCGCTATGATACTAAAATTACGTATTTCTTTCATATAGATGCAAACGAAGTTGTGCGGGTCATAGTCAAATACTTGCCCCGTACGAAGGCGAAGTATGAGCCTTTTGTACTGGGGTGGGCGATAATACTAAAGTTTCGAATTTCCCTCATATAATTGTATGGCTACTGTACCACAGAGTCTCTATATAGCTAGAGTATGTTTTAGACCGAGAGGACGTCCTCCTCCTGTGCCACCACAACATCATTTCGTGTAAAGCGTCTATGGAGCGCTGAGCATATTTCACGGAGCTCAATACTCTTGAACAGATACTGAACAAACGCGTATCCAGCAAGGCCAAGGAAACATGCGAGGAACCCCTGAAGAAATACAGTACCGAGTGTGTCGACGACAAAAAGCGTCACGAAGTAATTGAGAGAAACATACGCAACATATCCTGCAACGAGCGACGCGATACATGACTGAACCAATGTCTTCCATACTCCACTGAAGTTAATG
>JANLIJ010000146.1 GCA_024653575.1 Candidatus Kaiserbacteria bacterium
GAACAAATGCAAAGACGGCCTGCGTTGCATCGCTCCATAAAATGTCATTTGGTCTTGGAGGTCGACATGTCGTACAGACTTTTGTTGATAGAGGTACCGTCCCTCCATAAGATCTTGCGAGGGTCGAATTCCATGAACGGCAGACCTAAGATTTAAAAATGGCACGTCAAACCCTCTTCCGTTAAACGTCACAAATGTGTCATAGCTTTTTGCACCCTCCCAAAAATCTTCGAGCATATCTCGCTCGGTTCGTGACTTTAAAACAAACTCACCAGATTCTTCATCGGCGCGCTCTTCCCCTTGGTAGTACACCACACCTTGCTTTCGCTCTACATCATAGAGCCCGATTGCAACAACACTCCCCGTAAGTGGTGAAAATCCGAGTCCCTCTTTGAGGTCTTTAAGGAGTGAATCATGTTCCTCCCCGTGTGCGCACGTTCTCTCAATCCAACGAGTGAGCACCTCTTGAGTGGTCTCATCGAGTGAGTCCCACGACTCACCAACAGTCTCGATATCAAAGACTAGTGTCGCCATAGGTAGTAGAAGCTGTTGTCGTGGATGCCTGAGACACGAAGACATCCGCCTGTTCTATAACAAGCGACTCTTCAGAAACAACAGGGTCGTCTTTAGGAGATGACGGAACATATGAACGCCGAACTTTTTCAATAAATGAATCCCTGGTATCGTGCACTGTATCCTCACGATAGGGCTTGAGACTATACCCATCATGTGGCGGAAGGAAGAGTGCGGGATTCTGCACCTCTTCGACATATTGTGGAGCTTGGGATGGAGACAGGAAAAAGCCCGCAACGATAGTTACGCAAACGAAGGAACCAATGAGAACAAAAAAATCACGAGTCTTTGGCATGTAGGTAATAGTACAACACCCGTGAGGGCTTCGCCCTCACGGGTGTGTATGACCTAATTTATACTATAAGTCGCAATTGCGACTTATAGTATACATATCACCTACCCAATTTTAACCTCAATCAGTTTTTCTACCCTTCGTATATCGGCAAGCAATTTTGCACGTTCAGTATTATAGAGCGTAAGCGTAAACACTGCTTTTCCGCCATGGCGCGCAAACTGGCACCGATCACCAATCTTTTTAATCAACTTTATTTCAACAAATGACTTGAGTTCCTGACATTTCTTGATACCCTTGAGTCCTACAATTCTCCCCTCTTTCTTTGGGTACCACTTCAGTGTTGCTGCGAAGCCCTTGCATTTCTTTGGAATAATTGGCTTCTTGGGAAGACGAATGAGAATATCGTTGAGTGAATGGTCGATGTCACAACTGAGGCGATGGAGCTTATCTCGAAAGCCACCCACCCGAGGACCAATTTCAATAATTTTCCACACGTCATCAATTTTCATAAGTTCGACGTGTGCGGTCGTGTTCCGAAGTCCAAGCGCATGAATCCCTGCCTCTCCGGCCAAATGTGCACGTTCAATTGACGGTTGTTTGAGGTTTGTAGGGCTGAGGTGAAGATAGTTAAAAAAATCTTCGTGACCAATGTTGTGCCCCGTAAGCACTCGCACCATGGGACAAAAATACACTTTTCCTCGTGAATTGACATACGCATCGACAGAATACATGTCCCCTTCCATAAACTCTTCAACAATAATTCGTGGTCGCTCAGTCCTCCCATTCTCTGCGTATGTGCGATCAATCTTCTCCCCCAAATTGGTGAGTGACCTCTTCAGCTCATCCTCGTGATAGCACACGGTCACGAGAAGGCTCTGTGCGAGATTGGTCGGCTTCACAATCATAGGAAACTTAATCTTTTCAATAACACGAGTTCGCTCGGCCTTCGTGTTCTCTTTCACCACGGTATATTTCGGAGAGAATTTTGGCGCAAGCAAACGAAATCGTCTACGCATCTCGAGTTTGTCCGTCGCCCACATGAGTGACTCTGTCGTCGGTGTGCGAAGGTACGGGACATGCGGTATCACTTCGATGAAGCGTGCCATGTGTGACTCAGACCGACAGGTGATAGCGCAGAGCTCACTCTGATATGGAGCAAGCGCTTCCGCAATACGGGCAGGAGTACTGAGGTCACACTCGAGGAGTATATCGAGACCGCTGTATGATTCCCTTTCCTTATACTCGGCATGCCCGATATCTCGGATAAGCATAATACGGAACTTCCGCTTCTCTCGCCTTTCGTACGCACGAATACTCTCCACCGCGCCAGGGGGCAACATCATAACGTACACAATGATATTCTTCTCCTTTTTTTTCATGAAAAATTGCAAAATACGAGTGCTTTTGCAGATGAATACGTAATGATAGTCTCTATAAAATTCGCATAACTATACTACATTATCGGACGAAAGTACAGGCATT
>JANLIJ010000151.1 GCA_024653575.1 Candidatus Kaiserbacteria bacterium
GCGTATTGACGTATGGGTACTTCCTGTTACCATTCACTGTAGTACGTTTCAGTATGAACGTCGTGACCGCTTAACAGGTAGGTTCTTAATCTAAGATAAATATTATGGAGCTCGATCAGCAATTCCTTGAACAGTTAGTAAAGTCACTCGTCGATCACCCCGAGAGTGTGAAGATTAATCGAACGGTAGACGAGATGGGAGTACTTCTTACTCTCGATGTGCATGCAGAGGATATGGGAAAGATCATTGGTCGTTCAGGTAACACTGCAAAGGCTATCCGAACACTTCTCCGTGTTGTTGGCATGAAGAATGAGGCGCGTGTCAATCTCAAGATCAATGAACCAGAGGGAGGTACTCGTTCATCAGCATCAGCAGATATGAGTGCAGATGCAAATGTGGATGATGTGCCGAATGCGCCGAAGTCTTTGGACGAAGCGATTGATGGGCTCCGTATATAGAGTAGAGAATATAGGATAGAGAAAAAACACAAAACCTTTCGATTAATCGAAAGGTTTTGTGTTTATATACGGTGATATTCCAAACACTATTCCCATTAATGGGAATAGTGTTTGGAGAAAGGAGAGAATTGTGCAAAACTATTTGTATGAAAAAGGGAATTGATTATACGGGCATCGTTGTGATATTTGCGTGCCATGACGGGAAAGGAAATTTCCTTCTTGCAAAGCGCGGAGGTGGTGCACGTGACGCAGTGGGGATGTGGGAGATTACTGGAGGTGGGCTCAAGTTTGGTGAGACTGTGGAAGAAGCGCTTCATAGGGAACTGAGGGAGGAACTTTGCATAACTGCAAAAGAATATACCTTTTGTGGTTATTGTGATTGGATTAGTGAGCTTGATGGAGTGAAAAGTCATTGGGTTTCCATGATCCATGCTGTCCTTGTTGATCCGAGCACTGTCAGAATAGGTGAGCCCGAGAAGTGCGAAGCAATCGCGTGGCACACACTGGACAATTTGCCCTCGCCACTTCATATTGGGGTGCTCCCGACACTCGAGAAGGTGTCATTGGTACTTTCGAAATAAAAAGTTATGCATTTTCACGTTATTACATTATTCAAAGAGGTTTGCGAAGCCTATACCAATGCCTCGGTTCTTGGTCGTGCGCAGAAGACGGAGAAGGGGAAAGGAGCAAAACATCGCGGAAAGAAAATTGAGGTGAAGTATTATAATCTGCGCGATTTTGCAAAAAATAAACATCACAAGGTAGACGACCGACCGTATGGCGGTGGTCCAGGGATGGTGATGTATGCTGAGCCAATACTTCTTGCGTGGGAGAAAGCTGTGGGAAGGAAAAAGGATCAGAAAAAGGTGAAGACGCTCATCATGTCACCGCGCGGGAAGAAGTTCGATACCGCTATGGCAAAGAAGCTTGCAGAAAAGTATGATCACCTCGTGCTCATTTCAGGACGCTATGAGGGAATTGATTCTCGCGTAAAAAAGATTTTGAAAGCCGAAGAGATTTCGGTTGGAGACTATGTGCTCACGGGAGGCGAGCTTCCTGCACTTGCCATTATTGATTCGGTCTCTCGCCAAGTGCCGGGGGTTCTCGGTACATTTGAGTCACTCGAAGAAGAACGTGTCTCAAGTGGGGAAATGTACACCCGCCCAGAAGTTCTTGAGTATAAGAAGAAAAAATACAAAGTACCACCAGTATTTCTCTCAGGGAATCACAAGGAGATAGAGAATAGAAAACTATCCCAATAAAAAAGTCCCGCGCGAACGCGGGGCTTTTATGCAAAGGCAGTGTGCCTAGGGTGACGCAAGTAAGTATGCGTCTTTGGATATGTTGTGAACGAACTGCGGGTCATCGTGAGGCAAGTTCCCTTGTATTTCCTCAATCCTACTTCGCCAGTTCTGTGGCATTACGAACATGTCGAGGTACTCGCTGGCATCACTGCGATGGGGGAGTATTGCGTCCGCGACGGGGAAGTTTTTCCAGATTGCCTTGATTGCGCATTGACGCGCATAGTACCCTGGACAAAGAAGCGGTGGCTTGTCGTTCAGGATGTCGTTGACTCCCTTTACAAACTGGTCGTATAGGGATTCGTCTTTGACCACAATGAGGAGGTCGATATCGTTCCCGACATGGTGTCGAGCAATACTTCCGTACAGGTCAATTCGCGCGACCCCGTGGAGTTGCGCAATCGCCTTTGCAATCAATTCTGCATCGCGGTACGAAAACGGTTCGTGCTGAGCCGATCCACAGATGCTATCGAAGTCGCTGTAGTCTGGCTCGACCTGACGACAACCTGCAAAGGCAGATTTCTCAAAGCTATCAAACATCATGGTCTCCTCGACTAGTTGGGTGGTGGGCGTTCAAGGTGCAGTGTAACTTATCGCATCATGACATAGATATTTAGAATTCACAAGCCCTACAAACAGTGTGTTATTTGTAATGGGATTTAGTAATAAATAACAAAATCATGGCATATTTGCGGTCTCCACAAAGGATTTGTTGACCTTTTCTCGATAATCTGGTACACTCCTGCCCATACAAAGTCGACTTGGATGAGTTCTGGATGTGCGATTTTTGTGGAGGTAGAGCGCTAAAAAGCCAACCGCTTTTTAGATTTGAGACAACATGTCTCATAAGCACATCAGAACGATGCACATATTACAAACTGAGTAAAAAATCAGTGGGGAGAACGCGCCTTTGGCGTGATTTTTGCTTTGCTGGTCTTTTATTCACCTTATTCATTAAGTACTCGCACCCTTTATGAGCGCACCAAAAAATGATGAACTGAAGACAGTCGGAATGCTTCCCAAGAAGCGTTTCCAAAACTATCGAGATGCTCGCGTCTCACTTCCAGACCTCGTTGAACCACAGCGTGAGTCATACAAGAGCTTCATTGAGATAGGTCTCAAGGAAGTTTTTAAGGAGTTCTCACCTATCAGTGACTACTCTGACAAAAAGTTTGACCTCGTGTTCAAGAAGTACGAACTCGGAAGTCCAAAGACGACTCCAGAGTACGCACGTGAGAACAAGCTCACCTATGAGGCACCGCTTCGTGCGCAGGTAGTTTTGAAGAACAAGACCTTTGGTGGTGAGAAGGAGCAGGAAATTTTCTTTACCGACATCCCGGTCATGACTGAGAACGGTACCTTCATCATCAATGGTGTTGAGCGTGTTATCGTCCCTCAGCTCGCACGTTCATACGGTATCTTCTTCACCACGAGTGAATCAAAGGGACGTACATTCTTTGGTGCGAAAATCATTCCAGCTCGCGGTGCGTGGGTTGAGATTGAGTCCGAAGCAGACGGCGTCATCTACGTGAAGATTGACCGAAAGCGAAAGTTCCCAATTTCGTCACTCTTCCGTGTACTTGGTGTTGGAGACGACAAGGACCTTCTCAAGCTCTTCAAGGGAGTTCCACATGCTGATGAGTATATGACTAAGACACTTGCAAAAGATGTTGCAAAGACAACGAATGATTCATACATCGAAATATACCGACGCCTCCGTGACGGTGACCTCGCGACGGTAGAAAATGCGAAGGAATTCATCAACTCAATCTTCAGCCCAGTCCGCTACGACCTTTCAGAAATTGGACGTCACCACTTCAATGAGCGATTTGACCGTGCAACAGATGCAAAGGCAGATGCTCAGCGAACAATCAGTATTGAAGACCTCGTGACTATCATCAAGAACATCATCGAGCAGAATCATACTCCTGGTGCAATTGCCGACGACATCGACCACCTCGGCTTCCGTCGCGTTCGCTACTTCGGTGAGATGCTTCAACAGCGTATCCGTGTCGGTATGACACGCATGAAGCGTAATATTCAGGATCGTATGTCGACGATTGAGGCGGAGACATCACTTCCGATTCAGCTCGTGAACCCACGACCACTCCAGGCTGCGATTAAGGAATTTTTCACTACGAACCAGCTTTCACAGTTCATGCAACAGCAGAACATGCTCGCAGAACTCGAAGGACTCCGTACGCTCTCAGCACTCGGTCCTGGAGGACTTACCCGTGAGCGTGCAGGCTTTGAAGTGCGCGACGTGCACACGTCTCACTACGGACGACTCTGCCCGATTCACACTCCTGAAGGTCCAAACATCGGTCTTATTCTTCGTCTTGCAATGTATGCTCGTGTGAACCGTTTCGGTATCATCGAGACTCCATACGCAAAGGTAGAAAAGGGAATCGTGACCGATGAGATTGTCTATCTCAATGCACACGAAGAAGAGCGATACCATATTGCGCACGCTGCGGTTGAGGTGGATGACAGTGGAAAAATTAAACTCGAAATACTTGAAGCCCGCTTTAAGGGTGAGCCAGTTATTGTGCCAAAGAAGAACATTGAATTTATTGATATCGCAACCAATCAGGCATTCTCTGTAGCGACATCGATGATTCCATTCATTAATCATGACGACGCAAACCGCGCACTCATGGGTAGTAACATGCAGAAACAGGCAACACCATGTATCGTCCAAGAGGCGCCACTCGTTGCGACTGGTGTTGAGGAGCTCAGTGCTCGAGATACCGGAAGAATGATTACTGCGCACGAGGCTGGTGAAGTTGTCGAGGCAGATGCACGACACATTGTTGTAAAGAACAAGGATGGAAAGAAGAAGGAATACACACTCACCACATTCCAGAGAACAAACGATTTCTCTGCGTTCTACCACCGCGCATCAGTTTCTGTTGGCGACACGGTAAAGCGTGGCGATGTACTCGCAAACACCTCATCAACTGACGAGGGGCAGATGGCACTCGGCCAAAACATGCTCGTTGCCTTTATGAGTTGGAGCGGTGCAAACTATGAGGACGCCATCATCATCTCTGAGCGTATTGTGAAGGATAGTAAGTTTGCAACCATTCACCTCGATGAGCTCGATGTATCCGTTCGTGATACCAAACTTGGGCCGGAGGTCACAACTCCCGATATTCCAAATGTGAGTGAGATGAAACTCCGCAACCTCGATGAGGAAGGAATCATCCGCGTTGGTGCTGAGGTTCGTCCAGGAGACATTCTCGTTGGTAAGGTAACACCAAAGGGTGAGACACAGCTGACACCAGAGGAACGACTCCTCCGCTCAATCTTCGGTGAGAAGGCAAAGGACGTGAAGGACACTTCACTCCGCCTTGAGGCAGGAAAGCGAGGTCGTATCATCGGTGTGAAGATTTTCAGTCGTGAAAATGGTGACCAGCTCGAGAGCGGTGTCATCAAGCGAATTCACATCACTGTTGCACAAGTTCGAAATGTATCTGTGGGAGATAAGCTTGCAGGACGACACGGAAACAAGGGTGTTATCTCACGAATTCTTCCTGAGGAAGACATGCCGTACACAGAAGATGGAAAGCCTGTTGATGTGATTCTCACACCACTCGGCGTGCCAAGCCGTATGAACCTCGGACAGATCCTTGAGCTTCACCTCGGTATGGCTGCAAACACACTCGGTTATCAAGCAATCGTCCCTCCATTTGCAGGAGCAAGTGAAAAAGAAGTAAAGGAAGAGCTCGTCTCAGCAGGATTCCCATCAGACGGAAAATTCTGGCTTCGTGATGGACGTACTGGAGATACCTTTGCACAGCGTATTTCTGTTGGATACATGTACATCTTGAAACTGCACCACATGGTAGAAGACAAGATTCACATGCGATCGATTGGTCCGTACTCACTCATTACTCAGCAACCACTCGGAGGAAAAGCACAGGTGGGAGGTCAGCGTTTCGGAGAAATGGAAGTCTGGGCACTCCTCGGGTACGGTGCCGCGTACACACTCCGTGAAATGCTCACCATTAAATCAGACGATATTGTCGGACGTTCAGCTGCATTTGATGCAATCGTCCGTGGAGAGAAGATTAGTCACCCACACACACCAGCTGCGTTCAATGTACTCGTGAATCAGCTTCGTGGCCTTGCACTCGACGTCGATCTTAAAAGAGAGGATGCACACCGCAATTATTAATTCGTAGTCTTTAATTATCATATTATGAGAACACAAGCGCCACAGCAGTTCAGCGAAATTTCGCTCAAGCTCGCTTCACCAGAGCGTATTCTTGAATGGTCAAAGGGTGAAATCACAAAGCCTGAGACCATCAACTATCGAACACAAAGGCCTGAGAAGCACGGTCTCTTCGACGAGAGAATCTTTGGGCCTGTTGAAGACTACGAATGTGCATGTAAGAAATACCGCGGTATACGATACAAGGGCATCACCTGTGAGAAGTGTGGAGTTGAAATCACCCGTTCAATTGTACGACGTGAGCGTATGGGTCACATCGACCTCTGCGTCCCTGTCTCTCACATTTGGTTCCTCCGTGGCGTTCCAAGCCGTATAGCCCTCATCCTCGGTACCTCAGCTGCAAGTATTGAGAAAGTCATCTACTTCGCGGGATACATTGTTACCAAGGTGAGCACAGACGAGCGTGCTCGCGTCCTTCGAGACCTCGATACTGAGTTCAAGATGAAGTACAAGGAACTCACGAGTGAGAATGCGCGTGAAGAACTCAAGAACCGCATGGATGAAATCAAGCGTGAGATTGAGAGTATTGTGGAGGGGGCAATTCTCGATGAGATGCACTACCACAAGTACTCAATGAAGTACTCGACACTCTTCGAGGCACGCATTGGAGCAGAGGCTATTTACGATATTTTCAAGAAGCTTGACCTCGTACTCCTCCGCGACCGACTCGAGAAAGAACGTGAGACTGCAGGTGCAGCCGAGCGAGGAAAGCTCGATAAGCGTCTCTCACTCATCAAGGGAATGATTCATGCAGAGGTTCGTCCTGAGTGGATGTTCCTCATGCGTCTCCCTGTTATTCCACCAGCCCTCCGACCTATGGTAGCGCTTGAAGGTGGACGACATGCGTCTTCAGATCTCAACGATTTGTACCGACGTGTTATCAATCGAAACAACCGTCTCAAGAAGCTCATCGACATCATGGCACCGGATGTGATTCTCCGAAACGAGAAGCGTATTCTTCAGGAGGCCGTCGATGCACTTATCGACAACTCAATTCGTCACGGCAATACTGCATACTCAGCAATGAGCCAGGCACAGCGTCGTCCACTCAAGTCACTCTCAGATTACCTCAAGAGTAAGCAGGGATACTTCCGTCAAAACCTTCTCGGTAAGCGAGTCGACTACTCAGGACGTTCCGTGATTGTGATTGGTCCAGACCTCTCACTCGACCAGTGTGGTCTTCCAAAGCACATGGCACTTGAACTCTTCCGTCCGTTTGTCATTTCAGAACTCTTGCGACAGGAGCTCGCATACAACATTCGTGGAGCAGGCCGTCTCATTGAAGATGGTGTTCCCGAAGTGTGGGCGATTCTTGAAGGAGTGATTAAAGACCGCCACGTACTCCTCAACCGCGCACCAACACTGCACCGACAGGGTATTCAGGCATTCCGTCCAGTACTTATTGAAGGTAACGCTATACAGGTTCACCCACTCGTCTGTCGCGCATTCAACGCCGACTTCGACGGAGACCAGATGGCCGTTCACGTACCACTCGGAGACGAAGCTCAGTACGAGGCACGTGAAATTATTTCTGCGAACAAGAACATCCTAAAGCCAGGATCAGCAGACCCTGTGGTATCTGAGAAACTTCTCGATATGGCACTCGGTGCATTCTGGATGACAAAGATTATTCCTGGAGCAAAGGGTGAAGGGGATGCGTTCCCATCACCAAACGCAGCTATCCTTGCGTACGATTATGGAGTTATCGATCTTCGTGCAAAGGTGCGCGTGCTCGCAACCGATACACCAAAGTACGCACAGTACGAGGAAAAGGTATTTGAGACATCGGTAGGACGACTCCTCTTCAACTCAGTACTTCCAAGTGATCATGATTTCATCAATGATGTGATTACTCAGCGAACACTCTTTGGTATCATCATCGAGATTATTGATGACAAGGGCATTGATGCAGTGCCAAAGATTGTCGACCGTATGAAGCGATTCGGATTCGAGTACGCGACGAAGTCAGGTACGACATGGGGTATTGATGACGTGGTGGTTCCTGAGAAGAAGAAGGGAATTATTGAAAAGGCACGAGGTGAGGAATCAAAGGTTATTGGATTCTTCAACGAAGGTCTCATCTCACGCGATGAACGCCGACGCATGATTATTGAAATCTGGCACCGCACAAAGACTGAGATTGAAAGTGTTCTCCCAGAGACACTCGACATCAATGGTTCGGTCTATGATATGTGGAAGTCTGGAGCCCGAGGTTCTATGGGACAGATTGCCATGATGGCAGGTATGAAGGGTCTCATCATCAACACACGAGGTGAGACACTCGAGTTCCCAATTCTTTCTTCAATGAAGGAGGGTATGAGCCCAATTGAGTACTTCATTACCACGCACGGTTCTCGAAAAGGTCTTGCCGACACGGCGCTCCAGACTGCAAAGGCTGGATACCTCACGCGACGCCTCTTCGTGGTTGCTCAGGACGCTATCATTACCGAGCCAGATTGTAAGACAAAGGAGGGTGTCATCATTGGACGCGTGAGCTCATCGGGTATCGAAATTGCTTTCAGTAAGGCTATTCGCGGACGTATCCTCTCGCAGGATGCAGTCACGACTGCTGGTGAGGTTCTCTTCAAGAAGGGACATCTCCTCTCTCGTGTCGACGCACTCTCAATTGATAAGTCAGACATTTCATCTGTTGAAGTACGTTCACCAATGACCTGTAAGACACTCCGCGGTGTGTGTCAGCAGTGTTACGGTATTGACCTTACAACAAACAAGCTCGTCGACATTGGAGAGGCTGTTGGTACTGTCGCTGCACAGGCGATTGGAGAACCGGGTACACAGCTCACAATGAATACGAAGCATGCCGGAGGAGCTGCGTCAGTCGGTGGAGACGTGACACAGGGTCTTCCACGTGTGGAAGAGGTGTTTGAGAAGCGCTCACCAAAGGTGCCTGCAGTTATCTCAAAGACCGATGGTATTGTCACTAGTATTCGCACTGAAGGAAAAGAGAAGATTATTACTGTTGCACCAACACTCGGTTCAAAGCATGCAACAAAGAAGAATGATCCTATCGAGTACCCAGTACACTTCCGTCGTATGGTAATGGTTCGTGAAGGTGAAGAGGTGAAACAGGGCCAACTCCTCACTGACGGTTCTGTACATCTTCCAGACCTCTTCAAATACGCTGGTCAGGAGGTAACGCAGGAATACATCATCAATGAGACAAATAAGATTTACGAGCTTCAGGGTGTGACCATTGCGCGTAAGCACATTGAGCTCATTGTGAAGCAGATGATGAGTCGAGTGAAAATCACGAATGTTGGCGATAGCCACTTCACGGTTGGTGACGTTGTCGAGGAATGGTTCTTCGTCAGCACAAATACCGAACTCGTCGAGGCAGGTAAGGAGCCTGCAAAGGCAGACCGACTTATCTTGGGTATTACTGAGACATCGCTCTCACGAAAGAGTTTCCTCAGTGCTGCGTCATTCCAAAACACCACACGCGTGCTCATCAATGCCGCTGTTCGCGGAAGTGAAGACAAGCTCACTGGCCTCATGGAAAACGTCATCATCGGACGACTTATCCCTGCAGGAACTGGATTTAAAGGAAGTAACAAGTTCGAAGCAATCGAGCGACTTCATGCAGAGATGGAGGCTGAAGGATAGTCGAAAGTGTAGATAAACAACACAAAACAGCCGGCGCTTCACGCCGGCTGTTTTGTGTTGCCCATAGCCTGATTTGTATTATATCTGTCATATGATAGATATAATACAAGCTGTTAAATTACTTTAATTCAATGCTATAGCATTGAATTAAAGTAATTTTGTGAGAGGTGTTTAAACTGCTAAAAGAACGTATAATAGGTGCAAATTTATGGCACATACCGCAGTAGAACAGATAAAAGAGAGATTGGGCATTGTCGATGTGATTGGCAGTTATGTTGAGCTCACACGAGCGGGAAAAAACTATAAGGCGAAGTCACCCTTCACCAATGAGAAGACACCGTCGTTTTATGTTTCTCCTGACCGAGGGATGTACTACTGTTTCTCGTCACAAAGGGGAGGTGATATGTTCACATTCATACAGGAAATGGAGGGAGTGGATTTTAAGGGTGCGCTCAAGATACTTGCCGAGAAGGCTCACGTCGAGCTTGTCCCCGAAGACCCAAAAAAGCGCGATGAGCGAGAGACACAGTACGCACTTATCGAAGAGGCAACAAAGTACTTCTTCAATGAGCGCGAACAAAACCCCGCGGTGAATGCATATATCACCGACAGAGGAGTTACCACGCAGACGATTCACGCGTGGCGCATTGGGTACGCGAAAGATGAGTGGCGGGCACTCAAACAGCATCTCCTCAGCAAGGGTTTTACCGAGGATCAGATATTTAAAGCGGGGCTCATCAAACATGCTGACCAAGGTAAGGAATCATATGATGTGTTCCGAGACAGAATCATGTTCCCGATATTTGATTCATCGGGGCGTGTAGTGGCATTTTCTGGTCGCACAATGAAGAAGGAGGACGGTGTTCCAAAGTATGTAAATTCTCCCGAGACAGAACTTTTCCAAAAGTCAGAGATACTCTACGGGTATGACAAAGCGAAACAGGGAATTCGTCACTATGACTTTTCACTCCTTGTGGAAGGGCAGTTCGACCTCGTGCTCTCACATCAAGCCGGATACACCAACGCCGTTGCTGTCTCAGGGACTGCGTTTACCGCGCATCATCTCACACTCCTTGAACGTCTCTCTTCACGCATTGTGCTCGCACTTGATTCAGATAGGGCTGGTGTGACCGCGGTGAAGCGTATTGCGGGCATTATGCTCGCTCATGGGATGGATGTGAAGGTTGCACAGATGGAGGGAGGGAAAGACCCTGCCGACATCATCAAGGCAAATCCACTCGATTTCAAGCACTTTGTTGGTAACGCCGTGCACGTCATCGAGTTCATTCTCAGCGTGCTCAAAGATGGAATGAAGGATGAGCGCACCTATAAACTCCGTGTTCGTGAGGAGCTCGTTCCGCTCCTCGTCCATATGCCAAATAGAATCGACCGCGAACACTTTGAGCAGGTTGTCGCTGATGCTATTGGTACCACGAAGGACGCGATTCATTATGAGGTGGGCAGATTGGAAGAAAATGAGAAACAACAGGCAACAGCACATCACGAAGTATCTGCTCCAAAGAAAGTTACCTCAGAGAAATCTCCACAACGAAGAACGACGCTCGAGAGTAGGCTCTATGCACTCAGTCATGCCTGTATAGGAGAGCGCGCATGGATTGCGAGTGAGATAAGGTCTCACATCGAGCGACTCGCAAAATTGACACCCGAAGTACCGTCGTTTTTAGATATTGAACCAACGCCTGAAATGAATGCGCATGTCTTTACCATTGAGGAATCTATAGAAGACCTCCGTGAACGAGAACTCCTTGAGGACGTGAGTGATGCGCTCACCGACTATGCGCATGTCGTGGCGCGTGAGTATTTACGAAATCAGCGAGAAAAAATGATACAGGCAGAGTCGGAGGGGAACCATGATCTTGCGCTCACTATCATTCAAGGTAATAAAGAGGCGGAGACACTTTTACAGAATAAAATAAGTATCCAAAAGATATAGATAGGCAATATAAAAGCCCGTCCAAGTAAATGCGACGGGCTTCGACCTACGGTTGCAACACGCTTCATGCGCGCGGACGGTCCTTCTTGGTCTTCTGGTGGTATGCGTAGCCGAAGCCACCGAAGATTGCGAGTGCGATGAGTGCAACGAATTTCATTTGATCTGTCTCCCGGGGAACATGTTACCCACGCACCATGCGTGTTTAACCCGAGGAGCATACCACAACTAATTTCCTATGTACAGAGTTTTTCCAAAAAGATAGACAAAAATAAACCGCTCCCGAGAGAGCGGTCCACCCCTTTCATGGTGGATTGGAGGTTCAGGTCGTGAAGTTCGAACTACCGCCGCCGATGGTGGATGTGCCCTGGCCACTCGCACTCGTCATGGGCGCCGTTTTCAGGTCGAGGCCGACCGAGAACTTGGGCATCGCGCAAGAGGACCCCGTGTCCTTGCTGGCCGTGATCAGGCCGGGAGCCGTCAGTCCCGAGTCGATGCGCTTGACCAGGTAGGTGTCGTCGGCGCCCGGCTTGGAAGTTGCCAGAGTTGCCGTCACGTCCTTGACTTTGCCGGCGCGCTCTGCGATGACGAAGGTTGTCGAGCTTTCCTTGAGGGTCTGCTGGTTCAGCGCGGTTTCGGCCTTGGCGTCGATGTAGGTGCCGGGGGAATCGCTGGCGAAGGCAGGCATTGCCAAGCTGGCGAGGAGGCCACAAGCAATGGCCCAGATCAGTTTCTTCTTCATGAACGTCTCCTTGGTTGTGTCGTGCACGGGCGTGCCTGACTTTCTTACTGTAGCATGGTTATTTTTAGAGGTAAATACTCGTTCTGTGCCCGCTATTCATATCTTTATTATGGGTCTTGCGGTTATAGGGAACAGGTGGACCCCGTTAGAGATAGGAAGTGTAATACACTTCCGCACAAGAGCGAAGGCACACCATTTATCGGTTTTTAAATGTCAGAATAGTCACTCTCCTAAGAGTCCATGAAATAATCTCTAACGGGGTGGACATTTTTGAGTTTTACTGTATAGTGTGGCAATAATATGGTGAAAAAGTCGGGAGTACAAAAAAAGAAAGTGAAAGCAACATCGCCTAAAAAAAAGGCGATTCTTAAATCAAATCCAAAGAAGCGACCGATTCTTAAAAAGAGTGTCGCAAAGAAAGTAGTAAAGAAGGTGGTAAAGAAGAAGGTCGCACCAAAGAAGGTAGTAAAGAAGGTGGTAAAGAAGAAGGTTGTCGTGAAGCGTGCACCTGCACCAAAGAAAGTCGTCGTTAAGAAACTTTCAAAGGCAGATCTCGTGCAAGAGGGAAAGGCACAGGCACTCCTCACCCTTGGGCGAGGACGTGGCTTTATTACCTATGACGAGATACTCAAAGAGTTTCCTACCATTGAGCGAGATGTCGACTTCCTCGAAAATCTCTATGAGCGTCTTTCGACTGCAAGTATTGATGTGATTGGAAGTGGTGGTATGCTCGGCGATGAGATTGGCACGAATGAGCTCATGGACAGAAAGAATGTCTACAAGCGAAGCGACAGTGCATACGATTCCATTCAGATGTATCTCCGTGAAATCGGACAGTACCCACTTCTCACCGCGCACGAGGAGCGCACACTCGCAAAGCGCATTGTTGATGGTGATTCTGAGGCACGCAACCTTCTCGCCCGCGCAAACCTCCGTCTCGTCGTTTCTATTGCGAAGAAATATGTGGGACGTAGCCCGGACCTCACACTTCTCGATCTTATTCAGGAAGGGAACCTCGGTCTCTTTAAGGCCGTCGACAAATTTGACTTCACGAAGGGATTTAAGTTTTCGACCTACGCAACGTGGTGGATTCGTCAGGCTATCACCCGTGCGCTTGCCGACCAGTCACGCACCATTCGTATTCCAGTGCACATGGTAGAGACCATGGCGAAGTACAAGCAGGTCTCACGTCGCCTCGCGCAGGATTTGGGACGCGACCCAATGGCAGAAGAGATTGCAACAGAAATGGATGTTGAAGTTGAAAAGATTTATCAAATTGAAAAGATTAGTCAGGATACTATTTCGCTCGAACTCCCAATTGGTGATGACGACGATAGGTCACGACTCTCAGACTTTATAGCAGACGATAAGATAATTTCCCCTGATCAGGAAGTTGCGCACCGTATTCTCGCCGACCAGATGCAGGAAATTCTCGCATCACTCTCAGAGAAGGAGCGAAAGATTCTCGAGATGCGCCACGGTCTTCTCGATGGCACCTACCACACACTCGAAGAGGTGGGAAAGGAATTTGGAGTGACACGAGAGCGTATTCGACAGATTGAGGCTAAGGCGCTCGAAAAAATCCGACAACACGATAAAGCCCGCAGGCTCAAAAGCTATTAAATCTGGCGAATTTCGTTGTCGAAACGGCATTTTCCGTCCTCACCGTACCCCTGTACGGCTCGGACGTAAAATTTGTTTCTCCTAGAACTTCATCCAGATTTAAAGTTTTGAGAAAACAAAGCCCCATAAAACTTAAGTTTTATGGGGCTTTGTGATGGTCTGGTGGTTCTAGTTCTAAAGAGTATAATTGTGGAATATGAAATGTCCACATTGTCTTCATGCCATTAAACCGAATGTCGAGACAATTTCAGTTGTTCCGAATTATCATAATAATAGTTGGGACGCTAAAGCGTACGTGTGTCCTAATTGTGAAAGACCCGTAATTATTTTAAGTCAACAAGTCTATCGGTACAATAATTGGGTAATTAGTGATGAGCACTATGTATTTCCTAAAGCAATAAGTAGCCAACCACTACCTGAAGAAGTTACTGACGTGGTAGTTGTGTCTGACTACAATGAGGCAGGGTTGGTGCTTGCAGATAGTCCAAAGTCTAGTGCGGCGCTTACTCGACGATGTCTTCAATATATTTTACGCGAGAAGGTAGGGACAAAAAGTAGGGATTTGGCAGATCAGATACAGGAAGTGATTGATGAAAAGATTTTACCAACAGAGATCACAGAAGGACTGGACGCAGTTCGAAATATAGGGAATTTTGCAGCACATCCTCAAAAGAGTATATCTACAGGGGAGATTGTTGAAGTTGATCCTCACGAAGCTGAATGGAATTTGGAAATCTTATTTGATTTAATTGATTACGTATATGTACGCCCAATCAGATTCCAGCAGAAGAAAGAGAATTTCAATGTGAAGTTAAGTGAAGTTGGAAAGCCAGAAATATAAAATCTTTTAAATTCAAGTTTTTTGTTACATAGGTCTGACCTATGTAACATTAAGATAGAAAATTTTTAACATGCAAGAAAATAAACTCAAAGAGCTTTCAGACGATAGACTTGTCTTTAATGCTGGTCAAATTATGGGAAGTGACAGTGCTCAAGCAGCACAGGCAGAACTTACTCGACGTAACACAGAAGCTCTTTTGAGGGCTCATGAATCTTCCAATCGATATGCAGATAAAATGATGGGTTTAAGTCTAATTGTTGGCTTAATTGCATTCCTACAATTACTTTTTGCTATTGTAAGTTCTGGTATGTCTCAATTTAATATGGTTCTCTCCGTTATGGCGACAGTGGTTGTTATCGTCTTTGCATTTAAGGACTATTTTGGAAATAACAATAACAAAGGGTGACACTTTTAACATCATAGTAAAGGTCTATGTAAGAAACTGACGGTTTACTTAAACAGAGGCTGTTCAGGACATATTTGTAGAGCACAGAAATTAAACATGCCGTCCTTTTCTTTTGAAACAAGATAATCCCAGTTATCTCTCATAAGTTTCCCTCTATAAGCCCCAAAGTAGCACCGGGGGTCATTCATATTATCGAGTACAGGAGAGAAAAAACCGTCGGATTTTGGATAGGTAGAATCACAATATGCATCATCACGAGTAAAACTTTTTTCCCAACCTTGCTCTTTTTCAAGATAGTTCACTCGCATCCAAAAAATGCAACTTTCGATGTCAGAAGATGACCTTTGATTTTCATAGTTATCTAAAATGCACTGGTTCCTATCCGTGAAGTACTCCTTATTAAATGTATAGCCAAGCATTTTCATTACAAAAAGACTCATCACTAGGAAAAGCAGAATTGAGAAAATAACAGCAGTAATATAGAAGAATATTTTTCGCATAAAGAAAGATTATTCTAGTATATAGCTTTATATCTCATTGTAGTAGAGCCAATACGTTACTACTTAGGAAAGACCTGTGTAAACCCAGATTTGTCATATTTTCTGTATTTACCGTATACGTAACAGGTGTTACGTATACGGTAAATTGACTCTGTGCAACTTTGTAGTTACATAGGTCAGCCCTATGTAAAACACTATTTTATTTCAACCCATTCACCGTCTATGTAGTCGTACTGTGGGCCGGCCCCTGAGGGCATACCGTCGGCATTATATAGCATTGTGTGAATACGTGAGGGGACATTAACGCCATCAGCTTCACGAGCGCGGGCACGTTTGAAACAACATTCCACGGTGTCACCATTTATGAGTCTTGTTTCTACATCGAATACAAAGAGGCCGTGTTCGTCTTCAGTTTTCTTTAATACTTTTATCTCAGCGCCACCGGTTATCTTTTCAAAACCATCGAGCACTTTCTCCATTGAGGGGAACTTTTCAGCTCCTGATTCAAATGTTGGTGGTTTATCTATCATAAATAAATTTTAACACAAACCCTGCGCGAAAGCGCGGGGTTTGTTGGTTGTTCCACAGGTCGGTCTTGTGTAAAAAATCTGCATAAATGCAGGTTTTTGTGTACTGGTGGTCTAATTTTTGAGGAGTATAATCTAGTTATGCAAAATCTTCCAACCGCAGATACATATCAGAAGGAAGTTAAATACATGCCATGGGGCATTCTGGTTTCTGAAATTATTGATTATGTAACTAAGAATGTTCCTGAAAACGCTAGCGTCGTTGACCTTTTGTGTGGAACGGGTAATTTGATTACGGAAATTCAGAAACTCAGACCAGATATTAAATTTGTTGGGGTAGACCTAGAGGGCGAGTATATCGAGTACGCAAGACATGAGAACCCAAAAGTAGAGTTTATTACTGCTGATGTTCTTGCGTGGGAATCAGAAGTAAAATTTGATGCAGTCTTATGCACGGGAGGGTTGCACCATCTGCCATATGACCGTCAAAAAGAATTCATCAAGAAGATTAGTAATTTGGTAGGAAAGGATGGTTTTGCTATTGTCGGAGACCCCTATATTGATTCGTACACAAATGAAACTGAAAGGAAGGTTTCTGCTGCAAGACTTGGATTCGAGTATCTCATCGCTACCATAAAAAATGGAGCTCCAGATGATGTAATAAAGGCCACATCTTCGCTCACTGATAATGATGTCTTTCTGGTTGAGTTTAAGGATTCGCTAAAGAATATAGAGCCATATTTTAAGGACGTTTTTTCTTATGTAGAGAAGCACAAGACCTGGCCGACTGTGGAGAGTGAATACGGCGACTACTATTTTATTCTACGTGTCTAGAGCTAACCAACTCAAAGTACTGATTTTCAGCACACAAAACCCGCCATAAGGCGGGTTTTGTTGACGGTGGTTTACATTACCTTTTTGATATGATTTACTACCATTAGAAACTAGCTCACCCTATTGCCAGACGGCATCAGGTAACCACCACCTCAAAGGAAATTGACATGTTGCTACCCGCGAAAAGGGCGATAACCCCAGAATTTCTGGAAAAGACGCCCAATGGTCTCCTCTTGATTTACGATGAGGATTCCAGAACCACCCATCTTGGATGGGTCACCGAAGCGAAGCTTAACGGTGAGGTAATGAATGTCCGAATGGCGCCTGCGGTATTAAGACGGCATGGAAGCCTTGAATGGGAAGAACTCAAGGACCATGCGTTCATTGCCGAAATCAGCGAAAGCCGCTTCGCTCTGGAAGATCATGGCGGCTACCATTGCTCTGATGCCACACTGACCCATCCCACGTTCCGGATATACCCTGCGGACTCGATTCCTCCAGCATCCGAGCGAAATCACGACACCCTCATTGAGTATGGCACCAACGTCTTCCACTAAAAAAGTGCCACTCAGTGGGCGGTTATCGTTCACCAAAAGTACGTCCGAGTGGACGTACTTTTTTAATTCCATAGGCAAGGCCTATGTAAAAAATGGTCGACATCGTAAGTCGACCATTGGTTACCGTATACGTAACAGGTGTTACGTATACGGTAAATGGGGTTTTTTGATTGTTTGATTTTGAGCTTAGTCTATTGAGCCATGCTTCGGATTGCGGTGAGGGCATCTCCAGTCTTTGAGAATATGCGAGGTTGGGGGTCGGTGGTGAGGAATTCGAGGTCTTTGAGGTGTTCCATTATCTGCGCACTCGCAGATGAGATGCAGACATGCTTTCCTGAGGTGTGGAGATTCGTGATGGCTTCCTTGAGCATTTCTTGTCCTTCAAAATCCATGGCAAATAAATCACGGAGTCGAATGATGACGTGGGATACTGTTTTATTGTGCGCGATTTGTCGTAAGTTTGCTGAGTGCCTTGAGCTGTCAATGTAGCCGAGGAAGCCTGCGATACTGTACGTGAGGATTTCGATAGGTTCTCCATGGGGGAGGTGTAGGTTTTGTTTTCCACGAATATCCTTACGCGTTCCGTTCTTGTAATTGAGGATTACATCAAATCTTCCATGACTGATTGTGTCTGCGAAGTAGAGAAGTGAGAAGAGGGCACCGACGACGACAGCCATACCAGCATCCTCAAAGACGGTAATGAGGATTACCATGAATGCAATCCAAAAACTCGACTTTTCGTGAGCCCAAAACTCTTTGAACTTGTGGGTCTCGATGAGACCGAGTGCGGTGTTTACCAAGATGGCTGCAATCACCGCCATTGGAATGTAAATAAAGAATGGAAGTGCCAAGAGTGCAATAAGGGCCGTTGCAACTGATGCTATGGTTGCAGAAACTTTGTGTGTTGCGCCCGCTTTGATATTGGCACCTGTGCGGATGAAGACCCCTGTTGCGGGGAGTCCGCCGAATACTCCAGACCCTAAGTTTGCGAGCGCAAGACCAAGGAGCTCCTTTGTTGAGGATGATTGTGTCTTCGTGAGCGAATCACCAATGCGGGCGGTGATGAGTGTTTCAAGAATGGCAATGAGCGCGATAACGCTTGCAACTTTAAAGACCCATATGAGATTTCCTGGATTATGGATGAGTGATGTGAGGAAATCCCATGGTACAGAGGAATAGAGCGCTCCCTTGAAGCTTCCAAATTTATCACCGAGTGATACAAGATTTTGATTAAAGTGGCTTGCCTCAAGGTACCCAAATACAATTCCCAGTATTGATACAGGAATGACAGCAGGGACTTTTTTTATGGAACTTTTCCATACAAGAATGAACGTGAGGAATGCAATGAAGCAGAGTATTGTTGGAATGTGTACGTCGCGAATATGCTCGAAAAAGAGTTCAATGTCGCCAAGAAAGTGCCCAGTACGCTTGAGTGCTGAGAGACCGGTGGCATCGAAGAGTTGCGACACTGCAATAAGAAACGCGACTCCGGCTGAGAATCCGTAGATAACACTCGAGGGAATATAGTAGAGAAAACGGTCTGCACGGATTGCCCAGACAGCGAGAATGATGAGTCCCGTTGCTATCGCGAGGATGGGCAGTATGCCTGCACCGAGATTATCCGGTGCTCCGAGCGTTGCTGCAAAGAGCACTGTCGTGAGCGCTCCCGCAGCGCCGATGACGTTATAGTTGCTTCCTCCAAAAAGACTTGCAATGAGTGT
Organism: Candidatus Kaiserbacteria bacterium; assembly: GCA_024653575.1. Lineage (GTDB taxonomy): Bacteria > Patescibacteriota > Minisyncoccia > Phycocordibacterales > UBA918 > Damh-18. The sequence goes on from JANLIJ010000151.1 coordinate 19,323, forward strand.
TGCCCAGATTCCTGTTACAAGACCGGGTATTGGCCCTGCACCAGAGGCAATAGAGAGTGCAATGGAAAGAGGGACAGAAATAAGTGCGACCGTAAGGCCGGCTTTCCAGTTTTCATTCACGAGTGACTTTAGAACTTTTGTATTCATGATGAAGTAACTATACGGTCTCGTTAAATTTATCTTGTGCTTCGAGGTACTCGGCGAGGGAGATGGAGACTTTTGGGGTTACCATGGCGCGCTCTTTGAGGTGTTCGAGGATTTGTTCTTCGTTGGTGTGGAGGGCACAGCGTGCAAGGGAAGCGTCGAGAGCGTCAAAGACCTTTGGATTCGTTGAGCGTATTTCCTCCATCTTTTTCTGTGAGCCTTCTCGGAAGAGTGTGTACACACTCGTTATCTCATGTACTGCCGTATGAGGAGCCTCAAAAGACTCTTCAAAGCATGCATTGAGCTTGTTGAGTTCTTTGATAACCTTGCGTGAGATTATCGCAAGGGAACGATAATAGAGATAGTCATCGGATATACGTTCTTCTTGGGTTAAGCTTCTCCCGGTCACTTTTCTGAGTAGGTCGGCAAGATACTCAAAGACATCCTGCGAAGCACCATGTTCATGTGTGCGCGCGTCATACATATTCTGTTCTATTGCGTCACTCTGGTACTCGAGCTTCGCCACGACTCTGCGAATGACACGCTCGTTGACCTCATGGGTACCAAAGAGCTTTGTGATAGACCTTCGCTCAATACCGATTGCGTAGAGGCGTATTACTTTCTCGAGGACGCGCGGGTCGCTCGTGTGTGCCTTGAGCTCATCAAATACCTTTCGTATGGTCACATGTTGCTCACTCGCAAGTGTGGTGTATGCAGTATCAGAGATGTAGCCCTTCTCGTGAAGCTCTTTTAGCTTACGGAGCGTAGCATTGTATATATAGATGAGCATCTCACGGTAGTTTATCTCCTCTATCTTTGTGAACGTATTGAGCTTCAGTTTGTTCATGAGCACTCCGATAGTGGTTGCCTTGATGAAGAGTGTAGCGAATACGCAACTTACGGTAAGGGTGAGGACAAATTCCTTTGGAGAGAAGCTGTAGTCCCAACCTGCAAAGGTGAGAGAATCAGGAATCATGAGTACCATGGTGACGGCGAGTGCGCCACGCAAACTTCCCCATGACAGGACATGTTGCCATGAGCGAGGGATTTGCTTTTCTTCAGGAGAAAAGAAGTTGAACATCCCCACAACAGGGTATATCGAGAGTGCACGCGCAATGGCGACGATGAAGATGGTTGCAACTATTGGTATGAGAAGTGCAGGGGCTTCTGCGGGGAGCGTTATGGCGAGCATACCAATCATGATGAATATGAGTGAGTTTGCGAGGAAGGCAAATTGGCTCCAATATTTCTCCACAAACTCGGCTGCGTGCACAGGCATCTTGTACTTGCCGTAGTTACCCATGAGGAGTGAGGCGGTCGCCGTCGCGATGATGGATGAGATGAGGAATTTCTCTCCGAAGATGGTGATGTGGTGCGAGAAAAGCTCTGCACAGATGAAGGTTGTGTGTGCGAGCACCATGGTGAGCGTAATTGAGGCAAATTCATTTGAGCGGGTGTATCCGATGAGCTTTGCAAAGAAACCACCGAAAATGAGGCCAAAAATCACACCGCCAAACACCATTCCTGTGAATGAGATTGCTCCGTGAAGAATGTCTGATGATTCATATACGCCAGTTTCTGCGATTGCGAGGATGACGAGGAAGAGTGCCACACCAGTACCATCGTTGAAGATGCTTTCCCCCTCGAAGATGAGTGAGAGACGACGTGGTGCACCGTACTCCTTAAAGAGTGCAAGTACTGCGACAGGGTCTGTCGCCGAGATGATTGCACCGAAGGTGAGTGAGAGAATAAAAGGAATATCAAAGCCAACAAGCGTGAGTACGATGTCGAGTCCAAAGGCGATGAGGAGTGCAGAGACGATGAGGCTCACCACTGAGAGTATAGAAATGATGAGTGCGTCACTCGTGAGGTGCTTTATGTGAATATTGTATGCCGATTCAAAGATGAGTGTCGGGAGGAATATAAAGAAGAGGAGTTCTGGTGTGAGTGTGAGGTCGTCGAGGAATCCAAGGTGGGGAAGTGACGAAAGGAGTGCAAGGACGACGCCGATTCCCACGAGGAGTACCGTGTGCGGAAGCTTGATACGTTTTGCAAAGAATAATGAGACACTTGAAATGGCAAGCATTAAGAAGAGTGCGAGCGCTGATTCTGCCGTAAGCATGGTACGTTGTATTTAGAAGTAGATTTTAATAATTAAAAACAAAAATACATAGCACGAGAGCTCGTACTATGTTAGAACCCATCTCACATTGAACCGCACAAAATTGGTTCATCGTGGTGTGTGCTTGACTCCTCTCGTGCTCAAAACAACGGCTACGACCGGTAACGGCTCAAACTCATCATATATCTATATGCTTCGTTTTGCGCCGACCAGTCTCGCTCGTGTTTTGAACACGATAGTTCGTCATTCAATGT
>JANLIJ010000161.1 GCA_024653575.1 Candidatus Kaiserbacteria bacterium
GCTTTGATATAACGCAGAGCCCACTCGACATTACAGGAGTTTCGACGACAACCTATAACAATCTCTGTCTCAGGGCAACACTCTCGACAACAAATTCGAGCATTCCAAGTCTCGACGACTGGACGCTCTCTTGGGAGCGGGAGCCATACCTCATACAGGCAGATTATCGTTGGTATGCAAACTCAACATCAACAACACCAACAGACCCTTGGCCTGTCGGCGCCGTTGACGTTGATGAAGATGAAGCAATTATTACTGCGTCTCCAGGGCTTGGTTCTGTCCTTCGTCTCCGTATGAGTATTCACGATGAAAACGTAGCGCTCTCAACATCAACCTCTGCATTTAAATTACAGTATGCTTCAAGTACCGATTGTACTGTTGCAACATGGAGTGATGTGGGAGCTATTGGTTCATCAAGTCCAGAATGGCGTGGCTACAATAATGCGGGCATATCCGATGGTGTGACGCTCTCTTCACTCCTTCTCTCCACAACGACTGTGTTGGGGACGTATGAGGAAGCAAATAGCTCAGCGCTCAATCCAAATATAGTTGGTGTAGGAAATGACGTTGAATTTGACTGGGTGCTGGAACACAATGGTCTTGCGGGTACGCAGTATTGTTTTAGGGCAGTTACCTCGGATGGGGTTGAGTTAAATGAATACACAAACTATCCAACACTTACCACAAATGCGAGCCCAAATCAGCCAACACTTTCAACATTGTTTGATAACGAGAAGACTGCAACGGTGACACCAAATTTCCAATTCTCCGCATCAGACCCTGAGGGAGAGGATCTCTCGTATCAAATACAAATTGATAATGATTATGCCTTTGACTCGACTGTTGCTGACAGAAATACCGTTGATGACGGAACTATGTTTGAAAACCTTGCTACTCCAGCTGACAAAGACCCGTTCAATACCGGTGAGACAATTGAGTTCAGACTATCCTCAGCACTTACTAATGGTGTGACATATTATTGGCGTGTGCGCTCGAAGGACCCGAACGGATCAGGTGCGTGGGGAAGTTGGTCTCAGATACGAAGTTTCACTATTGATACTGGACTCACCGCAAGTGCATGGTTCCAGACAACTGATGAGCAATTTGATACTGATTCGCTTGAAGATACAGAAACAAGTGTTGCTGAGTCTGTCTCACTTTCGGGTGGGTTCACTACGGGTACAACGACCGGTACTGAAGTTCGTTTCGATTGGGGAACATCAGGTAACGCATGGGACTCATTTACCTTCACTGATGTAGAGGCCTCAAGTGATCTTAAGTATAGAATTCAGTATTACGAAAATGAAGTGTGGGCAGACATTCCTGATACAGACCTTCCAGGTAACTCGACTGGGTTCGACACTTCCCCCGTAAATCTTCTTGGGTTGGATACAGCGACATATAACACGATACGAGTCGTTGCGGTGTTTACCGATGCGGGAGCATCACCGGTACTTCAGGAATGGACTATATATTGGGGTTATAAAATACTTCCTCCCGATATCAATATGCTGTTCCCCAATGAGCGACAGGCAACTACAACGCCAGTTCTTGAATTCTTTACCAGTGACCCTCAGGGAGATACGCTCGTGTATCAGGTGCAGTGGTCAACGACATACAATTTCACAGCGTCAACAACAAGAACCTCAAGTTCAAGTAGTGGTTTCGCAAACATAACGACACCGGCAGATACGAGTCCATTTAATTCAGGTGAGCTTATTCAGTACACAATACAGCCAGGGGATGCGCTCACGGACAATGTCACATATTGGTGGCGCGTGCGTGCCGTCGACCCCTTAGGTTCAAATAATTATTCTGCGTTCACTGACCCACAGAGTTTTACCGTGAGCTCAACGACAAATGTCTCAACATGGTTCCAGACAACGAGTGAGCAGTTTTTGACTGATTCGCTATCAGGAATAACAACTCTTGCGCAGTCAGCAACTGTCGCAACAACTGCAATTGAGTCGCTCGTTGGGTACGCAGAGGGCACTGCGCCCGAGCCACGATATAGATTGTGGGATGGTACAGTCTGGGGGTCAGAATTGCAGGCACTCTCCGTAGGCTCAGCAATTACATGGCTTTCAACAAAACCGGGTGAGACACGAGAAGAATATTTACTCGGGACACTTGGCACAGACGGTGACGTAAATATTCAGGTGTATCAAAATGGGTCGTGGGGAAATTTGCAGGAGATTACCACCGGTGTCCCGAACACAACTGCACGCGGGTTTGATATTGCATACGAAAATGTCTCAGGTGATGCAATGGTTGTTTCCTGTGACGGTGACGCTGACCCTGTATATTACATTTGGGATGGTGCGTGGACACTTGGAGGGACTATCAATCTCAATTCATCAAACAACTGTACGTGGATTCGTCTCATGTCAGACCCAGTCTCAGATGAGATAATCCTTATGGCTCGGGACAGCAGTGGTCTCTACTATGAACTCTTCGTGTGGAGTGGTTCGTCATGGGGCAACAGTACAACACTTGGTTCTATGAATGAGGTTGTACACGAGGGGGTTACCGGCTCGTATGAGGAAAGTGGTGCTCAAGCGGTGGTTGTTGCGTCAAATGGTATTAATGCGAGTTTCGTCTGGAAGGCGTGGGACGGCGCAGTGTGGAGTGCGACGACTACTGTTGCACTCGGTGATGACTTTGAATCGGGAGCACTCGTCTCAGATGTTGGGTCTGATAACATGGCGCTCTGTTACGTTGACGAGGACAATGACATCGGTGCGGTACGGTGGACAGGGGCAGGATTTGTCGCCACCGTTGAACTAGAGACAGCGTGGGCTGCGGGAAGTACGGTAAAAAATGATCGCCCCGTCGATTGTCTCTTTGAGGTTGGTGGAGCTCGTGACGGGTATATTATGGTTGCCTATAGCGACACCACAAATGTTCGCTATCGGGTTTGGGATGGTGCTGTGTGGGTTGCTGAGGCGAGCGTTTCAACAATTCAGGACTCTGCACGTGTACAACTTCGTCGCACATTTGCAAACCTCCCACAGCTTGTTGCGTACGATATGACCAACGACCGCTACGATTATTCAAGCTGGAACGGGGCCACGTGGAGCGTATTTCAAAGTCTTGAGACAAACGGCGTCTCAGGAGCGTACCCATACAAAGAGCCGTTCATGATTGCGCCACGCAACCCCGGCTCGACAGGTACCATTGTCGGGAATCCAGGGATTGCCTTTTACGACGGGGCTGGTCCATATTGGCAGGAACTCAATTGGACTGACTCAGAGCCAAGTGGTTCAACGATTTTGTATCAAGTTGAGTACTATGATGGTGTTTCGTGGGAACTTGTTCCAGATTCACTCATCCCTAACAATTCCGTCGGTACATCGACTGGCCCTATCAGTCTCATAAATGTATTGCCTGTCTCGACATACAATATGATACGTCCCGTTGCCAATCTCAGTTGTAATCTGGGGACCTGTCCGACACTCAGCGACTGGACACTCACATGGTCAGCGGGTATTACTGTCTCAGGAACAGCGCAACAGTACGATCAATCCGCGAACCTCACCTCCGGAACTGTGGCAGTCGCCATAAATGGTGCGCTTCAAGTGGGAAGAACAGGCACTATTTCAGGTGGAACGTGGTCTATTGCGAACGTCAACGCTGCTCCTGGGGATGTAATTACAGTATTTATTTCTGGTGTTGCCGATACAAACGAAGCCGTTGCAAAGGCTCGATATGATGGAGTAGGAGACATGAGTGGGCTCAGACTCTATGAACGACATGTCACCATCGGTTCAAATGATGCGACATCAACACCGTTCACCAATACAGACCTTGGACTGTATGATTACTCAAATAATGAGGACCTATTCTTCAATGCTACAGGAACAGCACTTTCGACGTGCGTTGAGTCTGGCTGTGCTGATGCAGAGCTTTACATAATGGCGAGTACCACGTATGCCCCTTCAGGTTCACTGACGCTTCATGATATCGAGAACAACGGTACCCTCATTGCTCAAGGAAATACGCTCACCGTCTCGGGAAGTTGGGACAATAATGGAACGACGACGATGGGTACATCTACGGTTATATTCACTGCGACATCAACTACAGAGACTATCGATGGTACTGGTTCGATTACAAATGCTTTCTACAACGTTACCTTTGGTAACGGAGCTACTACCGCAACATGGACACCGCTCAGTACGCTTGATATCGATAACAACCTTACTGTCTCAAACGGAACTCTCTCTCGAGATGGGGTGCAAATAACTGTTGGAGGAAATCTTACAACAGGCGCTTCAGGATTCTGGAGCGGTTCTGCAACGACAACCTTTGATGGGACAGGAACAAAGAATTGGTCTGACAGCAATGCGATACTTCAGAATGTTGGTAATGTTCATGTCGATGGCACTTCAAAGACAATCCAACTCACGGGGAATGTGAAAGCACAAAGTGTCACCATCGGTGCAGATGATATTCTTGATGTATCAACGGGGAACTTTGACATAACGGTACTCACTGATTGGATAAATAACAACACATTTGTTCCTCGAGCAGGCGAGGTCATTTTTGGAGCGACAACGACAAACAGAATAATTACTGCAGGGGGTGACGCATTTTATGACCTCACTTTCAATGGAGTGGGCGGTTCGTGGTCCTTTACTGAGGCTGACCTTTCCGTTACAAATGATTTCAGGGTTTCTACGGGAACAGTGACAATGCCGACAGGGACAACAACGCTCTCTGGCTCATGGAATTCAGTTGGCGGAACGTTTGCACATAATAATAGTACGCTCCTCATGACCTCAGGTGGTGTAGAAACAATTTCTGCGAGCGGAACGCCATTTACCAATAATTTCTACACGCTCGTTTTCAATGGTTTGGGTAGCTGGTCATTCCTTGATACGAGTGCAACAACCTCAAATGATTTCCGTATTCAGCAGGGAACAGTCGTGCTCCCACAGACAACACTCTCTGTCTCGGGGAACTTTATGAACACGGGAGGCACCTTCACGCATAACAGTGGTACCGTTGCATTTACAGGGACAGGAGCAAGAGTTATCGATACAAATGCATCATTCAACAACGTTTTGTTTGGAGGTAGTGGCTCATGGTCATTCTTTGATACATCGGTGACGGTACTCGGTTCGTTTGTTGCAACAAACGGTACCGTGACACTGCCTTCCTCCACACTGACTCTTGGCGGTTCGCTCGTAAACACTGCTGTCATAAACCACAATTCGGGAACAGTTCTTTTCAACTCGAGCGATACAGGAGAAACGATAAATCTCGGCAACTCACCTCTGTACAATGCAATATTTAACAGTACTGGAGGAGGGTGGACCATCACAGCACCTGCCACGACAACAAACAACTTTAGCCTGAGTACAACATCGACATTCACACTAGCAAGTGGTCAGACACTCGCGGTGCTAGGAACATTTACCAATAATGTTTCAAACGCCTCAACCACATGGGCGGGTTCAACACTCTCACTTGAAGCGGGTAACTACAGTATCAATAGTAAGACAAATCTAGGAGATACGTACGATACACTCCGAGTGAAGGCAAGCACCGATATTAAAATGTGGAACTCGAGTGCGTCTCTCTACGTGGTGGATGGTACCGGTTCGCTCTACTCGCAGGACCATGCAGGGGTCGATGGGGTCCTCTACATCTTCGGTGCGTATGAAAGAATAAGTGGAAATGAATACTGGAGCTACGCAACTGACTTTGATGGGACTGCGCTCGGAGGAGGCTCACGACAGGTTGATGTGCGTTTTGCAGGTGGAGCGAGCGCTTCATTTACCGATGCCACACTCCAAATTCTCGGAACCGCAGTTTCCACAACTACAGTCGATAGACAATCAGGAGGACTCTTTGGGATTGTACTCTCCAATTCGACACTCAATGCACAGTATTACGACATACGACATCAAAATGAATTAGGTTTACGACTTCTTAATGGTACTACTATTACTTCACTTGCGAATGGCCACTTTACTGTAGATGCAATTGGAGGTTCTGCCATTACTGCTTCAAGTAGTACGATTGATTTAAATCCTGGTTTGCAAATTTACAATGTACAATTTGATACTGCGGTAGGTGCTTTAAGTGATCTCACAACGGGAGACGGAGAAAACACATTTATTTTCTTTGATGACTTTAATGATGGTTCTATTAATACATCAAAGTGGACTAAAGATGTCGAGCTTGGCTCTATCACAGAGACAGGTGGGTATCTACGTGCTGGGGGTGGTATTGCGTCAGGGAATTACGGGCATGTGTCACTTGGTTCTGAAGTTGGCTATGCAAGTTTCTTGGACAACTCTGTAGTATGGAGAGCTCGAAACTCAACAAATGGTATTGGTGAACTTGTATTTAGGGGTGACTATGGAACCAATAGAGGATATAAAGCTCGCTTTGATCAACGGGTTGGGACAAATGGTAACGCATTTCTTGAAACACCATATTCTGGTTGGACTATCTCCAACGGTACCGGTACTTGTACATCAGACAGTTTAGAGCCAGTAGCAGACCAGTGGTATCGATATGAAGTTACTGCAAGTAGTACAAACTTCATAATGTACAGAGATGGTGCTTCAATGCGAAATTGTACTGACAATACATTTGCTCTCGCCGGAGAAATTGCACTTCAAAACCACTATGGTAGTTACACTGATTATGATTGGGTGGGTGTGCGTCCTTTTGTGACACCAGCTCCGACTAGTACTTCATGGGGTGTCGAAGAAACTGTACGTACTGGACTCTATAGAGAATCACATGTGGTAACAGGTTCTATAATAGGAGCACAAACTGATTATGTGCTTCCGATTACAGTAAATTATGGAGCGGGTACAGATGCTGGCTCAACTATGTACTGTGACAGCCTTTGTAACACAAACTTCTCTGATGTTCGGTTTACAAATCAAGATGGTAGTCCACTCAGTTATTGGCGAGATGAATCATTTGCAACATCGAGTACTGCTACATTTTGGGTAAAGTTTGACAGTATACCTGCTTCACCAGCAACAACGAGTATTTATGCATACTATGGGGATGTCTCTGGATATAACGTCACTCAATCAGACGGCGCTCCAACTTCATATTGGTGGTTCCGTTCATCATTGGGGGATATTGATGGGGAATCGTATGATAATGATACCGGCAACCCAGGTTCAATACGTTGGGATGATAGTGCGCTTACCATAAATGTATCGGGTACGGTATATAGCGATGATGGTGTAACTCCAATGAGTGGTCCAACATGTAATGATAGTACACAAAATATTCGTATTGTTGTAGAAGGTGGAAGTTCGTATACAGGAGACTGTGCTTCAGCTGATGGCACTTTCAGTATCCCTGGAGTTGTGATTGTGGGTGATCCTGTGGTGACTGCGTATCTGGATACAAACGGTGGGGCAAAGGGGACTACGGTAACACGTACACCAACAGCTGATATAACTGACTTAGATATTCATCAGAATCGAGTCATTACACGCCACGAGGATACGGCACCATTGAATATTCTTAATATGGCAGTATACGACTTTGATAATGATAGTGATATCCGGTTTACTGCAGCTACTGGTACACTCACCGTACTTTCTGGCTCTGAGTTACACATCGCATCGACCACTACCTTCGCACCTGTGGGAGATATAACCATCAATGCAAATGCGTCGGGGACTGCGTCTGACGGCTCACTCCACCTTGCGCGCAACGCCATACTTACTGGATATGCAACTTCGACATATACGATTGGGGGTAGTTTCACCATGGACGAGGGCGCGGTATTCTCCCCAGCTTCGACAACGGTTGTTATGAATGCAACAACGACCGGCAAGACAATCACAACGACCGCTTCACAGGAAATATCATTCAGTACACTTGAGTTCAATGGTGCGGGCGGTGGATGGAATATCAATGGTGACGTCCGAGCGTATGAGAATATGCTCGTGACACAGGGAACTGTGTCGGGGACTGCTGATGTAACGGTGGTGAACGGTTCTCTTATAGGAGACGGTGTGCTTTCGATGGGGGGTGGTACGACAACAATCAACAGTTCAAATACGCTCGGGGGCGCAACAGCCTGGACGTTTGCGAATCTTGTTCTCGGTAATGCAAGTCTGGTAGGGACGACAACACCTTCAAGTAATGCAACGACAACCATCCTTGGGAAACTCACCATCAGTACCGCACACTTCCTACATGCAGGTGGTTCACTCTGGAATTTCGCGGGAACGGGGAACGTATTTACAGAAAATGGAACCTTTATCGAAGGGACAAGTACTGTGCGATACAGCGGTACTGGTGCTACAAATATCCTCAGCACTACGTACCACAATCTTGACCTTAAAGCGCAGGGTGGCTCACCAACATATACAGCCGTAGGTTTGGGCATCGTCGTAAGCAACAATGCCGTAATCGGAAATGGGACGACGGTGACTTTTGACACCAGTGACCCCGCGCTCGATGTCAATGGTAATCTCTCCATTGAGACGGGAGGTACATTCATTGGAAGTGGAAGCGCGTCGACGACTATTGCGGGCGATTGGGACAACAATGGCACCTTTACTGCAAGTGGAGGAACCATTGTGTTTGATGGGGCCAGTGCATCAAATATTTATGCAGGGAACTCATCTTTCAGCAACGTGCGATTCAATGGCATAGGAACATTCACGGTTGCAGAGCACGCAACTGCAACAGTGTCACTTATGCTCCGAAATGCAGGCTCGTTTACACTCTCAAGTGGGCAGACACTTGCGGTGGATGGTACATTCACCAATGAAATTGGTGGAGCTGGCACTACATGGACAGGAAGCACACTCTCGCTCTACGGTGGTGGTAATTATGCAATTAACGCGTCAACAACCAGTGATATCTATAATGTATTGAACGTTCGCACAAATACACAGATTCGCATGTGGAACAGTAGCGCAAGTACGTACGACGTACATACTTCTGGCTCGCTCTACTCACAGGATCATGCAAATGTAACTGGTGATTTGTATATCTTCGGTGCGTACACAAAGAGCGCGGGGACTGATTACTGGAGTCACGCAACTGATTTTGACGGTTCCATTCTTGGTTCTCCACGAAACGTGGATGTGTATGTTGCGGGTGGCGGAAGCATCCTCTATACGGGGGGAGGACTCTCGGTTGTTGGTGACGCAAGCGCTAGTACAACGATACAAAATCAGGGAAGCGGAACGTATACATTCCGTATTGGTGGCAATGCATCGACGACGTGGTCATATTACCAAATCAGCAACACTGACTCTTCTGGACTCGTGTTCAGCGGTACACCGACAGTCGTGACACTCTCACACGGTGATTTCGATGTCACACAGAACTCAGGTACCGCACTCACGGTGGGTGGTACAGTTATGACACAAAATCCTGCAAGGACATTTACAAATAATTCCTTTGCAACATCGACAGGTGTCGGTCCTGCGTATAACGTCACTGCAACGGGTACGACTGTTAGCTCGTGGAGATTTACAAACCATACAGGTACCATTGATGGTGAAGCGTTTGACGTAGACCCAACGGGTGATCCGGGGTATGTCGTGTGGGATGACTCCGCTGCAAACATCACCGTCTCTGGTATTGTGTATAGTGATGAAGGGACTACTCCAATGGGTGCTTCAGTCTGCGATGGCGGAACACAGAGTATTCATCTTCGAGTAGGCGGACTCACTTCATATACTGGTTCCTGTAACGGTTCGGGAGCATACTCAATTTCAGGCGTTCTGTATAGTCCTGGAGATTCTCTCATTGTCTATATCGATGGGGAAACAGAGAAAGCCGCGACCGTTACTGAAGATCCTATTTCAAGCATCGGCAACATGGACCTCTACGAAAATAGAGTCATTGTGCGTCACGAGGGGACTGACCCACTCTCGATAGTTGATATGTCTCTCTGGGATTCTTCGGATGATGCTGATATTCCATTTACTGCAGTGGATGGGTCTCCAGACACATTGACAGTCCCTGCAAACCGTAAACTTATTGTGTGGGGGAGTAAGGAATTTGAGCCGAACGGTAACGTAACCGTTTCTGGTGGTGGTGGAGGTTCGGCGTATGACGGTACGCTTGAGCTCTATTCAAGCGCAATCTTTGACGCGACTGGAAGTGAGACGCACACAATCGGAGGAAGTCTCATTGCTGGTGTTGGGGCAAGTATTGATGACGAGACTTCGACATTCACTTTCACCACAACAGGAGGTGCTCGAACTATCGATACAAACGAGTATTCATTCTACAATGCAGTGTTTAATGGTTCAGGAAGTTGGACAATTACAAATACTGCACTTGATGTTGGTAATGACCTTACCATCACACAGGGTGCAGTAACGCTTCCAAGTGGGACAACGACCATCACCGGCACGCTCTCGGTAACTTCAGGGTCATTCAATGCAAATGGTGGAAATATGCTGTTCAACTCAGCGACAGCTGAGACAATTACTGCGAGTACCTCTGCATTCAATACACTCACCATCAATGGTGCTGGAAGCTTTGCCCTTCAAGGCACACATGCGACCGCAACCTCGCGAGTACGAATTGAAAATGGAACATTCACGAGTGTATCGGGTACATTCACGGTTGGTGAGAACTTTATCAATGACGGTACGTTTGCCCATAACAGTGGCACCCTACGAATGACGTCTGCTGGTACGGCGGTGCTTACAGCAAGCAGTTCGGATCTTGGGAGTGTCATCTTTAGTGGAGGAGGCGCGTATTCATTTACTGATGAGGATGTTGCACTTTTGGGCTCACTGACAATTCAAAGTGGTGCAGTAGCGATGGCATCAGGTACTATGTCTATCGGGGGGTCATTCGTAAATTCTGGAGGTACATTTACTCACGCAACTGGCACAGTCCTCTTTAATTCAAGCGATGTGGGTGAAACGATTAATTCAGGTGTGTCAACGTTCAACTCTGTTTCATTCGCAAGTGCGAGTGGCGGATGGACTATTACAAATAATGCGACAACGACAGGGAACTTCTCACTCGTGAGTGCCACTAGCTTCGCGGTAAGTTCAAGTACTCGACTTGCGGTGCAGGGTGTGTTCACCAACCTTGTGGGCGGAGGCGCAACTACGTGGACAGGGAGTACGCTCGCAATTAATTCAGGAGTCTCATATACCATAAACACGAAAACAAGTGGTGGAGATACCTACAACACGGTGCTTATCTCATCGAGTACCGCGCTCCGTGCGTGGGACAGTGCCGGTTCCATCGCCGTTATGGATGCAAACTCATCGTTCTACTCGCAGGACCATGCGGGAGTGAGTGGTTCACTCTATATCTTTGGTAACTACGTACGAAGAACAGGTGCTGATTATTGGAGTTATGCAACTGATTTTGATGGTACGGCACTCGGGGGCTCCTCTCGTCAGGCGTTTGTTTATATGGCAAATGGTGCAACGACAACACTTACAGGCGGTAGTCTTGATATTGTTGGAACTGCAGGTTTTGATACGACAATAAACAATCAGGGGTCAGGTACATATGGAGTGAACATTATGGGGGGTACACTCAACGCCCAGTATTATAGTTTCACAAATATGGGAGCTGAAGGTCTTACTCTATCAGGCACCACCACAATCACCTCACTTACTGAAGGTAACTTCACGCTTGCGCAGAATGGTGGTTCGCTCATCACACTCTCATCGACAACGCTCAATCACAACGCGGGGCTTGTCGTTACTGGTGCATCATTTGCAACGACATCTGCGATTACTGGCTATAACATAAATCTTGTTGGCACAACACCAAGTGCGTGGACGTTTGTAAGTCATACCGGCAACCTCAGTGGGGAAGCATTCGACAATGATGGGGGTGATGACTGTGGTTCTCTCAGGTGGAGTAACAGCACCTGTCTCCTTACACAGCAATCGGGATATCGGTGGAGGAACGATGACGGGGGTGAAGGTGTCCCTAACTCTGAGTGGTTTGATTTGGATTGGGGCAAACGCAAGCGAGTTACCGTTACAAACGCTGATGCTATTGCATACACAGATGCGGTTGTTAAATTGACGGTGACCTATGATGCTGATATGCAGGCTGACTTTGATGACGTGCGCTTCACGAGCAGTGATGGTGTAACACCACTTAATCACTTTACTGAAACATATAGCGCAAGTTCACAGGCGACCGTCTGGGTGAAGGTACCAACGCTTGCCACATCGACTGATACTGAGGTCTATATGTACTACGGCAACGGTGCAGTGAGTGACGGAAGTGCGACGAGTACGTTTGCATATATAGATACGTTTGAGGATGGAGGAATTGCAGAATATTCGGGTGACACGAGTATCTTCGCTGTTGATGGAACATACGCGTATGAGAGAACCAATGGCCTCGATGCCACTGGAAACGAGAGTGCGAAGGCAACTGACGGTATATATAGAAATGATGTGACGGTCTCACAGGGACAAACAATTCGCTACATGCAGTACATCAGCACCACCGCGGGGTCAGGAGATGAGACCTGTACGCTCTTTGGTGTGCAGTCACCAGGAAGTAATAATTTAAACTATGCGGTATGTCTTGAGCTCTTCGGTACTGACCGTGTATCACTCGCAAAGGACGTTGATTACAATGACACATCGGGTACGATTCTCGCATCGACGACGATAACGTATGCAACAGGATGGCATGAGGTTGAAATTGATTGGGCGACAGACGATTCCATTGGGGTGACCGTTTCAAGAAATGGCACTGTCGTTGCGACAACGTCAGCGACCGATGCGTCATATACACAGGGAGGAGTTGGGTTTACATTCTGGTTCCAAAACGGAGGATGGGATATATATTCGAGTCGTACACTTACAGCGACAACGCCAACGACAACCTTTGGGTTTGAACAGGTACCTGGTGGAGCGACATGGCTTGCGCCACTCAATACTACTGCAACGGGTGTTGATGTCGGTGACAGTGCGCGTATCCGTTTCCTTGTTGAGAATACAGGCCTGACCGTCGCAAATCAAAATTATGAAATTGAGTTTGCGCCGAAGGGAGCTTCGCCGAGCTGTGAAGCAGTAAATTATGCGACATATGTCGAAGTACCGAACATCGCAAGCTGCGGCACGAGTGATATCTGTATGGTGTCATCCTCACAGTTTACAAATCTTGCATCGACAACAGATGTTCTGGGCGGTGCCGGCACATTCACCTACGGCCAAATTGTTGAGGATGCAAGTAACAATACGAGCAACATCACACTTAACGATGATGAATATACGGAACTTGAGTATGTGATAACGCCTACCGTAAATGTTACTGATTCAAACTACTGTTTCAGAGTTTCAAATGAGGGGATTGACCTCGACTCATATGCTCAGGTTGCTGAGCTCGGTCTCCGATTTACACCAAATATTACCTCGCTTGTCTTTAATGACAGCAATGACATCACACTTTTGCCAGGTACCACGACGCGCGTGTATGCGACGGGCACCGTTACTGATTTGAATGGGTACACCGATCTCGGGGCTGCAACGACTACGTTCTATCAGAACGGTCCTGAAAATGGTGTTGGGTATGGTTGCTCGATCGATAACAACAACTGCTATCGTATGACGACGACGGGAGGTAGTTGCAGTTACACCAATTGTGGTGGTGATTCATGTGATATCGCGTGTTATGCGGACGTTTACTACCACGCGAATCCGACCGATATATTTTCGCCGGATGATGGTGATGCATGGACTGCGTATCTTGAGGTGACTGATTTGGGTGGTGCGGTAGCAACAAATACTTCGTATTCACCTGACCTCATCACGCTTCGTGCCATCTCGATGGATAGTAGTATTGACTACGGAGCCCTCGCAGTAAATTCTGATACAGGGGCATACAATGCAACAACGACACTTGAAAATATTGGTAATGGTAACCTCGATATTTCAATTGAAGGAACAGATCTCACTGATGGAGGGTCATCCGCTATACCAGTGACACAGCAACACTTTGCGACATCGACATTTAGTTATAGTTCATGTGTCTATTGTAGTTCACTGGGAACTACATCAATTAACTACAAAATTGATTTGGCAAAACCTGCCTCAACAACACCATCGGTTACTGACGATATTTTCTGGGGTATTGCAATTCCATTTGGAGTCGCAGGTACACCGCATACAGGTACAAATATTTTCTACGCAATTGGAGATATATAAAATCAATCACAAAATGTGGTCAGGTGTGAGATGAGTTTAAAGTTATCCGATTGAGCTAGTTTCTTATTTCTTATTTCTTATTTACTATAGAGGTATGATTCGTTCGCTTTCCACAGCGATTTTGACGCTCTTTGTGATTGCATACTATGTGCAGGTTATGCCTGTCGTGCGTGCAGCTGACACTGTCCCACCTGATATTACGAATGTTCAGATTACGAACGTTGCGGAGGACACTGTTACCGTGACGTGGGTGACCGATGAGGATGCAGACTCAACCATAAACTATGGACTTCAGGAGGACTATGGAATTGTGCGTATTCCTGAGGCAAACCGTACGGAACACTCAGTGACACTCGATAATCTTGAGCCTGGTCGTACCTACTACTTCCGCGTAGTTTCGTCTGATGAGGATGGTAACCAAGGGATTTCTGCAAACTATAAGGTGCTCACTGAAGGCAACCCCGAGTCAGGAAGTGATTCAGGAAAGGGAAGTGAGACACAGACAGAGACGAGTCAGACAGTGCAAACACAATCACAGACAACGCAAGAAATTGTTGAACAGATTCAGCAAATCCAGTCACCCGAGACACTTCAGGAAATTCTCAATGAGACCGTGAAGGCGATTCAGGGCATTACTGAGGACCTTACCATCGTCGGTCCTCCAACCGTTGTTACAGAGACCACAAGCGCAATTGTGAAATGGACAACAGACAGAGCTGCAAGCTCTGAGGTTCGCTTTTCATCATCTGATACATACATTCCTGAACAGTATGAATTCTCTCAAGCAAGCACTGATGCCGATACGACTGACCACGAGGTGCGCATCATTGGTCTCGAACCATATACCGAGTATCACTTCCAAGTTCGTTCAAAGGACAGTTATGATATTACCGGCACGAGTCGAGATTACACCTTTAGAACGAAAGCATCACTACCCGATATAAAGAACTTGCATATATTGAAAGTTGAGGAAAACTCTGCGACGCTTGCGTGGGACACTACCGTCCCCGCGAAGGCGCTCATTGAATATCAAGACCTCACAACGGGTGCGCAAAACTCGATTGGGCGACCAACACTTGCCTCGACGCATCAGATGAGAATCTCTGACCTTACACTTGGAACGCGCTACGTTGCCTTTGTTATCGCTGAAAATGCAGGAGGGGACAGAGTAAAGAGTAACCCAATCACTTTCGTTACGGTGAAGGATACTGCGCCACCAATCATTAGTAACGTGACCAACGAATCGACCATTTTCCCTGGTGGTGAGTCTCGTATTCAAACTATTATAGAGTGGCTCACCGACGAGCCTGCACATTGTGCGCTTTCATATCGCGAAGGTATATCAGGAGGTATTGATCCAACAGTCATTGACTCAAAGGACAGTGGTTTTACAGCACAGCACGTTGAGGTGATTGTGGAGTTTGCTCCTGCAACGGTATACCAATTTTGGCTCGAATGTGCAGATGATGCGGGGAACTCGGTGAAATCTGAGAACTACGTGCTCTTCACACCAATTCAAGAGAAAAATATTATTGATATCATTATTGAGAACTTCGAAAGCACCTTCGGATGGGTTAAGAACGTTGGCGGGTAGAATATAGAATAGAAAATATAGGATATGGAATATAGAATAGAAAAAATAAAAAATATAACATATGCAACGCGAAGCGTTGCTATATTCTATATTCCATATTCTCTATCCTGTATCTAATTTATTATGTCAAAACCACTCATTATATGTAGGAACCTTGACATCACCTATAATAAGGGGAAGTCGAATGAATTTAAGGCGCTTCAGGGTGTAAACACTGACATTTACGAGGGCGAGTATATTATTCTCTTTGGACCATCGGGTTGTGGAAAGTCAACACTCATGTACGCCATACAGGGTTCACTTCCACCGGGTGATGGGACATTACTTATACGAGGCGATGATATTTACTCATATCCCCCACAGGAGCGCGTCTACTTCCAGAGATATGTCATGGGAATTATTTTTCAGTCATTCAATCTCATTGGCTCCCTCTCGGTGCTCGATAATGTTGCGCTTCCCATGATTTTTTGTGATGCAAATAAAGCGACACGCGAACGAAGGGCACAAATGTTGCTCGACAGGTTTGGTGTTGGTCACGTATCCGATAAGATTCCCTCAATGCTCTCAGGAGGACAGCAACAGCGTGTCTCTGTAGCGCGTTCCATGGTGAACGATCCGCAGATTCTACTCGCTGATGAACCAACAGGGAACCTCGATAGCACATCGACACAGCAGGTTATGGATAAGATTGACGAAATTAACACCTTTGATCAACGCACCATTATCATGGTCTCACACAATGCAGCTCACCTCTCATACGCTCATCGTGTGTACTACCTCAAGGATGGATTCATTGTGCGTGAGGTGGTGAATCCTCAGAGAAAGCAAATTAAACCCGTTCGTGAAGGTGAGACTATTGTAACTGAACTCGAACTGCTTGCGCGTCTTTTTCCCTACGACTCTATAGACACCCTTCGTGTAAAAAGTCTTACCAATTTTTTAACGCAAGATTATTCATTCAACCAACTTATTCGTATCGAGAAAGCTATCAGCCTTCTTATAAATGGAAAGATTCACAAAAAACTATTTATCGATGCACTGGTGAAAAAGTATGACGAAGGTGGGGTAGGAATAGAGAGGAAAACAGCAGAGCATATGGCGAGTGCTTCGGTCTCTATCGTGAAGCAGTCAGCAGATATTAAGCGTTTCAGAAGTGACAATGATTCCGATGCGGCATTCTTTTCGCAACATAAATTCGCTGAACGCGTGCGCGAGTATCTTCTAGAAAATCATCACATTCCACTCACAAAAGTAATGGAGGCAAACCTTACTACGATGATTGCTGACAGGCTCTCCGGCGTCACGGGAGATAAAGATTTCCATAGAGAACTCATGGCGCTCACCAAGGATGGTGGCCTTCACCTCAAAGAAGATCTCGCTGATGATATGGCGCGGTACATGGAGAAACTCATCGCCCTCGGTGTTGATGTGAGCTACAAGGCGTAATAAACATAATTGTTATGGCTTGTGTCCCCATCTCACCGAGATAGTATCTACATACATTGTTATACTACTTGTACTATGTTCCCAACATTTCGTGTGTTCACCGAACGTCACCCACGATACGTTACTCTTGTGGGATTTTCTATTTTTGTCTTGGGTATGACACTGTATGGTTTCCAGCAAATATCTGAGCGAACAGTAGTAAAGGTGCCGCCGATAGTCAATAATGAAAATACGGAAGAATTACAAAAATCTCTTCTTGAACCAATGAGGACAGATTTTGGTGCGAGTGTACCTGATGGTTTTGTCGCCGATATTCCAGTTGAGGGAGGGGTGATGTTTGAACAGAGCTATAGCCTCGAATACCCAGAACAGAAGCAATTGTCTGTGGTTTTCCCTTCGGCACTGAATGTAAAAGAAAACTATATTCTGTATGAGGATTTTCTCAAAGATCAAGGGTGGAATGTTTTAAATAGGTATGAGAGTGATATGGTGTCCTCGCTATATGCAACAAAGGAAAATGAAGAAGTTAATGTAACCATTGGTGAACTTGGTGCAGGCATGGCAAAATCACAGGTGAGTATTAGTATTTTGAAAAAATGAACACACTACGCGCTGTCTTTATAATTTTTACATTATTGCTCATAGCACCGAGTGTGTCGTTTGCTTCAGGAGGGACAATAACTTATACAGATTCTTCAGGATTAAATCCACGATCATCACCAGCGTACGTAGGTGGGTATGTTGTTGAGACTTTTAACTCATCTGGTTCCTTTGTTATAAATACAATCCTAAGTAATGTGGAATACTTAGTTGTAGGGGGTGGTGGAGGGGGTGGTGGAGGCTTTGGAATTAGTTCTGGCGGTGGGGCAGGTGGATTGTTATCTGGGACAATCGTCTCATTGCCTGTTGGTGTTTATCCAATCACAATAGGTTCAGGAGGAGTAATGACAAATAATGGAGAGAATTCATCAGCATTAGGTTTTGTCACGAATGGAGGTGGTGCTGGAGGAGGCAGTTCATCAGCATTATCTGGGGGGTCAGGCGGTGGAGGTGGCCCATACGTTGGGTATTCCGCTCCCGGTACTGGTATCGCAGGTCAGGGTAACTCAGGTGGAACTGGGGCAACGGGTATGGGGGTAAACGGTTGTGCCGGGGGAGGTGGCGCTGGTGGTGTTGGAAGTAATGCTAAATGGATTGGCGGAACTGGTATTGGGGGTCCGGGTTCAGCTTCGTCAATTAGTGGTATCTTAACTTATTATGCTGGTGGCGGTGGTGGCTGTTCATACCAAGGGGGAATAGGTGGCGGTGGTTCTGGAGCGACTCCAGGCGTCAATGGGACTGGTGGTGGTGGAGCATCTCTCACTTCAGGTGGTTCTGGGATTGTTATTATACGATATCGATATAGCATTGATCTCGGAACAATTAATGTTTCATCAAATCTATCTGGTGCCTCATGGACAATTACTGGACCTGAGACCATAACAGGAAATGGGACATCTCAGACAAATTCAAATAAACCAGTTGGGACATACACGATTATGTGGGGTAGTG
The DNA here is from genome assembly GCA_024653575.1 of Candidatus Kaiserbacteria bacterium. Lineage (GTDB taxonomy): Bacteria > Patescibacteriota > Minisyncoccia > Phycocordibacterales > UBA918 > Damh-18. The sequence goes on from JANLIJ010000161.1 coordinate 18,751, forward strand.
TGCCAGGGTATACTACTCCTGCAACGCAGAGTTTTACACTCACGTCAGGTAATACGATTAATTTCAGTGGGAGTTACATTTCAACATTGGCTGATCTTACCGCAGGACCTGTTACACCATTAACAACTCCCGTCAATACACCGACAACATTCTCTTCTGCGATAATGAATATTGGAGGAGTGTCCACGAGCGAATTTGGAGGTTCGTGCTTACAGCTCACAATTTCGAGCGATACAAAAAATTATAATATGCGTACCGCTGCAGATACCGCAGGATGGGTGGCGGGTCAGCCAATATGTCTGACTGTTAATCCAGGTGTCAGTGTAGGTTCGCTATCAACAGCACAACCAGCAATGACTACAGGGATCTTTCCGGTTGGTACGAGTATAAATATAGTTAATAGGGGTTCTATCATTGGGGCAGGAGGGAATGGGGGGAGGGGGACAAATCAAGGGTCAACATTTGTCTCTCCTAATTCTGCTACAAATGGAGAAAACGGAGGCAACGCTCTCTCGCTGAATCTTGATGTGAAGTTAGATAATACTTCGGGAACAATTCTTGGAGGTGGTGGCGGTGGTGCCGGATCTTGGGCTTACGTAGGTTCATATGGTGGAGGTGGAGGTGGAGGTGCTGGCAGTCTTCCAGGAAGCGGTGGTTTAAAGGGAAATATCGCAGGTGGTGATTTTTCAAATTGGTGTGTTGGAACAAATGGCTCTGCTGGAAGTACTGGCGGTGGTCTGGGTGGTAATTCAGCATACCAGTATGGATGTCCATTTAACGCAGGGTACACTCCCTTGTATGGTGGAACTGGAGGAAACTATGGCCAAAACGGTGCAAATACTTATGCAATTGCAACCAATATTAATGGGTATGGTGGTTTGGCGGGTACTGCAATTGTGTATAACGGTTTTACCACCAGTGCACTGGTTACTGATTTTTCAAACTTCTTCCAGGTTGCAACTGCTCCGAATGGTGGTGGTACCGTCATTGATTTACCAGCTACTACAATGAGCCCAGTGAATGCGGGTGATACACGTAATGCAACAGTATCACACACCTTCATGTCGGCAGGAACATATTCTATGCGTGCTTGTGCTGACGGTACGACATCTCTTGGTGGAGGAGTAATAACTGAATCTAACGAAACTAATAATTGTGGTCCGTGGACAGATATTGTTGTTTCTCCTCCAACACCTCCTAATCCCTGCGCCCTGACGTCCATCAATGATTGCTTCCTCCCCGACACACCCTCAGGAGGAAATGCAGGTGCGTGTATATCTTTAGGAACATGTAACTACTCCTGCACAAACGGCGCATGGACACAGAATACAAATTCCTGTGTCAACCCACCCGAGAACCCCATACTCACCGTCAACAGACGCACCGTGGAGAAAGACGGCACCGTCACCCTCACCTGGGACACGAAGAATGGCAATGAAGCACTCTGTACCCTCACCGCATACAGTGAAGGACCGAACCTCATCACCGCAGACGGAGACTCCATAGGCTCACTGAACGCCACTATACCCGCCCGCAGTACGTACACGCTCTCCTGTCCAAACCCACTCGGTGGAGCACCACTCACGGACACCGTCTCGGTAGACATTGTGCCGGTGGGGGTGGAGACGTAGGTAAACACTTTTGTGTGTATTAAAAACGTATCTTATTTCTCGTTTCTCATTTATTATTTAGACACCTATGCAAGTTGCTGATCTTGCTCGTCTTTCGACGAGAGCCTTTAAAACAAATCCACTCCGTACATGGCTGACGATTCTTGGTATGGGTGTGGGTACTGGTGCTGTCGTGGTGCTCGTGGGACTCGGCTTTGGTTTGCAACAAATCATTTTGGAACAGATTGTCTTCGGGGACAGTCTCCTTTCTCTTGGTGTATCCGCAACAGGAGCGAAGAACCTCTCTATCACCGACGATGTTATTCAGAAATTTGAAGAGAATGAATATATTGAGGACGCAGCACCTCTTGCGCGCTATCCAGCACTTATTACCTATAAGGGTCTTACGGGTAACGTGTTCATTCAGGGTGCAGAGCCAGCGTATCTTCGCTATGCAGGTATAACCGCATCAAACGGTACTGCCTTTGTTGAAGAGGATATTGCAAACGGCAATGAAATAATGCTTTCCCCAGCGGTATTAAAGCTCTTTGGTGTTGAAGATCCAAAAGCATTTATTGGTCAAGAAGTCACTTTTAGACTCCTCGTTCCCGATACGGAAAACAGTGAACTTATTACAGAGATTAATATTGAGAAGAAATATCGAGTGAAGGGAATCACAAAGGAGGAAGGAGTGCTCAATGTACTCATGATGTTGCCTGAACTCAAGAACTATGTCGGGATTGAGGAGTACGACAGGGCACAGGTTAAGGTCGTTTCAAACCAATTTCTTGCATTGGCAGAAGAGGAACTCATTAAGGAAGGGTACCGAGTGACAGCACTTTCAAAGACTGTCGAGCAGGCATCGAAGATTTTTCAGGGAATTCAGGTGGTACTCGCAACATTTGGAGGTATCGCGCTCCTCGTATCCGCAATTGGTATGTTCAATACTATGACGGTGACGCTCCTCGAGCGGACCAAGGAAATTGGTATCATGAGAACAATTGGTGCTTCTCCAAGTGATATCAAGTCACTCTTCGTTTCTGAGTCAATTGTTGTTGGTTTTCTCGGGGGAGTGAGTGGGATAGTTATGGGGGTAACTTTGGGATTTGCTGTGAATATCATGTTGAACATTGCAGCGAGTCAGTTCGGTGGTACCTCGGTAAACCTCTTTTCGTTCCCTGTGTGGTTCCTTCTCTTTATTGCAATATTCTCAGCAGTTGTGGGGTATTTGACCGGAATCTTCCCAGCCAGAAGAGCCTCATTACTCAATCCACTCGACGCTATTCGCTATGAGTAGCTACCTGTGTATAACTCACGCTTTTTCTTATCAACATAACGTAAAATTGTAGTAAACAAGTTCATATATATTGTATGTCATATAACACAGATCATTTACAGACGGCAGGTAAAATAACTGTGTATACCACACTTATTGGAGTAGTCGCTTTTGCAGTAATTTTTATTTTCAACATTGGTGAAAATAAAATCAAACAGGCAGATGCGCAGAGCACAGCGACAACTTCTGTTACGGTACTCAACACGCCACCAGCATGGACTGCCTCCTCGACAGAGCTCGTTGAGTCTTCACAGGGGAATCCAACAAATGCCGGTGATGTAGTTTCCTGGGTTGCAATTGGTACAGACTCAAACAGTGAGCCATATTATCTTCTGATATGTAGTACAAACGCCTCGCCGACACCAAATTCAAGTGCTGCGCCAGCCTGTTCAGCAGGAGTACAGTGGGCAGTTTCAGCGTCAACCACAAGTGGTACACTTGCAACTGCAGCGACCACAACACTCAGTGCATGGGCTGAGTCAAATGCATGGTACGCGTGGATTTGTGATGACAACTCAGGAACACCAAGGTGTAGCGCTACGTATACGCAGGGAACAAATGCAACCAACTCTTCTCCATTTGAAGTAAATCACAGACCAGCCTTCACAATCTTTAACGATAATTCACCGGCTGACCCTGGGCAGACTGTTACCTTCACAAGTACTTCGTCTGATTCAGACACATCTGGTTCACCTGATACTGTTTTCCTCACAGTCTGTGCAAGCTCTGGATTTAATACAACAACAAATGCGTGTACTGGTACAACGCTTGCCACGTCAACAGTGAGTGTTGCATCCGATGCCACAGCTTCATACACAATTGTTATCCCAACACAGGACCAGAACTATAGTGCATTCGGATATGTGACTGACAACCATGGTTTTGAGGCTACTGGCGGTGCTCAGGATACAGATTCAACTCTATCAGTAAACAATGTGGCGCCGACAGTCTCGGGAGCAACTGTTTCATTGGTACAGGCAACGACAACTGACATTATTCTCACCACAGAGTCAGGTGAAACGACAGGCTTTACGCTTTCCTTTACCACAGCAGATAACAATAGTTGTGATGCAGCAGGCGGTGGTCCAGCAGATGAAATTGCAAGTTATGACTTAAGTGTGTATAGAACACCTACTGGAAATAGTTCTACAACATGTATCGTAGCAGGTGATTATGATGCGAATAACTGCTATACAAGCGCAGTAGCTACCACAACTTGGAATCTATCATGTACATCAAATGCTGGCACATGCTCAGGCTCTGGGGACACGGACATGACATGGGACTGTACATTCCCACTTTGGTACATTGCAGATCCAACAGGCAATGCGACGTCCACATTCTATTCAACTGACGAGTGGAGATCTCAGGTTCGTGGGATAGACGACGATTCAGCAATAGGCTCGTTTGGTGAGAGTTCAGTTGGGGTTGATGTTCAACCACTGCTCGCATTTGCGCTCAATACACTCTCAATTCCATACGGCGCACTTGAACCAGGACAACAGACTGATCCTCTTATAGCAACGACAACGATTTCTGCTACAGGTAATGTCGGTCTCGATAAGGATGTTCAAGGGGAGTCTATGTGTACGACATATACAACCGCATCACCATGTGCGCCTTCAGCAACATCAACAATCCCTGAGAGTGAACAGGTATTCGCGACAAGTACCACAAGTTATGCAGCTGGTGTGTCGCTTTCCTCAACAACCCCTCAGGAAGTTGAAATCAATGTACTCAAGTCAACTTCAACGTCAACACCAGCAACCGCCAATGCCTACTGGGGTATACGAGTCCCAGGCTCAATTACATTTGCTGGAGATTACACAGGGGAGAATACATTCACTGCAATAATTGGAGAAACTGCTGAGTGGCAGTAAAATAAATTTTCTTAAAAGAACCCACGTTTATACAGCGTGGGTTCTTGCGTTTATGGCGCAAGTATTTGATAATTAAGGAACAGATATGACTTCGCATATCTGCATTTACATAATGAAGTTTTTTCGCTCATTCCTGATTATAATTGCAGTACTTTTTTTTAATGTGCATGCACTGTATGCTGGCTTTGGTGTGACTCCGCCTTATGTATCGAATGTAAGTCTTACACGGAATTCAGTATATGAACAAACGATTTATCTTGTGCGCAGTGACCCTACAACAGACCTGAAAGCAACAGTAAGTATTGATGTCCCTGGCGTCAATGAGTGGTTTGTAATCAATGAAGGAAATGAGTTTGTTTTGCCAAGAGGTGAGCAGAAGGTACCGATGACCGTAAAGGTCACTGTTCCTGACGATGCTGATTTTAAGCAGTATTCAGGGAACATCAGAATTAAGACAGGCGCAACTGATGACAAAGTACAGGGAGGCGCGGTGAGCATTTCACTCGGTGCACAGATTGATGTTGATATCACTGTTATTGATAAAAAGATTAAAGATTTTAAAGTTAGAAAAATTGGTGTCTCAGATCTCAATGAGGGGCATAAGGTTGGGTGGCTCTATTATCCAGGAAAGATTACTTTTGAGATGTTCATTGAGAACATTGGGAATGTACCAATTGCACCATCTGACGTAGTCTTTAGAATATATGATAAATCAGGAAATGTATTACTTGAAGAGGCTCATAAAAAGGGAAAGATTGAACAAGTAGAACCATTTGCCACAAAGTCAGTAATAGCAGAGTTGCCAACCAAGCTTCCTTCAGGAAGTTACCTTGCGAGGTTTGAAATTAAAAATGGTGATGATACAAAACTGAGTGGTGAGGTCAACCTTAGTGTGCTCCCGTACGGTACACTCCAGACGGCAGGCTTTGGCTTCCTCGGTCTATCTCTCGCACACAAACTCTCAGTAATAGTTCCAATTTTGTTCTTTATTACAATCCCACTCGCTATCCTCGTTCGTGCAAAAAGAAGGAGGAGATAGTATGAAAATAAATAATTTCTCGCTACACCTTTGCCTGCTCTTATTGTTTGTGTTGTTTTGTTCTGGTTCGAAAAGTGCACATGCACAGATTTCAGTCTCGACAACAACAGTCTTTGTGAGTATTTGTGGTGATTCCCTCATAAACTCTGGAGAAGAGTGCGATGTGCCTGGTGAGGTCGGTTCGTACAGCACAACAATTGCAGGAAGACAGTGCGGTACTGAATGTCTCTATGGTCCATACTGTGGTGATGGCATCCTTCAGACAATTCATGCTGAGGTTTGTGATGATGCAAATAATATAGATGCTGATTTTTGCGCCGCTGACTGTAGTCGTGAGACTGCGAATAGCGGTGGAGGGTCATCTGGTGGTGGAGGAAGTTCAGGTAGTGGTGGTCGAGATGCTGTGCTCGGTGACACACAGGTATCAATTCAAGGAAAAGCGTTTTTAAATACAACAGTTACGATACTCATCGACGGGACTTCAGTTGGAACGGTGCGTACTAACAGTAGAGGAGAATTTCAATTCAACGTTGAGACAGACCCGGGAACAGCATCCTTCGGATTCTGGGCGACAGATTCATCAGGTACACGTTCACTCACCGTAAATACCACTTTTGACGTGACACAGGGTGCTGTAACGAGTCTTAATGGAATTCTCATTCCACCAACGATACGTGTTTCTAAAGCAGTTGTGAACCCCGGTGAGGTTGTCACGGTGAGTGGACAGACAATGCCTGACTCTACAGTAGAAGTGGTCGTCGATAGTGGTACAAAGACATTTACGACGACATCTGATTCTACCGGTAAGTGGTCACTTGAACTCAATACTGGCTCGTTGTCGGTGAGTGCGCACACACTCAAGGCCAGATTTGTCTCTGGTTCTGGATCATTAAAGACCCAGAGCCCCTACGGTACGTCACTTGCACTTTCAGTTGGTGTGGAGGGGAAGGCGACAAATAATTCAGATTTGAATAGAGATGGAAAGGTTAATCTTATCGACTTCTCGATTCTCATTTTCTGGTGGGGAACACCAGGTGGTAACTCAAACCCGCCAGCGGATATAAATCAAAATGGTAAGGTAGGACTTGAAGATTTCTCTATCCTCCTCTTCAATTGGACAGGCTAATCGAGTATAAGTATTTAGTATAAGTATGGAGTATACGAAAACACAACCACTAAATGCTACGAACCAAACGCTAATCACCAATCACTAAGTGCTAACTCTTATGTATAATTGCAGTCGTTGCCTTTAAATACTGATACTCATACTAAATACTAATACTAACTTTGTGTATAACTTGCTCATAAAAATTTCAGGGTGCGCTAGAATGTAAGTACGCCTATTGGGGGTACACAATCCATTCATGTGAGGAGTGTGTGTCGCCGGTTGGACACGTTCATGCCGCAAGTGCTTACAGCCGAGCACTGTCTGGTGGGCGTAGTACATTGATAGTAAACATTAGGGAGGTGGAGACTCTCATGTTTACGGAGTGCACAAATATATACTGGAAAGAGCACCAGTTAAGCACTACTCATTATTCAGAGTCAATGTATTGATTAATACAACGTAAAGCCTATGATTCACACGGAAAAGACCGTGCGAACTCTTCAGGCTGTTGCGATGTCGGTTGGTTTGGCACTATTCCTTTGGAGTACAGGCCTCCCAGCATTACTCCTCCAAGCGGAGGCGGCATCAATCACGAACGCAAGTGATACGCTGAGTAATTCAGCACCATCAGTGACCTCAAACCACACGATTGCCTTTACTACGCTAAATGGTATGACAATCGGACAAAACTTTACCGTGACCTTCGCATCACAGTTTGACACCTCAGCGGTGACAATCAACGATGTAGACCTCAGTGTAGCTGCTGCCGATCAAACGATCGTAGATGGTGCATCAGTGGCTGGTCAATGGGGAGTTGCGGGTTTGGGGACTGACGCGATTACATTTACCACACCTACAGATGCAGGAGTCGGATCTTCAACAGCAATTGTTGTGAAGATTGGATCAAATGCAACTGGTGGTACGATTCGAATCGTGAATCCAAGTGCTACAACGTCCTATGCAATTGATGTTGCGGGGACAATGCAGGACTCAGGACAGATGCGTGTTGCAATTGTTGATCAGGTTACCGTGTCAGCGAGTGTCGATACGTCACTCACATTTTCAGTTACCGGAGTTAATCCTCTACAAACTGTAAATGGAAGCCCTACTACAACAATCGCTACATCAACACCGACAACACTTCCATTTGGAACACTTCCAGTGGGAACATCACGTACACTTGCACATGATCTCACTGTCGCCACTAACGCCTCACAAGGCTATACGGTGACGATACAGCAGACCGGTGATTTGCAATCAACAACTGGTGCAACTATCGATGGATTCATTGATGGTGCAGATACTGCAACGCCAACAGCGTGGCAGGGACCAGCAACATTAATTGCAAACCCTGATACGTATGGACACTGGGGTATTACCTCAGAGGACTATGCGTCAACATCTCGTGCCGTTGAATTTTCAAGTGACACGTGGGTATCAGGAAGTACGACACCTATCGCAGTTATGGGCCACGATGGCCCAGCTGACGGCCTTACAGCTGGTTCAGGTGCTACACGAGTCGGTTATCAAGTTCAAATATCAGCATTGCAAGAAGCGGGTGACGACTATACAACGACACTTCGCTACGTAGCAACGCCGACGTTCTAAGCAACAGACTAAGAGTGTGAAAAACCCTATCTCCCACCACGAGACGGGTTTTTCATTTTCTCGATGGCTCTGCCATCGAGAAAATGAAAAATCCGGCTCGTCCCACGATGACGGGTGCCCAAAAAATAAGGAGCGAAGCGACATATTTTTCGAGGCCGTGGCCTAGAAGTTAACGAGCGAAGCGACTATAACTTCTGGTCTGTCTCCTTTTTCTTTCACAATGAAAAAGGAGACCATAACAAAATTTTATTCCTAATAAATTTTGTGACGCATCACTCCAACGCAATTTATAGTTCAGCATGGTGCGCTGATGCGCCCCATACAGCGACTATATTTTCTGAGCCCGTCGCAAAATTTTATTCCTAATAAATTTTGTGACGCATCACTCCAACGCAATTCATAGTCCAGCATGGTGCGACGACACAAAATATGAGTGACCCAATTCCTAGTTTCCTAGCTCGTCCCACGATTTTTTATACACCCTCCATGCATGTGAGTGCACGCAAACTCTTGCTATACTATGTTTATATATATGAGGTGGACATTTTTCATTCAGGGTTTTTGGTTTGCATTGTTATTCTTAGTACAACCTCTTGCTGTGCATGGAGCACTTCTCTATTTTGACCCCGCAAGTACTGATGTGTATAGAGGTGATAGCGTTACACTTTCACTCAGGCTCGATACTGATGAAGGGGAGTGTATCAACACTATTGACGCCACTGTCCACTATGACGAGTCCGTTCGTGCGGTTGATATTTCGAGGGGAGACTCTATTTTGAATATATGGGTTGAGGATCCCGTTATCGATGAATCAGCGCATACTATTAAATTTGCTGGGGGTATTCCTGGCGGATACTGTGGTCGCATTCCTGGAGACCCAAGTCTCACCAATGTTATCTTGAAACTCGTATTCCGCTCACCCGGCTTTAGTATAGGAGGTGGAGACAGCCAGTCAGCACGTGTTTGGGTGGATGAGAACGTGCAAGTGCTTCTTCATGATGGGTATGGAACAAATGCTGACACAAAACTGCAGGACGCGCTCATTAATTTAATGAGTACCCCAGGGACAAACGTTTCTGATACATGGAGGAGTGATGTTGGAGGAGACGCTGATTTGCCGTCAGATTTTAGTATCACTTTAACAAAAGATGACACAGCTTTTAGTGGACGATATTTTGTTGTATTCAATTCCAGTGACAAACAGTCAGGTATTGATCACTATGAAATAATGGAAGAGCCATTTTCAGAATTCTTTGCCTTCGCATGGGGAAGGGCAGACGCACCATGGGTACGGGTAGAGAGTCCTTATGTACTCGAGGACCAAACGCTCAACAGTACTATTCGTATAAAGGCTATCGATAAAGCAGGAAATGAGCGCATCGCAACTCTTGTCCCCGATACTGCCTTACGAAGCATGTCGCAGGATGCACTGATCACAACCATTGTTGCCGTTGGTGTAATTGGATTGCTTAGTACACTCATTGTGTATGGGTTGTGGAAACGGCGGCAGCGTGTTCTTGAAAACTCTAATAAAATTGATAATGAGTAATCACACTACATGGCGTGTCCTCTTGCTTTCAATCACCTGTCTGTGCTTGTTTCCTTTTTCAAATACTGCTGAAGCTGCGGTACTTAAACTAAACCCGAATACAGGTGTTTATTCGGCGGGAAAATCTTTTACGGTGTCCATTGTTCTGAACACTGAAGGAAAACCCGTGAACGCTGCAGATGGTCAACTTTCATTCAGTCCGCAAGAACTACAGGTTGTATCGATATCTCGAGCGAGTTCCATCTTTAATCTATGGACTGAGGAGCCATCTTTTTCTAACGCGCGGGGAACAATCACATTCAGTGGCGGTTCTCCTTCAGGATACAAAGGTGCCAGTGGTTCAATTGCTGTAATCACATTTAGATCACTCGGCGCGGGAACACCAAAGGTGACTTTTTCAAATGGCTCTGCGCTCGCAGCTGACGGAATGGGGACAAATGTACTCACTGCAATGAACGGTGGCACATATACGATTGCTGCAGAGAGTGTCAGTCCTGCTCCTGAATACATTCCTCCTGCAAATACACCAAAAGCTCCAGTTGTTACCTCGAGCACGCATCCAGACGAATCTGTTTGGTACAAAGAGAAGAGTGCCAATCTCGCGTGGACACTCCCTGATGACGTTACTGCAGTTCGTGTAATTCTTGATGACAATGCGGGCACTGTCCCGACAAAAGTCTATGACGAACCAATTACTGAAAAGACGATTGAGGATTTGCCTGAAGGAACTTCATACTTTCATATTCAATTCAAAAACGGTGAGGGGTGGGGCAAAATTACTCACTTCAAACTTTCAGTCGATACAGAGACCCCAAAGAATTTTGTCGTGAGCGAAGAAGATGGGGAAAACTTGAGCAACCCAAAACGGGTTCTCGTGTTTACCGCTGAGGACACCTCACCGCTCCTTAACTATAGAATCCAAATTGATGGCAAAGACCCACTTGATTTTAAGGATCTAGAGCAGACAAGTAAATATGCACTTGACCAACTTTTGCCCGGATACCACACGATTACTGTTGAGGCTTTTGATAGTGCAGGCAATTCAACAGTCGCAAATTATTCCTTGACAGTTTCAACGTTTGAAAAACCTATTTTTATTGATTATCCAACGAGAGTCAATACTGAGGTAATTCCAGCAATTAAGGGTAAGACACGCCCGCAGTCATCAGTAGCGATTACTGTCAGTGAAGCAAGTGGTGCTCGTATTGCAAATGCAGATGAGGGCACGCGTACCTATACAGTCACGAGCAACGATAGTGGTGAGTTCATCTTTATTCCAGATGGGCCGTTCATAGAAGGTGTCTATGTCATACGAGCTATTGCAACAGATTCGTTTGGCAGTATGAGTGAAGAGTCAGACGAGATACGCCTCATTGTTGAAGTCCCGGGGTACATTGCAATTGGTTCGGTAGTAGTGAGCATCCTCTCAGTGCTGGTGCCTGCGGTCAGTCTTATACTCGTATTGCTTTTTGGGACGTGGTATCTTTGGCACAAACTCATTGTGTGGAAGCGACGTGTGCGAAAGGAAACCCTTGAGGCTGAGGAGCGTTTGACTCTTGAGTTCGATGGTTTGGTGAAGAATCTCCATGAACATGTGACAGAACTCAAAGAATCACGCAAAAATAAATTAACAAAAGCAGAATCAGAATTAATTGCAAAGATTGAGGATGATCTTTCACTTGCACGGAAGAAGATTGGAAAGGAAATTGAGGATATAGAAGGTGTAATCAAATAAAATGAAAGATAGAATTCAAAACCATGCAGTCATCGCGTCAGCCCTCTTGTTTTTTGTTGTTACAATTCTCGTAGGTGTGTGGCTTGTTCACTTTAATCAGCGTGAATTAGAAACATCATTGCGGGCTTCGCTCGAGTTGAAGGAAATGCGCCTGCAGGAACTTGCTGATATTACAGACAGGAACGGCGCAGATGAAATTGTTACTAAGATTATTGCTGACTGCTCACGGAGACCAGAATTTGAATCATTACTTGTCCGTCTCTCAGAACTCAACGGAAAGGAGTTGTTGACACTGCAAAATCTTGAAGACGCATGTGGTGGTTTTTATGCAGAACGAAAGGCGCTCATGGTATCAAAGCTCGAGCAAGAGTTTCAGAATTACTCTGAAACAGTGAAATTCCTCCTTCTCCTCACCTCACATGACTCAACCTCGTACCGTATAGCTGATTGGAATGCTCTCGTCACACTTGAGCAGGAACGGAGCGACCTTCTCACTGAACAGAGGGTGTTACAGGAGGAAATCATTACGGCGCTCATGCAGGGGTCATTAGTTCAGAGTGCTCGAGTACAAGATCTTGTCCATGAGGCACAGGAGATTGCTGAACTTCTTACTGTTCACGATAGGCAAATAGACGAAAAGAGAGATGCCTTGAAGGTGCCCTAGTTAGTTGTCTATGATACAAAAATTTTTGCTCTTATTTTCAATACGACCAAGAGACAGAAAATTTGATACTGTTCGATATGCTTTTCCAATTGTGGTCATCGCTACAATCTTTGCTGGCCTCGCATCCATCGCAACGGAGAACAGCTCATACGTCACCATCAGTTCTCCATTGACTACCATTTCCCGCGACCAAGAATTTTTCATTGATGTTTCAATTTCTGCACACGTTCCAATCAATGCAATTGACCTGGTAATATCATATTCTGAAAAGACACTTGATGTGCTTGCGATTGATACCGGAACATCGGTCATAACACTTTGGACAGAGAACCCATACGCGGAGAACGGAAAAATATATTTGCGTGGTGGTACCTTCAGGAAGGGCTTCCTTGGTGAGCATGAGGTTGCGCGAATTAAAGTGCGCGCCAAAGAGGCCGGTGAAGCACGGTTCTTTGTGAGCGGAACTGAATTTATTGCGGGGGATGGCCTCGGAACTCCGGTAACTGCAGTAGAATCAGAACATAATGAACTCAAAATTGCGGTGCTTGGTGATGATCGTGGAGTTATATCGGGTGAGGCAACCATTTCTCTTGTGACCGATACCGATGGCGATGGAGACGTTGATTTGGGCGACATTAGTGACTTTATGACTGCGTGGCTTACACGAACGAATATGTATGATTTTAATCATGACGGAAAAATGACTTTTAGAGATTTTTCGATACTTCTTGCAGATTCTTTCCTTCGATAGTGGGTAGTGCCTAGTACTTAGAACTTAGCACTAAGTATTAAAAATTATGTACTAAGTTACTAAGCACCACGTACTAACCTAGAGCTGTTGATAAATGTGTGGATAGTGCTGGGATTAGTTGTTACTATTGTATATACAGGCACATTGGGTAAACTCGTACGGCAAAAGAGTCCCTGAAAGTGTGTTTGTACGTAGAGTATGAATAGAAAACGGTACGTAATGAATACGGCACACAAAGACCTACGCGGTTTTGCATATCTGATATACAGTGCTATTTCACTGTCACTCCTCATGGTGATGGTGTTTTTACCGCTTGCGCCACTTTTTGCTGATGAGATTGTGATGGACGAACCTACGGTCACTTCTGTTGAAGAAAGTGTTGTGCCTGACTTCGTTGATCTGGTACCAGAAACAGAAGAGCAGGTAGTCGAAAGCGAGCAACAAGACTTAATTGAGGACGTTGCTATAGGAAGTGTTATTGATGAACATAATAAATCAGAATTAACTCAAGGTGATTCAGATACAGTACTTTATGATGCTACACAAAGTGGCGAAGACCCAGTACCTGTTGAAGAAATTACAAGTTCAGATACAAGCGGAAATGCGGTAACTGAGGAAGGTGATATTGCTGATGTAGAAGTAATTGAGGAAAACACAGAGGCAGTGTCTGATGAGGCTATCGATACGGAGGTGGCTGAGGAAGCTTCAAATACATCAGACGAGGTCGAAGATATTGAAATCATTGATGAGACAGTGGAAGAATTGCTTGAGGAAACTGATGGAGAACAGGTCGGGGACATTGATGAGGAGCAAGTCAATGAAACCGAAGAGACTATTTCAGACACTGAAGAGGAAAATGATATTTCTGATGAAGAGTCGAAAGTCCACGCAGTCGCAACTTCTTCTGACACAGAAAATGTAATTATGGTAAATACACTTACCAATGACAGCAATAAATTCTCGTTTGCAGAAAATGAATGCACTACTGCAGGCGATGGAACATTTTATTGTGTAAAAGCTGAACATGCACCTGAGATTATTCATACTGACCGTATTTTTTCAGCCATTGACATTGAGGGGGATAAGGAGATTTATGTTGAAAAAGATAGTGAAATTAGCCCTCTCACGAGCAATCAGTATGATGATGATGCACCGTACTATGATGAAGTCTCAAATACTGCTGTGTGGCATCGTCTCATTGATGGCCGGTACCAAATCATCTCTTTTGATTTTGATAAAGAAGAAGAGACCCAACTAACGAACGATCGATTTAACAATATGGAGCCAAACCGCTTTGGTAGCGCAACTGTGTGGCAGGGATGGGTGGGAAATGATTGGGAGATATTCTTTTTTGAAGGTGGCGAACTTACTATGCTTACCGACAATACCATTAATGACATCACACCAAGCGTAAATGGAGCATATGTCGTGTGGCAATCATTTGAGAACAGTGCCTGGGTTATGAAGGTGTATGACATTCGTTCAAGAACAACTGCAACTATTGATGATAAATCAGGAGGCTCTATCGAGAATCCACGTTTTGTACTTGTGTATGATTCAAAACAGATGACTGGTGATGTTGAAACAAAGGGATATGACCTCAAGAGTGGTAAGGTGATTGCCCTTGGTTCATCCCCAGTGAATCTACCTGAAGAAATTCCAGATCCAGATCAGACTGGTGAGGAGCGTGCGCTTGTGACAATCATCACCCAACTGAAACCAAAGACAGAGGACGATGGTGGTGGAGATGAACCGTTACCAGATGCTGTTGGTACAAGTACCCCAAGCGACACAGATTTATTCATTACACCAAACGCCATTGAGTTTGGTACCACAACACTCGAGACTGTAGAAGGGCCCACTGCGACATCGTCAACTGACGTTATTGTTCCAGCCATTATTACAGTAGATAGTGTCGACACCTCACACATTGAGGATATCATTGTTACAACATATGTAGAGCCAATTGCAAGTACTACTCTTGCACAGGAAATGATTGTTTCTGAGGAGTAAGTACGCGATAATTAAGAGGAAATGCAAGGAGGTATTATAAAAAAACTCCAGGGTTTTAGAGTTGCTCTTTCCCTGTATCTTCTCATGGCGATTGTCATCGGCAGTTTTGGTGATGGTTTCATTTTGGGACATATTCAAAAGGTAGAGGCCGCACAGGTCTCGGTGGATACAGCCGTCAACATATCGTCAACATCGCATCTTCAAAGCGGGTCGCAAACAGTTTTTACCGACGACCAAACTGGGTATAAATTTTATCGAGACGGCACTGGCATATGTGTATACAGTAAGACGACTGACGGTGGAGTAAATTGGAATACTGCAGTGACTGTCGATGCTCAGACAGATTGCGTCAACATCACCGTATGGTACGACAAGTGGACACCAGGGGACACAGGAAGCATTATCCATATCGTCACAAAGGACACATCACTTGATGATCTCTTTTACAATAATCTTGACACCGCATCGAGTGATACTCTTCTTAAGGGTGCAAGTCCTATTGATGCGGTAACAAACAGCAGTAATAGCATCGCGACATTTGTTCTTGGTTCAAACCTTCCAACAATAACTAAGGGGACTGATGGCACCGTCTATCTTGCTATGAGTGATGCAAGTGATTCATACGTCGTTGAGTGTTCATCAAACTGTGGTGTTGCAACGAGCTGGACAGAGACAGGGACTAACCCGATGGATCTTGCAAATGATTACAATCTGCTCGTTCCACTCGCAAGTGGTGACATCATGCTCATTAATCGCGACATCTCACTTGAAGACATTCGCACAAAAATTTGGAATAATACAACATGGTCTGCGTCATGGACGGCAGTTGATGCAAATGCAACTGATAATTTGACGTATGATGGTGGGCTTGCGGCGACGGTGAGCTCCACAACACCTGGTGTCGTTTACCTTGCCTATACCGCTAATAATGCAACACTTGGTACTGACGATGCAGTGAGAACTGCCTACTACAGTGGAAGCGCATGGGCAACTAAAACAGCGGTCATAGTTAATGGAGGAACTACAAGGGCCATTACTGGTGTCACCATCGCACTCGATACTGTAACAGAGGATGTATATGTGGGTTACTCAGCACGCACGACAGCGGGCACCGCAGGGACTGGAAATGTGTACTGGAAAAAATCGACTGACGGAATGACAACGTGGGACGTTGAGCAAGGACCCGTAAATACTGCCGGGGCAGATGATATATATGGAGTTGATTTTAATAATGCAAACTCAGAGCGAATATATGGCACATGGTACGAAGCTACGGAAGATTATGTCTATGGAGACACAATAGCAGATCTATTCACTGGTATTGGCGTCTCCTCGACGGGAAGTCAGACAGTGACCGCGTATGCAAGCTCAACAAATGTGTATCTTGGTGGCGTGTTTTCCTTTCTCGATTCGGTTGATACGCGTGATGTCACGAGCATCACTCTGACTGAGAGCGGAACTGTTGATGCAAGTGCCGAGCTTACGAACATCAAGCTCTATTACGAAATGGATTCTACAGTTCCATACGACTGCGCTAGTATTTCATTTGATGGTACAGAGAGTCGATTTGGGGCAACTGACACGAATGGGTTTTCAGGAGCAGACGGGGTCTCAGCCTTTACCGGTTCAAGTGTCGCTGTGAGTACAACATCTGCGATGTGTGTGTACGTAACAACTGACATTGTGGACTCAGTGGCGAGCGGTGAGACCATAGAAATCTCAATCGCGAACCCATCGAGTGATGTGGGAGTTACGTCAGGCGAGGTGGTGCCTGCGACTTCTGTTACTATTTCAGGCACAACAAATGTGCTGAATGACATGCCGACACAGATGCACTACCACTGGCGTAATGACAATGGAAGTGAGACGACCGCAACGTCGAAGACTGGAGGCGTGGAAGATACTTCGTATACAGCGTTTCAGCCAGGAACAAACGCACGTCTTCGCATTGAAGTTTCAAATGAAGGTGGGAGCTCAACACCAAACATGCAATATCGGCTTGAGTACGCCGAGCTTACTGACACATGCCAAAACGCTACTGGATGGACGGACGTGGGCTCGACAGGCGGTATATTTGATATGCTCAATACTGTAAATCTTGCAGATGGAGCAAATACGACAAACATTGCTGTTGCAACGGGAGGTGTTACAAACGAAAATACTACTTTTCTTACACCAAACGGTGGTGTGAGAGATACGTCATCACAAACAGGAAACATTCTACTTTCAACGACACAGTATGTTGAATTCGAATATTCTATTCGGGCAACATCGACTGCGCCGGAGGGAAGTACGTACTGCTTCCGCGTGACCGATGCAGGTAATCCCATCTACGCATACAGCCAGTACCCACGCACGAATATTGCTGCAGATGTGGCAGTGACCGCAACAGGGACACAAATGGCATCAGCAAATATCCCCGCCACAAACTTTTATGTGGGAGGTTCATATGTCATCACGGAGAATAGTAGTTCACGAAATGTCACAGACATAACGATAACCGCAAGTGGCACAGCCGATGCGCAAGCAGACCTCGACAATATCAAGCTGTACTACGACCTTGATACAAGCTCACCCTACAATTGCGCAAGTGAGTCTTATGGTGGTGGAGAATTACAATTTGGCTCAACCGATACGGATGGATTCTCATTAGCAAATGGCACGTCTACGTTCAGTGGGAGTGTCACTATAAGTACCACTGCGACCATGTGTGTGTATATAGTGCTCGATACAACTGCGACTGCGCAAAATGGTAAAACTGTTGATATTCTCCTTACTGACCCTTCAGTAAATGTTATCGTTTCGGGTGGAGGCTCGGTGGGGCCATCGATTGATCGTAATATCACTGGTGCTACATCACTCGTCGGAGCAGTTCTTACACAAATGCATTATCATTGGCGCAATGACAACGGAAGCGAGGTAGTGGCAACTTCAATGACCGGAGGTGTTGAGGATATGCCCATCACTAACATTGCACAGACAACGCCAGTGCGTCTTCGTGTGCAGGTATCCAATGAAGGTGCCATTACATCAGCTTCACGTGCATTAACGCTTGAGTACGGTACAAAGATTACCAATTGTAGTGCGATTGGCTCGTGGACGAATGTCGCTGATACTGGTGGAGCGTTTGATTTATATAACTCCGTGAACCTTACCGACGGGAATAATACAACCGATATCGCTGTTGGAGCAGGCGGTGTTACGAATGAAAATACGACCTTTCTTACACCAAACAGTGCGGTGAAGGATACCTCAGGCAGTGTCGCTTCAACGACGATTACATCGTCTCAATTTATTGAGACGGAGTATTCACTTCAGCAAACAATTGACGCAGGGTATGATACATCATATTGCTTCCGTGTTTCCACAACCGAGGTCCCACTTAATGAGTACGTGAGTTATGCGGAACTCACCACATCACCAGAACGTGACTTTGAGATACAGCGTGGTACGGTGACTGTTACCGGAACGTCGGCGACCATTACTGCGGGCGTTGATTACGTTGCGCCATCATCGGCGTCAAATGCATTTATTCGTATTACCAATTCTCATTACACCGGCGCTGGAAGTACGCTTACAGGAACTCAAAATACAGATGACGTGACAGCGTATATCCTAAATCCTGGAAACATTCTATCATCAATAACTTTTCAGCGACCAGCCACTGCAATAAACAATACACGTGTATCTTGGGAAATAGTTGAGTTCATTGGTTCACCAGGGGCTGATAATGAAATGATTGTCAGGAGCCAATCAGTGGTGACCTATGGATCAACGAGTCTCACCGCAACAGGCACTGCGGTCTCTGGAGTTGCTGATGATGCAGACGTGGTAGTTTTTATTACAGGTCAAATGAGTCCTGATACTGCTCGTTCAAATTATAACGCGCTTCAATCTACCACAGCGTGGAATGATGCAACTGATGAGCCAATCTTTACTCGCGGTGACACAGGAAGCGATGCTGTCCTCGTCAGTTATGCAGTTGTTGAATTTACTGGCCCGAATTGGATAGTACAACGAAGTGAACATACATACACCAATGCCGGAACGACTGAAACAGAAGCAATTACAGCAATTGGAAGTCTTTCTCGTGCTTTCATTCATGCGCAACGGCGTGTCGGAAGTGCGCTCATTGGTACGGATGAATTTGGGCATGAGGTATGGCTTTCAAGTATCGGGTACGTTTCTTACTTCATTGAGGCAGGCGCAACGACACCCTCTGGGCAGACGAGTGTCGCATGGATTATTGAGAACACTCAGACAACCTCAGGTGCTATGGACGTTACCTACTCAAACGGAAGCTCGAACAGAGGTACAGAACCGCTCACGGTGAGTGTTGCTATTGGAAAGGTGCT